>NZ_DALZUO010000052.1:0-2614 GCF_032013335.1 Anaerospora sp. | reverse complement strand
ACCTACGACCGATCGGTTAACAGCCGATTGCTCTACCAACTGAGCTATCGAGGAATAAGACCAGAATTACCTGGTATAACCAGCGACTTCCTATCCTCCCAGGCCGTTTCCAGCCAAGTACTTTCGGCGTTTGTAGGCTTAACTACTGTGTTCGGGATGGGAACAGGTGGATCCCTACAGCTATCGCCACTGGATAAATGGAGCGGAAAACGAGATTCGAACTCGCGACCCTCGCCTTGGCAAGGCGATGCTCTACCGCTGAGCTACTTCCGCATCATACAGAACATTATGTTAACATGTCTGTGCTAATTTGTCAACTGCATTTTCGCGTCATATTATTGCTTCATTCTGCAATTACTGACACTGTTGTGCGGCGACTTATATAGAGTATCAAATAATACAAGCTATGTCAACTGTATTTTTCTAGAAATATGCACTTTTTTATGACACCAAATTCATTGCAACAAAATGCTTTACCAAAAATCCATCAAATTGCGTACCTGCATTGCGAAGTAATTCCGCTATTGCAGCCTCATGACTCATTGCTTTGCGATAAGGCCTGTCGCTAACCATAGCATCATAAGCATCAACAATGGCAAGTATCCGGCATTCAATCGGAATCTGTTCACCTTGAAGCCGAAGTGGATAACCATTTCCATTCCACCATTCGTGATGCTTTAAGATCCAGTCTGCTATCGGCAGCAAGTCGGAAGCAGACTGGGCAATTCGGTAGCCAATCTCACAATGACGCTCCATTTCTTTCTTTTCCTCAATAGTAAGCATGCCTGGCTTAAAAAGGATATGATCCGGTATTCCTACTTTACCGATATCATGAAATTGGGCTAGTAAGCCAATATCCCCTACTTGAGTCTCGCTGAATCCCAACTGCCGGGCAAGGGCACATGCCAGATCTTTCAGTCGTTCAGCGTGCCCTTCCGTAATGAAATCGCGCGCTTCCAATAACTTCATGACTGTTTTTACAATTGCACTGCGGGCACTGCGTGAACGATGTAACTTTTCACGGTACATATGTCCGTCCGCTTCTTTATAAAGATTTTGCAGCGTTATGCTGCTCTCACTGCGCGAAGCAAACCCAAGCGACAGACTAAGCGGAACTCCGCTTATTTGCTTATTATAACTAGCAATGCCTTCCCGTATACTGTTACAAAGCTTGCCCGCTGTTACTGCATCCGTCCCCGGTAAAAGTAAGGCAAACTCGTCTCCGCCAATACGGGCCGCTACGTCTGTGGCACGTAACACACCGCTAAGGACCTGGGAGGTACCGCGTAACATCTCATCACCGGCGGCATGTCCCAACGTATCATTTACCAGCTTCAGTCCGTCCACATCGCAAATTACCATTGACAAAGGGACGAAATGCTCCACTAATTTCATGGCATCATTTAAATAAGCACGATTGTATAGCCCGGTCAACGCATCATGATGACTAAGGAACCGTAATTTTTCTTCCGCCTGTTTTCGCTCAATTGCCATAGCTACCTGATTGGAGACAAACGTAAGAATATGACAGTCATCCCGGGTATACCGCACTCCATGATCATACGTCTGCACCGCCAGTACACCGATGACCTTCTCATTTGCTGCTTTCAACGGCACTCCCAGCCAGTCGGCAGAAATAGTCTCGCTAATCGCGATCCCTTCCGCCTGCTCCAAATCAGCAAATGTTTCAGGATTGATGATCAGCGGTTTTCCAGTTCGCATCACATACTCAGTAATTCCCTTTTTTAACGGCCTGCCTGTTATGTTGGCATCATATTGGTCTACCCGGTAAGGAAACCTGATCATAGCCTGCTTTTCATCATAGACGGCAATATAGAAGTTTTCTGCCGGTATCAGTTCACTAATAATCAGATGAACTGAGCGGTAAAGTTCATTTAAATTGCGTGAAGAACTGGCTGTTTCGGAAATACGGTATAAAGCCTGCTGCAATTTTTCAGCGGTTTTACGCTCACTGATTTCCTTCTGCGCCTCCCGGTAAAGCTGCGCATTTGTATAGGCAATCGAAGCCAGGCTCGCGAACTGCTGCAAATCCTCAATATCTTGATTACTGAAAGTTTGTCCGGCATCTGTATGCCATAGTCCGATAATTCCAACCACTTCGTCATTGCTTTTTAGCGGAAAATAAGCAACCGCTTCTGCCACAATACTGATTGACGAAAGCCGTTCGCTCCATAGCTTATAATTATTAATAACAACTACTTGTCCTGTCCGCCATACCTGTCCAGCTGCCCCAACATCCAATTTATCCCGTGAACCCAGAAATGTTCTTGCCTGTCCGGTTGCAATAACACGAACCCGTTCCGTCTTTTCCTTATTAACCAGCAATACACAGCCAGTTCTGGTACCAATCAGTTCCGCCGCCCGGCTCAGTATTGTCTCAAGTAAATCAAATACTTCTCTTCGATTCATAACATCCAGCGCAGTATCATGTAAAAACTTCAACAGCCTGTTTTGCCGGCGCATCTCTTTATCGATATATTCCTGGTCACTTAGCTGATACATACTGCCACCACTTTCACATATGGTATTCTGGCAATTATTTTCGCTATATTCTTTCTATTTCCTCCTCTTATACGACAGCAAAGACCCGGCT
>NZ_DALZUO010000051.1:0-8639 GCF_032013335.1 Anaerospora sp. | reverse complement strand
GGGTATGTGTATGAACTTGCAGTTGTCGTTAGAGTCAGCAGTACTAGTAGTCGTTATGGTTACTTCTTTTTTGGCGCCGTTTATGGGGAGTTCTATTAATCTTGCCATACCCGCTATTGGAACTGAATTTAATGGGTCGGCTACAATGCTTAGCTGGGTAGTAGCCGGTTATTTACTTGCTTCAGCGGCTTTTTTGCTGCCTTTTGGCAGGCTGGCAGATATTGTAGGGCGAAGAAAGATTTATATTACAGGCATAGTCTTATTTTCGTTGTTTGCCCTAGTGTCAGGGTTTGCCTGGTCAATAGAATCTATGATATTTTTTAGAACTTGTCAGGGCGCAGCCAGCTCAATGATTTTCAGTACGGGCATTGCTATTGTAACATCCGTTTATCCGCCGGAGAAACGCGGCCAAGCCATGGGGCTTACAGCAGCAGCTACTTATGTTGGTCTATCGCTGGGGCCTGTCTTAGGTGGTTTTATGAATCACTATTTTGGATGGCGAAGTATTTTTTATTTTACGGCATTCATTGGACTCGCTGCTGCGTCATTAGCTGCATGGCGCTTAAAAGGAGAATGGGCCGGAGCTAAAGGCGAAAAGTTTGATTTTATCGGCAGCCTTTTTTGTATAAGCTCGCTTAGTGCAGTTCTCTATGGATTTTCGGAGGTCTCACAAAGCTATTGGGGAAAATATATTCTTGGGCTGGGTTTGTTGCTAATAACTGGATTCATTTATTACGAATCAAAACAAAAATATCCGATTTTTCATGTTGAGTTATTTTGTGATAACAGAGCTTTTGCATTTTCCAATCTTGCAGCGATGATTAACTATAGTGCCACTTTTGCTGTTGCCTTTGTATTATCGCTGTATCTTCAGGTAGTGATGGAATATGATTCCCAATTAGCAGGACTGATTTTATTATCTCAGCCTCTTATTATGGTGATTTTTTCTCCTTTGGCTGGTGCTCTTTCTGATCGGATTGAGCCGGCAGTAGTTGCGTCCTGGGGAATGGCATTGAGCACGCTGGGACTATTCCTTTTTAGTTTCATTGCTAAAGATACTTCTCTCTGGCTGCTTGTTGCTAATCTAATTCTTATTGGGCTAGGGTTCGCTTTATTTGCATCCCCTAATAATAATGCGATTATGGGAGCGGTAGAAAAGAGATTTTACGGCATAGCGGCCGCTTCCCTGGCAGCAATGCGGTTGATTGGCCAAACCGTAAGCATCGCTATTGTTACAATGCTGCTATCTGTTCATGCAGGCGGAGCCAATACGGGAATTAATTCTTCAGAAATGATCCAGGCAGGAGCTCATACGGCCTTTTTGGTTTTTGCAGGAATTTGTGCCGTAGGAATTTTTGCCTCGTTAGCCAGGGGAAATGTTAATAAGCGCGAGCGATAAACGGTAATAATAAAACGACTCATCTGCAGTTCGCAGATGAGTCGTTTTATTATTTGACCTAGATAATATCAATTATCTCGTTTACTAATGAAGTAGCTTGATCATGCTCAATTCCCTTAACTAAAACGACTTCACTTATTAGTATTTGGCGGGCATTATCCAGCATGTTTGAATCTACCATGCTCAGCTTTTTTTTGTTATTACTGCGCACTAAATCGCGGATAACTTCTGCTGTTTCATAGATGTCGCCGCTTTTAATTTTGTTAAGATTAATCTTGTGGCGCTGGTTGTCGCTGATCGAGGTGTCGGTTTCCCCCGTGGGGAGCATAGTCAGCATGTTATCAAGCTTTGCCGGATCGACAATATGGCGTAGCTTTAGATTGTCAGTTTTGTTAACAGGGATCATTACTTGCATGTTTCTGTGCAGAATGCTTACTACATAGTAAGCCTGAACTTCGCCAAAAATTTCTTTATCTTCGATGGTGGAGATAATACCACCGCCATGCATTGGATAAAAAATCTTATCGCCTACTTTAAACATGAGTCACCCCCATTAACTGCCGTTTATCTTAGTATATAATAAGAGGCAATTAATAGCAAACAAAAGATAAATTTTATCATAATCTAGATATTACGTCAACGTTAATTTCGTGGAAAAGTTGAATAAATTATTGCTAGGTCACCGGGTAAAGGAGGTAATACTTATTTTGTATAATAAGGAATGCCCGTAAAAAAAGTGGAAAATATAAATGATTATGTCGATTCTTCTGGATTATTAGGTAAATATTGATAAAAATAGCGCTTAATTAGCAGGGAATTCAGATAAAATTAGGGAATAGCTATTTCATTATACGTCGTTTTAACTTGATAAAGTAACGTATTTTAGAACACGGTAGGCTCGTAACCGTGTTTCTTTCGTTGGCTTTGAAACTATTGATAGCGTGGGGTGGCCAGTTGATGCTGCAATTAATCCAGGAATATATATCGAAATTAACAGAAGTTGACAAGCAACTTGAAAAGTTAATGACTGATCGTAAAATAATTGAGACTGAATTATCTGCGCTAACTACTGCGATTAAAAATCAATCTGAGGTTTTCGGAAAAATAATTTCACTAAGTCATGATTGTGCCTTTATTCTGGATGGACATAGTCGATTTACATACGCCAGTATATCAGGAGCACAACTGTTTGGCTTGAAGCAATTAGACGTAATTGGTAAAAATTGGCGGGAATTAGGTCTGCCGAGGGAAATCATGATCCCCTTTGAAGCCCATTTAAAGACAGTGTTTCTATTAGGGACTTCTATGTCAAAAGTTGCTAAGGTTGCATTTCCTCATGGGATTCGTTACCTGGAATATTTCTTAAATCCTATATTTGGAAGAAATCATGTTGTAGCAGCTGTTTTTTGTGTGGCACGGGATGTTACGCAAAATAAGGAATCAGAGACTATTCAGCAGCAGTTGACGCTGCAATACATTAATGAAGCACAGCGATTGCAGCAATTGATTGATACGGCGCCGCTTGCAATTCTCACTGTTGACAGCGAAGGTTTTATAACAGCAATTAATAATACGGCAATCCAGCTTTTGCCGCAAATATATAATCGCTTTAAATCGTCGCAGGTTCATCAGATGTCTATGGCAATTCAGGAGGATTATGCTGATGATCTGTTAATTGCACGGGCGTTGCAGGGAGAGGAAATAAACTCGCGGTTATGTCAGCGCGGTGAAAAGTGTTTTTTAGCCAGTGTGCATCCTACCCGCGAACCGGCCAGCGGTAAAATAATCGGGGCAGTGGCTTTTTATCAGGACATTACCGAATTAGAGCAGCTACGTAAAGAGCTTGCTAGGCTGGATCGCCTGAATTTGATTGGCGAAATGGCTGCAGGCGTAGCTCATGAGATTCGCAATCCAATGACGGTGGTAATGGGATATATACAGATGCTTGCTGCTAAAGCAGAAGATGAGCAGCGCGAAAAGTATGCTATCATTATGGAAGAGTTAAACTGCATTAATACCATTGTTACTGATTTCTTGTCACTTGCAAAGAATAAGGCGGTAGTGAAGGAAGAACAAAATATTAATTCAATCATCAACAGTATTGTGCCATTATTACAGGCAGATGCAGCAAAGCATGATATCGAAGTAGTATTGAACCTGGAAGAAGCAATGCCAATGTTATTGTTGAATGAAAAAGAAATGAAGCAATTGATTTTGAACCTTTCCCGCAATGCAATAGAAGCAATGACCGCCAAAGGGAAATTGTATATTAAAACGAAGGTAAGACCTGATAAGGTTGAATTAATAACAATAGACAATGGCTGTGGAATTGATCAAGAGTACATGAGTAAGATTTTTGATCCGTTCTTTACGACGAAAGATTGTGGTACCGGTCTTGGATTAGCAGTATGTTACAGCATAGTCGAACGGCATGGCGGAAAAATCGACATGAAATCGACAGTGGGAGCTGGAACTACCTTTATCATATCCTTTCCTCGCATTGAAGGAGAGCGACCAGGTAAAGTCGGTATTAGTACTGATGCTGACAAATGGCTTGAACCTACGTTTGATTAATAAGACCGCTTTAAAGGAGTGATTCTCCAATAAAGCGGTCTTTGATCATCTTATTTTAATGACTGTCATGATCCGGCTCAGGCGATAAAAATATAATCTCTACTTCAAATAGACGACTCCAGGGAAAGGTGACTTGTATAGAGTCAGGCTTCAGCCAGAGTTGCTTTGAGGCGAAATTACGAAGCTTTTTTTGTACTAACGCCTCCAGCTCAGTATTTGGCTGATCGAGATATCTCACATTGTCATCACGCAAATCGGACTGCTCTCGGTAAATTTCCTTGCGGACATTAGCCTGATAGGCCCAGTCATCAAGGTAACGGACGGCTAAAAGCTTTAGGCGTTCTGTATCATTGGTTGTCTTTGCCATTAAACCCTGGCCGATTGCATAACCAAGGGTATTGCTGGCAGTATTCCAGCCGGAATATGCGCTAAGCCGAGTGAGCAGACGGTTATTGTTTAGCTCAGTCATCAGGGCGTTATCGGCTCCGTTGGCGAAAGCAACATCAACTACGGCTACCGGTATGGAAGCAGAAATGTTATTTCTTATAGTAGCTACAAATTGACGGGTACTTGATAATATGGCCGGAATATTATCAAGCAGCTCAGCCTCTTCTGTTACGGCAGCAAGTGGTGTATTTATCGCTAACAATAAATCGGGACGCTGATCAGCAGTTCCGACGATGCCGCCTGCAGCAATTATATGCTCAGTAACAGTCTGGTTAAAAGGCTGATCCTCATAGCGGGGAATCGTCGCGCCTGCGGTACCAAGCGCGTAATATGGCATTATTATAGGGGTCGCTTTGTTTAACGTATTATAGGCTCTGGCAAGCAATATCATGCCTAACTGATCGGCACCGGGAAAAGAAGTAAATTTTTGTACAGATAAATCGCTGGCCAGTTGTTTCAACATACGTCCTTCTTTATGGGACTGTGAGAAAACAGCTGTATCATCACGGCCGGCAATGAAATAGTCAATAACGCCTGTTCGCGTGAGATTGATTAATTGGGAATTGATTTGATAGTTCTTAGCTCTTCTATTCATCCAGTCTGCCAGTATATCGGCGGGGAGGGTGGCAGATGCTGCTTGCAGTTGCCAGCGCTCTGCATCTGTTAAACCTGAAGTTTCTGCTTTATCTTGCAAAGACGTAACCAGAAAAATGGTGCTGCCGTATTTGCCGTAATAAGCTGGCTCTACAGGACTGCCGCTTGCTTTAGGAGATCGCATAATTGTGCTGAAAGTATATAAAGGAGTTTGTGGGCAAAGTTTTTTGAGCTGATTGAAACGTTTTAAACGCCATTCGAGCACAACGCTGCTGAATTCATGGACTCGTGAGTCTACTAAGCCTCCATAAATTAAGGAGTCTGCTGACAGGACTAGAGCATCAGCCTGCCCTGCATTTGTAAGTACCCACTCCCATAACCGTTCGGGATCGCCTTCACGGCTGCGACCAGCTAAGTATTCTCTAGGGGGGACCAGGACAGTATATCCGGCAGCTGCTACTGTATCGACAGCTGATTGGAAACTTACTGGACGATCATCTGCAGGAACATACAAAATAGTTTGTGCGGACACTGGCAGCGCCATTGTTAAAAAGAGGCATAAAAAAAGTATATGCCGCAACATCTTTTTCATTAGTCGTCACCTTCTACATTTTATCTACTACGTAATATCTATTATACATAGTAAATGAAAAATCCTGTCACTATTTGACATTCTATCGTCAGACTAGGCCTAATAAAATTGAATAATAGTTACAAACCGCGAACGATAGCGTGCAAACAAAAAGTAAATTATTTAGATACATTCGTAATAGTGGCTTCTTGACTGTTTATGGGGTGGATCCTGGGCATAACGGACATTTAATTAAGTATTGACAAAATCAATAAATAATTTAGTTGCTTTTGATAGGTAACGCTCTTTGTTCCAGGCTAATGCTATCTGGTACATGAGTGGTTCGACTAAAGGACGGGTAATAATGGTGCCATGCTTTTTTGCAACCTCGTCGACAAGAAAAGATATCCCCACTCCTTGTTCAACAAGACTGCGCACAGTTTCAATCTGACTTGAGCTGAATACAATATTAGGGTTAAACTGGTATTTTTGACACTCTGCTAAAATTAGCTGCCGGCTATAAGAGTCTTCTTTTAGTAGTACGAAGCGTTCGTTGCGCAGATCGGTAAAGGGGATTTTATCGAGTTTGCTTAAGGGATGGCCGGGAGGAAGACAGACAAGAATTTGACCGGTTGTGATGCTGGCAGTTGCCAGACAGTTAGATGTGTGAGAAGTAATCATGATTCCTAGTTCGATATCGCCCCGCTCTAAATAATGGGGAATGGTTAAAGAGCCTGCCTCCACTACGGTCAGTTTGAAATTTGGATATAGTTGTTGAAAACGCGCAAAAAGGGTAGGGAAAGGAAAGGCGCCAATTGTGGAAGGTACACCGATTTTAATGGAACCTTTTTGTAATATTCGATAGTCATTCATTTCTATCGTTGCATCATGAAGACGGCTTAAAATATCATTTATGCGCTGCAAAAAAACCTGGCCTTCTGTAGTCAGTGTAATTTGTCGTTGCGTTCTATCCAGCAAGGTTACGCCGAGTTCTTCTTCCAGTTTTTTTATTGCAATTGTGATTGATGGTTGCGCTACATGTAATTCAACTGCGGCTTTCGTAATGCTGTTGCACCGGCAAACCATTTGGAAGTATTCCAGTTGTCGCAATTCCATTGTCATGCCTCCAATAGATAGTTATAAACTATTCTAACATAGTTTATCGATATTTTTAATTAATATAATATCGAATTATACTATAACCATACCGATTGTTTTCGGAAACTAAATGCCTAACTAAAGGGGTGGATAATGGTGGAGCATACAAGTGCTGATAAGGCAGGCTCAAGAGAAGAAATGTTTGATCTGGCGATTAATAGTTTAAATTGTGGGAAGCTTACTAAACTAATTATGTCCCGTCATTCCATCATCAGTGAGGACATTCGCTATGTTGCATTTAATTGGGCAGATATTAATATCTTTCTTAAGCTAGGAGAACGATAGTTTTAAATGTTACCCTATGTTTATACGGACTCATCAGTGTGCGAGCAACTGATGAGTCTTTTTTATATAAAGGCGTCTATCTGACGATTAAAGATGTATTCATTGCATGGAAAAAAATTCGGGAATAACGTACAATTACAGTAGCTGCAGATGTAAGAACGAAAGGGGAGAAATACAAGTTGCGCTATGAAGGTGTTGTATATCGCCCGCCTAGTGAGGCTAGCAGCCTGATCATTCAGGCAACTATTGGTTGTCCACACAATAAGTGTACTTTTTGTGCCATGTATAAAGATAAAGCTTTTCGCATACGTTCAGTGGAAGAAATAAAAACAGATTTAAGACTTGCTCAAGCTCAATATGGCAGTACCGTAGATTCAGTATTTTTTGCTGATGGTAATACGATTCTTATGAGAACAGAGCAGCTGGAGGACATATTTTGCTATACCCAGCAGTTGTTTCCTGCTAACAAGAGAATCACGTTATATGGCTCCACTCAATTTATTAACCTCAAAAGTGAGGGTGAATTTGAGCGTTTGAAGAAAGCGGGCTTAAGTAGAATACACTGCGGTATTGAAAGTGGCGACGATATAACCTTAACCCGGATTGCCAAAGGAGCCGATGCTGCAGCTGTAATAACAGCCGGAAAGAAAGTCCGTGCAGCAGGTATTGAACTTAGTGAATATATTATGATTGGTATTGGAGGAAGGGAGCGTAGCGGGGAACATGCACTTGCCAGTGCCCGGGTACTAAATGAAATTAATCCGGAGTTTATTCGCCTGCGGACATTTATTCCAATGGAGGGGACGATACTGTATGACCAATGGTCTAAAGGCAAGTTTGGCTTGCTTAGCCCGTATGAAGCATTGCGGGAAACGGAACTGCTTATTTTGAACTTGCAGGCGACGAGCCTCTTGTATAGCGACCATGCATCGAATTACGCTTATGTAAATGGGCGTTTGCCTATCAATAAGCAGGCGATGATTGATACCATTCATAAACTTTTAACAATGCCGGAAGATTCATTCCGTCCGCCTGAATATGGCGGACTATAACGGGGAGGAACTTATTAATGCCGCAAATCATCATTCGAGGTATGTCCCAAGAGGATGTTAAGTCAATAAGTAAGCAATTGGTAACAGAGTTGACAGAGTGTATCGGTTGCCCCAGAGAATATTTTACGATTGAACTTCTCCAAACGATATGTATTTCTGAGGGTGAAGTGAGTAAAAGCACGCTCTTTGTCCAGGTTAATTGGTTTGACCGTGGCCAGGCGGCGCAAGATCAGGCAGCGGCGATTCTTGACCGGAATATTCGTAATGTCGGTTACAGTGAGATTGAAATATATTTTCTTGTATTAGATGAGAATAAGTATTACGAAAATGGATGTCATTATTAGATTCGGTATTCACAGCCTCTAAAGCTAATAATTACTGAGAAAGTGGTATAAAATTAGCTTTTTAATTGCTATTTATATCACTTTTCTTATTGTTTTATCCTTTTAAGTGACAGCCCTTTTTCGTTAAAAATATACGGTTATGTACTTTTGTCATCGCAACAAAAGTACATAACCGTATATTTGCCTATTACTATATTCCGGGAAACAAAAATAGA
>NZ_DALZUO010000050.1:0-10834 GCF_032013335.1 Anaerospora sp. | reverse complement strand
TACGCCGAAAGTACTTGGCTGGAAACGGCCTGGGAGGATAGGAAGTCGCTGATTATAGGGGTATAGCTCAATTGGTAGAGTAGCGGTCTCCAAAACCGTTGGTTGAGGGTTCAAGTCCTTCTGCCCCTGCCATTTATTATTTACATGGCTCCGTAGCTCAGCTGGATAGAGCGTTTGACTACGAATCAAAAGGTCGCAGGTTCGAATCCTGCCGGGGTCACCATAAGTACAAAAAAGCTTTACGATATTATCGTAAAGCTTTTTTGTCGTTTGTATAGCGAATTGACAGTAAGGTGGCTGATTGTTATTGTGTATATTCTTAGTGAAGTGGTGCTGCATGATCAGCCGGGGAAGTCGAAACATCAATCAGATGGGTAATTGGGCATCAGACCACTAGTTATCTTAATTAGGGCTCTGTTTGGGCTCGACCATTGGGAAAATGTATTGGTTTCGCCCGGCACCAAGACCGGCATATAAGAGAAATAATGTGATAATTAGCCATAAGAGAATAGATGAAGCCCAGGTTTGCGTGTAATCAAATAAATAACCAATGAGAATTGGACCTGTGGCCGCTAGCAAATAGCCCGCAGACTGAGCCGTTCCCGATAACACTGCAGCTTGGGCGCCATTGCTACTCCGTAGTCCGATAAAAGTAAATGCTAAGCTGAAGCAGGCACCTCCACTAACCCCAATCAAGGCAACTGATGTAGTGAGTAGTATCATATTTTTACTCAGCAGCAGTCCAAGCAGTCCCATAAAATAGATCAGGCAGGAAATTGCCGTAATACCACGTTGGTCGTTGAGGCGATCAGCTAATATTGGTACGATAAACGAGGCAGGGATGGCAATGATCTGGGAAAAAGACAGTAGCCAGCCAGCTGTTGCCTTACTTAGGCCATGGCTTTGGAGAATTGCAGGAAGCCAGGCAATGAAGCAATAAAAAAGAAATGACTGCAGCCCCATAAAGAAGGTAACTTGCCAGGCCAGTGAAGAATGCCAAACAGAGTTAACGGTGAAAGATGGTTTTGCGACTTTCACTGCTTTTTCGCGATGATAAAGTTGAGGCAGCCAAAAGATGATGGCTGCTACAGCAACCAAGATCCACACCAGCAGAGTCTGACGCCATCCTAAGTGGAGATCGTTGGCAAGCGGCACGCTCATGCCAGATGAAATTCCCGCCGAGAGAGACATGGCAATTGAAAAAATACTGGTTATTAATCCCATTTTATCGGGGAATTTTTGTTTTATAATACTGGGGATTAGCACATTACCGACTACAATTCCCGTACCAATCAGAAATGTTCCGGCAAACAAGGCGGCACTTCCTCCGGCAGAACGCAGTAGTATGCCGGCAGTTAACACAATAAGGCTAAGAAAGATAGCAAGTTCATTCCCTATTTTGGTGCCTAATTTAGAAGAGGGCAGCGAAAGTACGGCAAAGGTAAGCAATGGCAGTGTCGTAAGGAAGCCAGTCATACCGCTTGAAATACCAAGATCAGACCGTATATCGCTAACGAGCGGTCCTACTGCTGTCAGCGGAGTTCTTAAATTAGAAGCAATAAAAATAATCCCTAAAACAAGGAATACATTCTTGTATTTTAGCATGGGTGTAAGGTGTCCTTTCAGTTCTCAATAGTAATTAATTAGTTATAAATCATGATTGAGTAAGCAGCACAGTGACAGGGCAATGCGACGACGTATCTGCTATCATATGCATTGTCCGCTGTCAGTGAGCTTAGGAGATAAGAATACTTGCTATCAGAGCAGAATATGGGGAAAGCATCTGGTTGCTATTATTGCATATCAGATTTATTGATTAAGTTGCTGACTGGCAGGCTCTGGGGAGTGTTATTCATGCTGGCATCCGGCTGCGCCTTATACCAGGCTGCATACATAACCGGCAGCACCAGCAAAGTTAGGATAGTTGCTCCCAGTAAACCGCCGGCGATGGCAATCGCCATGGAGCCCCACAAAGTACTGGGTACTAGCGGAATCATGCCTAGGATAGCGGCTGCGGCTGTTAGCATGATAGGACGGAAGCGGCTGATTGTCGCTGACACAATGGCGTCCCATAGCGAGTCGCCGGCCACCAGATGTTGTTCAATCTGGTCCATCAATATAACGGTATTGCGCATAATAATACCAAACAAGGCCAGAATTCCCAATTGGACCACAAATCCCATAGGACTTCCGGTGAGCAGGAGACTGATGGATACACCGATAATACCAAGAGGCGCTGTTAAGAGGGTTAGCAGCATTTTCGGTATACTTTGCAGCTGCATCATGAGCAGAATCATAATGATAAGCAGCATAGCTGGGATGGGCTCCGCCAGGAACTTGCTGCTTTTAATGCTGCGTTCCGTTGCACCGTCAAATTCAATGGTGTAGCCGGCTGGCAGGTCACTTCTAAGTTCCTGTAGGCTGCCGTAAACTTGCTTGGTCACGTCAGAGCCGGTAAGTTTAGACGTAGGATTCAGTTCCGCCTGTACCATAATCATAGGTAGCAGGTCGCGCCGGTAAATTAAGCCTTCTTCGGCGTTATAACGGATGGTGGCAATTTGGTCAAGCGGGACATAGTTGCCGCTGCCGACATGGATGTTGAGGTCTTTTATCCGTTCCGGGTTATTACGTTCCGCTTCTGCAAACCGGAGAACCATGCTGACGGTTTTATCCTGTTCACGAAATTCGGTAATAGGTATTCCGGACAACTGGGTTTGGAGCGATACGGCTAATTTCTGGGAACTGAGACCGAGGGCTTTTGCTTTAGACTGGTCAATCTCCAAGTGCATTACTTTGCTTTTTTCATTCCAGTTGAGGTTTACATTTTGTGTAGACGGATGGGCGGCCATGATGGCGCGGACTTGTTCAGCGATTTCACGAACTTTTTCATGGTCAGGGCCCTTTACTCGCAGCATCACCGGATAATCAGGTCCCGTTCCGGTGAATAGTAACTTTATATGTCCTCGAACATCTGTAAATTCGGTGTTTAATAATTGCTCGGCTTTTTGTGCGAGCGTATTACGGGACTGAACATCCTTGGCCACTACAATGAATTCAGCGAAATTCGATTTATTAAAGGTTGGTTCAAAACTGAGCACAAAGCGGGGAGCTCCTTCACCTACATGATAGGTGTAATAGGAAATATTCGGATCGCCGTCCAATTCTTTTGCAAACTGGCGGGCCACTTCCGCGGTGTTGGTCAGGGAAGCTCCTTCCTGTAATTTGAGCTGGATAATGAGCTCCGGACGGCTGGAAGCAGGAAAGAATTCCTGTTTGACAAATCCCAGGAGAAAGATAGAGCCGATAAATGCGGCGGCAGTAGCTGTTAGTACGGTTTTGCGGTGCTGCATGCACCACAGTAACAAGCATTTAAATCGCCGGTAAAATGGGGTGTCATAAAGGTCATGGTGAGCATTACTTTCACTAGTTGTTTGCTGGGCCGGTTTTATTTTAATAAACTGGTAACCGAGCAAAGGTGTGACTGCTCCAGCAACTAGCCAGGAAGCAATGAGAGCGAAGAATATAACCCAAAAGAGATCGACACAAAATTCGGCGGCGAGCCCTTTGGAGAAACCGATGGGTATAAAGCCTGCGCAGGTTATTAACGCACCAGTCAAACGGGGATAGGCGGTGGAGGTATAGGAAAAGCAAGCAGCGTCGAAGCGGCTCCAGCCTTGTTCCAGCTTGACGATCGTCATTTCCGTGGCGATGATGGCATCATCGACCAACAAGCCTAGCGCAATGATGAGAGCTCCCAGCGAGATGCTCTGCAGGGCGATGCCTGTCAGGTACATTAAGGTAAAGGTAATGGCAATGACCAAAGGAATGGTTAGGGCCACTACCACACCGGACCGCATACCCAGACTGGCAAAGCTTACGATTAAGACGATGACGATTGCTTCGACCAGGGATTCAATAAATTCGCCGATGGAGGATTCCACAACTTTCGGCTGATTGACAGTTTGATTGATCTCCAGCCCGGCCGGCAGTTCTTGTTTTATTTGGGAGAGCGTACTATCAAGATTTTTACCCAGTGTCAGTATGTTGCCGCCAGGTTCCATCGCCAGCGCAATGCCGACGGCCGGCTGACCATTATAGAACATTTTCGGGTCCGATGGTTCGGCATAGGCTCGAGTCACCTTGGCTATGTCTCCCAGACGAAAGGTGTGGCCACCTGCTTGAATGGGTGTAGTGCGGATGTCTTCCAGATTTTCAAACATCCCGGTAATTCGTAAGTAAGCATTGTCCGATGCCGTTTCCAGCATGCCGGCGGCGGCCATGGCATTTTGCTCCTTTAAGGCGGCTGTAATTACGGACGGATCAAGACCTAAACGGGCCAGTTTGCTATTTTCGATTTCAATGTAGATTTTTTCGGTTTGCACCCCCAGAAGCTGGACTTTGCTCACGCTGGGAACGCTTAAGAGAATGCGGCGGATTTTTTCGGCTTTTTCCCGCATTTCCTCGTAGGTAAACCCATCACCGGTCAGTGTATAGATTACGCCGTATACTTCATCGAACCGGTCATTAAAGCTGGGCTGTGAAACGCCCTCCGGGAAGGTTCCTTTGATATCATTTACCATATTGCGGGCTTCCAGCCATCTGGCCCGAAGCTCCTTGGCGGGTACCTGATCTTTGAGATTGACGTAAATTACCGTACGTCCCGGTGTAGAGTAACTTTTCAGATAGTCAAGCCCAGGCAGGTCCTGCAGTTTCTTTTCAATTTTATCCGTAACCTGCTCTTCCATCTGGCTGGCGGTGGCTCCTGACCACGCAACGCTGACAATCATTTGTTTAATGGCGAAATCCGGGTCTTCCATGCGTCCCACATTTTTGTAGGAGAAGAGGCCGGCCACAAAAAAGAGGAAGACAAAGAAATAAATAAATTGTTTGTGGTTTAATGACCAGGCGGTAAGGTTAAAATGGTTCACAGGGCATCACCGGCTGTTTTTACCCTCTGTCCTTCTGTCAATTTATGAACGCCGGCGCTGACAATCCGGTCGCCTGGCTGCAGTCCGGCCAGAACCTGGATTGTGCCATTACTGAAGGGCCCGGTTTGGATGGGGCGCAGTGTCAGGATATTGTCGTTCACAACCCAGACCGCGGGTGTATCGCCAGTCTGATAGAGTGCAGACAGTGGAATGGAAAATACAGGTGGGGCAGCACCTCCGGCTAAGGCAACAGTGGCCGTCATACCCAGTTTGACAGTTGACGGCGCATTTAGCAGGCTGACGCGCACTTTGAAGGTACGGGTTGTCGGCTCAGCCATAGGCGCGATTTCCCGCACCTTGCCGTTAAGTGTTATGTTAGGCAAGGCCCAGAAGGTAATGTGGAGCTGTCCGGCGGCTTTTAGTTCTTCCAGCCGGTTTTCGGGGACATTGATTTCAATTTCCTGCTCTCCGTCCTGGACAACTGTGATAACTGCCTGGCCGGCGCTGACAACCTGACCGGCCTCAGCGGTGATCGCCGACACAACTCCTGACTGATCGGCTGTCAATAAAGTGTAATCCAGCTGATTGGCGCCGTGAGTATATTGGGCTGCCGCCTGCTGCACTGCTGCCGCGGCGGCATCATAGGCATTGACGTACTGGTCATACTGAGCATGGCTGATCGCGCCGCTGTCCAGTAATTGCCGGTAGCGGCTCAAATTGATTTCCGCCAGTCTAAGTTGTGATTGGGCGGAAGATACCTGGGCAGAATGACTGCTTACCGTCTGCTGAATGTCTTTCGCATCCATCTGCATCAGAACATCGCCAGCATTGACTATGCTGCCTAGCTGCACATTGCGTTTGATAATTTTGCCGGTGACCTGGAAAGCCAACTTGCTTTCATAGCGGCCGCGCACTTCCCCCGCATAGGTGTAACCCTGTCCGGTATTAGCTGCCTGAATGAGCTGGGTGCGGACTACGGGAAAGCTTTCCGGTTTTATTGGTATTTTTGCGAAATGTGTTTTTGCCATGACACCGGCCAGTAGGCAGCCTGCCGTTAAAGCGCCAAGAGCATAATAGTATTTTTTTCGGTTGAGATTCAGTCGCATATTGAACATAGAAACACTCCTTAACGTAAATAAGCTTTGAAAAAGGTTAACAAGGTGAACGATAAATCAAAAATATAAGGACTATCAATTGCTCTTTTTGCAAAAGGATATCCTTATTGCTGTAGCATTGTATTTTAGCGTAAACAGAAAACGTATCAGACCACATTGCTCGTGACGTTTGCTTGACAATCCTTACAGTATCCATATATGTACAGACGATAATCCTGAACTGAAAAATCCGTCTGAGCATCGATAACGGTACCCAATGCATCTGCCAGGCTTCCTTTGATTTCAAAAACCTTACCGCAGGCATTGCAAATCAGGTGATGATGGTGAAGTGAGTACAGTTCATAACGTTGACAGCCATCGCCTAAATCGAGCTTTTGCACAACAGCCAGGGTACTGAACAATTCTAAGGTTCGGTAGACAGTAGCTAAGCCGATTTCCGGATGTTGCTCATGGACAATTTCATGGATATCTTCGGCGCTAAGATGGTGGCTTGCGTAACTGTTGAGAATGTGAAAAATAATCTCTCTCTGCCGGGTCAATTTATATTTGCCATTAAGTTTTTCCTGTAATTCAAAAGTATTCACTAGTGATTTTCCTTTCTCCAGATTGGTTTTCGGCTAAGAAAAAATAATATTGTAGTTGAGCATCAGAGCGTAGTGAAGTGCATACCTGCCTCCGATAATGCGTCATTGGGAAGTCAGTTAGAAAGGGCTGTTAATGCAAAATAGGTTATTTCAAAAAGGTTAACCAGGTGAACTATAGCGGAGAATAAAAAGAATGCCGGTTGGAGAAGGCATATTGCGCGACATTTGGTTGTTGAACATCATGTTAGTTTAATTTTTTATTCCTGCTGCTTCATGTGGTCAATATACTGCTCCAGATCTTGCAGGATATCGCTCAGAAACAAATATTCTTCCGGCGTTAATGAGTTAATTTTTTTCAAAATGCCGCTGTCAAAGGTTTCGTGGAATTTGAAGTGATGTTGAACGGCAAGTCGGCCTTTGTCCGTCAATTCCAAAAGTATATTTTTTTTATTGCCGGTTTCCTGATAACGATAGACCAGATCTTTTTCGATGAGTTTATGGATGAGCTTTGGCAGGGCGCTTTTGGAAATACCCTGTCGGTCTGCCAGTTCGGTCACAGTTATACCTGGATGTTTGCCAATCATTTCAAGAGTATGAATTTCTGATGAGTATAAGAGTCTGTCTGTGCCAAAGTTATTTGGGTGTTTCATTGCCTCAAAAAATTTTCTTGACAATCTGAGAATAGATTCCAGCATTGCTTTTTTTTGTTCCGTCATTGTGTTAACCTCATGTCATTAGTAAAATATCCATTTTGGCCCTCTTGTATATTGTACACTAGGTTAACCATTTGTCAACCGTTGCTTCTACAAAGAAGGTAAAGGACCGTCGATTCTCTTTTCATGTTGTTTTCAGAATTACTCTTTATACTTGAATAGAAAGTATTGATGGTCTGATAATTTGTCACTATTTTTCGATCTAAGGAAATACTAGTATAATATAAGAATATTGGTGAGAAATCGTTTAGTAACTTACATGGATCGTATAGAAGGAGATATAGTATGAGGGTATTACTTGCTGAAGATGATGCTAAGCTTGGAAGGTTAATTAAACATATGCTTGAGAAGGCTGCATTACAGGTTGACTGGGTTACGCGTGGTGACACAGCCGTTGATTATGCTATGCATACTCCATACGATATTATTATTCTGGATTGGATGATGCCTGGTGAAACGGGGATTGCGGTTTGCGATTATCTGCGTAAACAGGGATATCAGGGAGCAATTCTAATGCTTACGGCGAAAGATGAAGTTAGTGATAGGGTATTAGGCTTGAATACCGGATCAGATGATTACCTTGTCAAACCTTTTGAATTTGAAGAACTGCTGGCAAGAGTACGGGCATTATCACGACGGAGCAATGTGAAAATTAAAGATGATATTCTGCAGAATGGCAGTTTGGTTTTAAACCGTACGACTCATATAGTAAGACAGGGAAGCAATGAAATACAACTAACTGTCAGAGAGTACCAGGTTCTGGACTTACTCATGCAAAACAGTGGACATGTAGTGCCCAGAGATATTATTTTAGATAGGATTTGGGGGTTAGACGCAAGTGTCTCTTCAAATAATCTTGATGCCTATATTCGATTGCTTCGGAAAAAAATTAACTTAACCGATGAAGTGGAAATTCAGAGTATTAGAGGAATTGGTTATAAATTGGAGGCCCGCAATGTTCTCTCAAATTCGTAACCGATTAACGCTGCTTTACCTTGTTGTTATGACCGTCTTTCTTTTGGCATTTATTGTTGTAAGTTTCACAGGAGTTATTTGGGTTCTGCACCGTGAAGAACAGCAGGATATACAGTCTTTTGCCGATCAAATAGCGAGAGGGCATGTTATGGCACTTAAACATAATAATTCTGCTGCGGCAAATGAAGGAAATACAGATGATGGTGAGAAAATTTTTTTCTATGTATTTGATTTAGCGGGGAATTTGGTAGACAGTGAAGAGCCTGCTGAGAAATTGCGTCCTAAAATACAGGTTCTTATTCAGAATTGGAAGGTACCCGATGGCGAAGGTAAAATGCAAAAATTTTATCTTGCTAATGATGAGCGAGCTATCATCATGATGTGCAGTATGGCAATCTACGATGGGCAGGATGTACTTGGCAGAGTATTTGTCGGTGAAGACATTACTTCTTATTATCAAATTTTTAAGAACTTATTGATTGTATTAGTTGTAGTGGCAATTTTATTTATTCTTGCAGCGGCTTTTATCGGACATTTATTGGCAGGGCGAGCCATTATTCCAATTAGACAATCTTTTAATCGGCAGAGGGAATTTGTTGCAGACGCCTCCCATGAACTTCGTACTCCATTAAGCATCCTTCTTACCTCAGTAGACGTTGTGAGGACTGATGACGACAATCAGCTTTCGTCGTTTTCCCAACAGGTATTAAATGATATGAAAAGTGAAGTAAAAAGAATGGCAAAAATGGTAGGAGATTTATTGACACTTGCAAGGGCAGATGCCGGAGTTAGTAATATTAGTAAGGAAAAATTCAACTTGACTGTAGCTGCTGAACAAATTGTTCGTTCCTTTCAATTATTGGCCGATGAAAAAGGATTGAAATTATGTTTAGACAGTATACCCGATAGCCTCATTTTCGCTGATAAGGAACGAATTGGTCAATTATTGGTTATTTTAATTGATAATGCGGTGAAATATACACCGGCTGGAGGGCAGGTAAATGTTCAGATCCGCTATGCAGCAGGGCAAATGAGTATAATCGTTCAAGATAACGGTATGGGTATTTCTGATGAGCATATAACCTCTATCTTTAATCGCTTTTACCGCGTAGATAAGATAAGATCGCGCGAAGAAGAGAGCTCCGGCCTTGGATTAGCAATTGCAAAATGGATAGTTGATGCTCATGGCGGAACAATAAAAGTAAAAAGCATACTGGGTGAAGGAAGCACGTTTATTGTTTATCTGCCAACTTAGGTCAAAGCTAATGAAGCAGTAATAATCAGGGTGGATTGTAGATTTTTTATACGAAGCAGGCCAGTGTTTGAATCATTCAAAGTATAGTTAATTAGCTCCTTAATGATAATTTGCTAATTTTGAACAGATAGGTTATAATATTCTGGTGTCACCTAGAGTACTTAGGTAGCCTCGCGGTTTTAACTGCTATCTTGGTAATATGTACTAGTTGACCTAAATGATTTTTTGCGATATACTACTATTCTCGATAGAGATATTGTCTATCAAAACAAAATACTATCTTATGCTTTACGTGTTCGAGGCAACGCGGCGATTCTAGAAATCGTTGAGGAAAGTCCGGGCAGGCACAGGCTGAAATGCTTGTAGTGATTGTGTGTGGGCTAATAACTCACAGGGGAGTACAAAGTACTTTCACGGCGGTGAAATTGGCTCTCGTAGTCGAAAATAACCCGAAGGTGCCACAGAAACGATATGGTCCGGCGACGGGCCAGTGCAAATGGTAAACCCCACAAGCCTGAAACCCAAATTATGGTAGGGGAACTCTTTTGAAGGAACTAAACTTAAAAAGAGCAGTATTCCAATACTGAGACAGATGTTGCTTTAGAAACAGAACCCGGCTTACGAGATACGCGAAGCATGGATAGTAGTTTTGGAGTGGTACTCAAGCGGCTGAAGAGGACGGTTTGCTAAATCGTTAGGGGGTGTAAGCCCCGCCAGGGTTCAAATCCCTGCCACTCCGCCAAAGAAAAAGCTATTGACTGAAAAGGTCAATAGCTTTTTTTATTTCTCTTATTTTCCAATAGTTAGACTATTGCATCAATAATGGTTCTGTGGTATTATTCAATTAGGCACCATCCTTATAGCGACTTAGATATTGCAAAAGGTACAGGGATTTTAGTTCCGGTTTATTGCAACGTGCTTCAAGTCAAAAGGGTAGTGTATTTTATTTTTCCGGGTTTATCAATAGTTGCCTAGCATAAAGTGCTATCTGATTAGTATGTTTGAAAATGAGGTTGTTTAGGATTATCATAAGTAAAGCGTGGCTATAAGGATGGTTGCTGTGATAGGAGAAGGTAAATACCTTCTCCTAATTATTTTATTCTAATTTTACCATTTGACATAAATACCGGTTAGTGTTATTATAAGTAAGTCGCCAAACAAGGCGGCAAAATATACCAGAAAAAAGATGTTGACAGAACAAAATGGTTATGTTAACATAAATAAGCTGTCACCGCGACAAGCGATAACAGCAAACACAAAACGT
>NZ_DALZUO010000049.1:0-12101 GCF_032013335.1 Anaerospora sp. | reverse complement strand
TTTCAAGGAACACGTTTTGTGTTTGCTGCTATCGCTTGTCGCGGTGACAGCTTATATAGAATATCATCTTAATCAGTTTATGTCAACTACTATTTTTTAGTTGTTTAAGTTACTGACATAATTACTGGTCGGAGCGGCAGGATTCGAACCTGCGGCCCCCTGGTCCCAAGCCAGGTACTCTACCAAACTGAGCCACGCCCCGATATTAAGATAACTGGAGCGGAAAACGAGATTCGAACTCGCGACCCTCGCCTTGGCAAGGCGATGCTCTACCGCTGAGCTACTTCCGCACTGGAATAATAGAATAACAAGTATGCTTGTATTTGTCAAGAAAAAAATTCGTCCCATTTTCTCAGGACGAATTTTTATGTATCTATTTCAATTACATGCGTTATCTGTGATGCCACCTGTTATGCATATCTTTTGCATGCTGTCTGATTTGATGCAGCGCCCTATCATGACGTTCTAACTCCCGTTGCTGACGTTCCCGCCATTGCTTTCTGCTTTCGTGAGGGCGACGTTTCATTTCACGCTCATGGCGCTCATTTTCAATTCTCTCTTGTTGACGCCGTTGCTGTTCTATACGTTCCCACTCACGCTGGTCTCTATGATCATCCCTTTGCCGCATCTCTTGTATATTATCAACTTTGGGCGATGCTTCAATGATAGAAGCACCTAATCCAGCCTGCATAAGTCCGATCATCGAAAAAACAATTATTTTTTTCCCTATATTCTGCATAACTCAAACTCCTTTTTTATCAATCCTATACAAAATGACTAACTAGTCACTAACGGATGCACGATACCAGATAAACTTTTTTCTACCCCCTCTGCGGAAAAAAATATGTACAATGAATTAACTAGTTACCTCTTTTTCATCACAACTCAGTCAATCCTCGCCTTGGATTCTATCCGCTAAACTAAGTATAAATCCCATCTTTTAGAATTTTTTTAGAAAAACATGGTTTATTAAAAATTACTTACCTTATTTAAAGTTGGAAGCCCCTGCTCAACAAGTAAGCAGGGGCTTCATTGAAATATCCCAGTATCAAGTTGTGGTAGACGTCCGGGCAGACAAATGGATGCTATTTCTTAACAGCTTGAAGAGTCGTCGTTAGAGCAGAAAAACAGTAAAAGTATGATGATGACGATGATAATTCCAATGCCGCCACCATTACTATTACCGAAACCGCCGAAACCACCGAAACCCATACCAATTCCTCCTCTGTAGGATATGTAATCTTTATATCCTGCTTTAGAGTATGATTAGTAAGGTCAATTGGTTACAAAAAATATTTGATTCTTGTAGCTAACAATCAACAAAACAATGGTCATCACGGCCGAAGAAAAACAGCAGCAGTATGATTACGATAACAACACCAACTCTGCCGCAAGAAGTATTAGTAAAACCTCCGCAACAGCTTCCGAAGCCCATCGCACTTCCTCCTCCAAAAGGTGATACCTATATAAGGTATGCGCCTCGGTGAGGCCGGTTCCTGCAAAGACTTTTCATTACCAAATATCTTTTATGGCAGAAACTTGACGGTAAGATCGGGCAGAATCCTGGTAATATACCCGAGTAAATCTTCTTTATAAGATTCATCCTTAATCATTTTCTCTAATACTTCTTTTTCAATAAGAATATATGGCTTGATGGTTATACCGAGCAATGGATGCTTTAAGCTGGAATCCAAACTTCCCGTTTCTGTACTGGAAATCTGAATGCCTGTAACAACAAAAGTATATTCACCTAGCACTTTTCCAGAATCCGTAACCTGAAGCCCGACACGATTTTCTTTGCCTGCGAAAACTGTTTCTAACATCCCTACCACATAGGGATGCTTTTCTTTAAATGCCTTGAGTATATTCTCGCGATACTCTACAAGCTGCTTTGTCACTAAACTATCTAATTCGGTCATTGCGATCGCCTTCCTTTCACCACTAGGCTTCCCCTCACAATAACTATTTATAAATAAAACAAAAGAGATCCATACCGGATCTCTATCTGGGCTATCTGTATTTATTGTTATTAAATTCAGCCAGCATAGCGGCTTCAATTTCCACGTATTTTTGGAAAATTTCTCTTGCTAAATCAATTTCATTTCCACCATCATTTTTCAGCTTGCACTTTTTCAGTGTCAGCATCACTAAATCATGAATGTCTTGCTTTAGCATACACCAGACCTCCTTGATACTATTTTTATGTACAATTCGCCTAATAAGCAAATAATTCCTGCTCCGCTAAGCGCTTGGCATTATTCTGGTCATGCTCCATTTCACTGCATCCCACCCGGCCAAGTCAAAGTTTTCACATGTCACTACCCACACATATGAAAACAAAACGAAATCAGTAAAATCCGTATAAAATAATCATATTAAGGCACCATACTCCTAAGTACAGTTACACAGAAAGGAACTAATTTTATGAATGCAACACTGTTATTTTATCCGGTTTACTTGCTTATAGCCTTCACTCTCACCCTTATTTTTATCCCGCAGAAGGATTATAAGGAGTATCTCATATACGGAATCATAGTTGGCGCACTTGGTGATGTAATAATGGTAGGTCTGGTGCAAAATGTATTGCATATCATGTGGTTTAAAAACATGGGAATTTTCGATGTGCTTGGGCAACACGCTCTTTCTCCATTAAGCTGGCTTGTCACAGTCATGCTATTTCTCCGTTTCTTACCCAGTCGGAAGACCTTTCTGTATATTTACATACTCACCTTCAGCTGTGCCAGTGTTGCTTATGGCATCGTAGTAAGGAATGCTGATTTATATGATTTTCTGGCCTGGTTTTATCCCATTCCTGCTTATTTCATTTTCGTACTTTGGTGGAGCTTTGCAGTATGGATTTTTCGCAAAACAAGTTCCTTAATCCCTCGTGGCAGACCTTAATAAGAATAAAGCGTCCATCGCAATCAATAAAATAACCAGTACGTTTACACTAAAAGCAAAAAGGCCACGCAAAAAATCTGCGAGGCCTTCTTTATTTATGAAACCACTATACTAAAAAACTAAAATTTCCGGTTTATAGCCATCAGGTAATTCTTCTTCATTTAAAAATTTGAAATTGTCATCATTCAATATTGGGATAAATATTTCATAGGGAATCATAGAAAACTCACAGGCATAATTACTGGCTCCAAACCACATACCAGCCTTGCTGCTCAAGTTTAAGCTTCTCGCAAATTTTGTGTAGTTTGAGCAATCATGAACTGCTAAATCCCAGTTTTCTTCTTCCGCTATTTTCATGAACTTCAACGTTAATTCCCTGCTCCAAATGGGGGATATATAACCATGTCTGGAAATATACATATTTTCTCCATAGTAATTGCCTATGTTATTTTCATTTAAATGTAATTCCGCACAGTTGATGAAATCGAGTTTTGTTGCAAAGATTGCTTGCTTTTTCTTGAAAAATGCTTTGAAGAACTCCGGTGTCATGGGAGTTTCAATCCCCACACTCTTAATATATTTTTTCGCTAATCCAATATTCTCAATTACTTTGTCCGAACAATTAGCAGCACCTAAGTTGAAACGTATCTCATCAAGACCGGCTTCACCTAATGCTTTCAATGTCTCTTCTGTAGCCAAAGTACCATTTGTGTATAAATGTTGATGAATTTGAGCAGCACTGAATTTCTTTATAACTTCATAATACTTTTCTATTTCCATAAATGGCTCTAAATAAACGTAGGAAACACCAGTAGGCTTTTGGTAAACGGAAAGAAGCAGATCTATATCCTTCTCGTAAAATTTTGTGCCTCCAATTTCCCACATACCTTCTCCAACCGGCTGGATATTATCCAGTTCGCCATAATTATAGCAGAACTTACATTCTATATTACATGTATTCGTTTTTCTTATTGCACTCAAACCAGTACCCAACAGACAAGAACGACATCCATCGGAGAATTTGTCTTCATTTCCTACAAAGAAAGTTCTATTCTCCAAACTTTTTAAGCTTTTAATTTCTGACATTAATATATCATTTCTATGATCTATTGCTGTCTCAATTTGCGCAAAGGTAGCGTAAATGATTTCTTTGTGTTTGATGCTAAGTTCCTCTTCTTCAGGCATTTGCGCAAAAAAATCAAACCATATCAACGCATCATTCTTGGAAATTTTCATAACATATCCGCCTATCTATTTAATCTATATTTCACATTATCAGCCATGTGTGAATATCAACAAAGCAATCGGTAGCTGAGCTTGACTACTTATTCTGCAAGTAATTAAGCCATAGCATTTAGATTATACTGGTTTATACACCAGTTTGCAACAATGTCAAGCGAACGGGACTGCCGGCAGTTATTGATTACTGAACTTAATGCAGTGCCTTACATAAAAAAAAGCAGTACAGCACTCATCGAGCTTTGTACCACTTCCATTTTTGATTCATCACTCTTTAGGTACTTCCTGTAAACCATAAAGACACCACTCACAAAAATAACGATCAGCCATGGGGGTAATTACGGTACCGATTTGACTTTCTGCCCGGCTTACAATTTCAGCTGCTGCAAAATCTGTTTTTTGCAAATAAACCTGTATATCACTGCCGCAAGAAAATTCCTGCAGCTCTTCCGCCACGACAATCCCCCCCTTCACTGAAATAATGCGGCACCGTCCAGCATATATGCCGTGGCATTCTTTTTCTGGTGTAAAGGCAACTAGATGATCGCCTAGATTTACCCCATCCGCCGTCAGAAAAAATCTACTTTTCGCTTTCATATGATCCACCCCCTATACTAAGTAGTAACCTTAGCATGGGTAAAAACATCTTCCCTTATGTACAAAAACCGCCCATCCCAAAGGATGAGCGGCATTTTCTTTATTACCCGTGTTCATCTGCATCGGCGTCTGCCTTTGTTAGATGCACGGTTCCTTTTGGATGCTGCGGTGGTGCATAAATTGAATATAATTTTAACGGACCTTCTCCGGTGTTGATTAAGTTATGCCAGGTGCCTGCTGGTATAAAGAAGGCATAATCCTCACAAACTTTTCGCTGAAACTGCAAATTATTCTTGCTATTGCCCATTTTAACAAGTCCAAAACCTCTTTCAATACATATAAACTGGTCAAGCTGAGGGTGAATTTCTAGGCCGATTTCACCACCAACCGGGATAGACATCAGCGTTAACTGCATGTGGTTTCCCGTCCAAACAGTGGTGCGAAATGTTCTATTCCGTTTTGCTGCCTCCGCTATTTTTATAATAAAAGGCTTAGGACCATAGTCCATTGTCTGATAACCACGTTCCTCGTTATTAGAGCTGTCCATATTATCCTCCTTTCAAGGCTTTTGTATTATCATATGGTACTATACAAAATTCGGTGAAAAGGAGAGACACATAGCCATCAGCGGATTTATTAATATATCATTTTATAATCAGCATTATCTATATAGTACTACTGCCAACGGAATTGCAATCAGCATGACCAGGAATGTTGCTACAACGTGACCATACCAAACGTGACGGTACGCCTGTCGATGAGTTAACCCGGAAACCGCTAACGCAGTTACTGTAGCCCCGCTATGAGGCATAGCATCGAATACTCCGCAAGCCATAACCACAATCCGGTGCAGCATTTCCGGATTTAATCCCATTGCCGCGTATTTACCAATTAAGGTTTCCAATACGATAGCCAATCCTCCGGACGCAGATCCAGTGATACCAGTCATCATAAACGTGGCCGCACTAAGGGCAACAATAGGTGGTCCGGGAATTGCCATAAGAAAATCGGTAATAATCTTAAAACCACTGGTGGCAGCAACGGCCATTCCGTAGCCAACATCAGCGCAGGTGTTAATAATAGGAATTGCCGTATTGGTAGCCCCTCCATTAATGGTGGCAAAATGACTGGTAATATTTTTCCAAAAGCAACCTGCTGCAACTACACAACCGATAATGAGAGCCCAAACGGGGTCTAATTTCAGAGCGTTAAGGCAGATAACAACTGCTAAGGGAGGAACCAAACTAACAAGAAACCCTGGTAAAATCTTGGTATCGTCTATTTCGTCTACTACATTACTTGGTGCCGAATCCGCATAACCTTCGCCTTTAGCATATGCCTTTTTTAATTGCCAGTTCATATACCATGCATTCATTGCCATAATCAGGATGGAACAGATGATTCCCAAGAGCGGTGCTGCCATCGGCGTTGTCCCCAAGTATTTTGTAGGCATAATATTTTGGATAGAAGGGCTTCCTGGAACCATAGTCATACTTAGTGAACCAATCCCAAAGATAAAGGCAGCAATAAACAGGTGCCACGGAATGTTCATTTGTTTAAATAGTGGACGGGCAATCGGCATGACAGCAAAAATAACGACAAACATACTCACGCCGCCCAAGGTTAACAGTAACGTGATCATTGCTACCGAGAATAACACATAAAAGGGTCCTTTGTGGCCAACCAGTTGTAAAAGTTTCCGTGCAATTGCTTTCGCCGCGCCGCTGTCGTCCATATACTTGCCAAAAATAGAGGCGAACAAAAAAATCAGAAAAAACTTAGCGGCATAGCTTATGAACCCTTTCATATAAGGCCCCATCAGAGTATCCAGCACGCCCATACCAGAGAAGATCGCTACTAAAGCTGCGGCTAAAGGTCCAATAACTGCAATGCCTAGTCCCCTAAGCGCTAATACAACAATGACGGCAAGAGATACCAGAATCCCAATTACGCTTAAATCCATCATACATCATCCTCTTTACTGCAATTATTTTAGCCCCAGAATTTCTCTGGCTTCGCTGGATGAGGCTACCTCTCGATCAAATAGCTTGACAATAGCAGCCACCTTTGCAACCGGCTCTGCATTGGACGTTGCTAATACCCCCTTCGAGAGGAACAAGTTATCCTCCAACCCTACCCGAATGTTGCCACCAAGAAACATTGCTGTTGTCGTAATAGCAAACTGGTCTTTGCCAGCTGCTGCACAAGACCATACAAAATTATCACCAAGAACTTTTTCCGCTGTATTGTACAAAAAGAGCAGATTATCAATTGTCGCCGGCAGCCCACCCATAATACCGAGTACAAACTGAATATACACAGGCCCCTTTAGCAGCCCTCTCTTTATAAAATAGGCAATGTTGCTCAACATCCCAACCTCATAAACCTCAAACTCTGGCTTGGTGACGTTTTCACTCATAATCCGGATATAATCTTCGATGTCCTGGAATGTATTGGCGAAAGGTACGGTATAGGTATTCTTCACAAACGGAATTTCCCAGTCGAACTTGGGTTCCTTGATTTTGTCAGCAATAGGCGAGAAGCAGAAGTTGACAGATCCTGCGTTGCACGATGCAAGCTCTGCTGCACAATGCGGAACCGCAGCCAGTCGTTCCATACTGGACATCCCGATAGCACCGCCTGTGGTGATACCAACGATAACGTCACATTTACTCCGAATACCGTCTGTAATCTGCTTCATCAGCTCTGGATTGCCAGTTGGTTTTCCGGTCTGGGGGTCCCTGGCATGAAGATGAACTACTGCTGCTCCCGCTTTATGTGCAGCAACTGCTTCATCAATGATCTGCTCCGGCGTGATCGGAAGGTATTCTGACATACTCGGAATGTGAACCGCACCTGTTAGCGCTGCTGTGATAATGACCTTTCTTCCCATTGAATTGTCCTCCAGTACGTAAGTAATTTTCTTTGTTACTAATACGTGTTACCATTTGTTCTGTAATTCGAAACGCTCCAAGCAAGCCATCGTCGGCATCGGTATGTTACCACTTTCAAAATCCTTTACAATTGTAATGATCGTGTCGCAGGCAGGCGTTGCAACCCCAACCTTTTTCCCCCACTGACTGCAAATACCCACAATATGATCGATCTCGCATTTAATACCTTTTTCCATATCCTGCAGCATACTGGCCTTTAAGGGGCGATGAGGCGTAAAATACTCCCGCAGCCAGGTTTTTGCCTTTTCCAGCCCTTTCTCATCTTCAAAAGCAAGGCTGTAATAGCTCCAGCCGGGAACTAAATCTTCCAGCTGAATATCTCGCTTGCGGACAATCTGCACAATCTCATCGCCAACATAAGCGGCGCAGGCGGTTGCTTTTTCATTATCCAATATTTCCGCATAAGTAGCGCCCAGTGCCGCAGACATCCCACTCAGTGTTGCGTTTTGGATGACTTTAGCCCAGCGAATTCCCATAAGATTATCCACGATGACACAAGTGCCCGTGAGATTCAAAATTTCCGCAATCTTGTTAATGCGCTCTGTTTTTTGCCCGTCAATCTCTCCAATCTCATACCGCATAGCCGAAACGTCGGAAGTAAGTTCAGATACACCAGGTTCCCTATAGGTTGCTCCCCAGCCAACAACTCCGCCCACTGTCCTTTCCTTGCCAATCACCGCCGCCACCGATTCTTCCGGGATTCCATTTTGCAGTGTGCAAACCACACTATCTGGAGCTAAATGCGGCAAAAGCTGCTTCAATGCTACCTCATTGTAGGTCTGCTTTGCCAGAAGAATGACAATGTCATAAATCCCCTCCATCTGCTCTGGTGTAATTGCCTTTACCGGGATATCTTGCAGCTGCATCTTACCGATGACAGTTGCGCCCTTCTTATTCATCGCGTCAACATGTACTTTGTTGGCATCGATCAGGGTAATATCCCCACCATTTTTTGCAATCAATGCTCCCATAATCGTTCCCAGGGAGCCAACGCCCATTAATGCTGCTCTCATCATTCATCTCTCCTGCTCTAGTATTTTTTTTCCTAAGGCCCTGACTCTTTCCCCACCTCCTAAGCCAGCAGCTTCGCTACGATAAATCCTGCCTTCTCGCAAGCTATCTATCGCAACTATCGTGCCAAAACGAAATGTTCAGTATTTACCGATTCTTCTATACAAAAAGGTAACCAAACCGTCCGATTTTTCGAACAACAGTGTCATCACTGTCCGATTTTTCAAACGTTTTTCTTGTATACGGCTATGCTTTATGCTATCTTTTAGTTAGATTCGATCAGCAACGCTGAAGTGGAGGATGGAGCAGCCATGGAGATTCACGATTTATTAAACTTAGCCGTCGATTCTCTCTATTTGTCCATTGTTATCGATGAAGTGGGGACCATTCGGTATATCAGCCGCGCCTATGCCGACATCATCGGTTTAAGAACTGAGGACATAATCGGCCAGCCCGTTGAAAAGGTGATTCCGAACACACGCCTTACAAGTATAATGAAAACCGGGCAAGCAGAATTGGGACAGATTTTTATGATGAAAAACGGCACTCCCACCATTTGCAATCGCTTTCCGATACGCGATAAGAGCGGAAAAATTTGCGGAGCAATATCTACGGCTACTTTTTATGACATTGATAAGGTAGCCCGGCTCAAAGAGGAGATAGATAAGCTCCGCAAAGAAAACCAGATATACCAGCGGCAGCTTGCCGCTCTCAAGCAAATACCTTTTTCAATAAGTGCAGTTATTGGCAATACGCCACACATGCAAAAAATAAAGGCCACCATTGAAAAGGTGGCCGATTCTAACCTGGCTGTATTGATTACTGGCGAAACGGGCACAGGCAAGGAAGTGTTTGCAAACGCTGTGCATCAATTAAGCAATCGCCGTTACGGCAATTTCATAAAAGTCAACTGCGCCGCTATTCCCAAAGATTTACTCGAATCCGAGTTGTTTGGCTATAATGAGGGCGCTTTCTCTGGCGCAAGCAAGGGTGGTAAAGTCGGGAAATTTGAACAAGCAAATAATGGCACCATACTGCTTGATGAAATTGGCGAACTTCCTCTGCCTTTGCAGTCCAAATTGCTGCGAATCTTACAGGAACGCGAAATAGAAAGAATCGGCGGAGTTAAGCCAGTGAGCCTGGATGTTCGAATTATCTGCTGTACAAATCAGAACATAGAACAAATGATCAGCGAGGGTAAGTTTAGGCAGGATCTCTATTATCGGATTAATACGGTAGAGCTTACTATTCCACCCTTACGTGACCGCCTGATCGATATTCCTGTCTTATGCGAGCATTTTATTCAGAAGATTAATCAATACCATAATTGCTCGATAGTCGGAATATCCAATAACGTATTACAGCATTTTCTGAGCTATGATTGGCCCGGGAACATCCGGGAACTGGAGCATGTACTTGAGCGGGCTTGTGTCATGTCCTCAACTGCTATTTTAGATGTCGATCATTTTGATTTCTTCTTGCCAAGAGTTTATCGGACTGTTACTGCTGAAGGTAACGATAGTATCAGTAAAATGCAAACCCTATCCAACAAAAGACATCAAGCTGAAAAAAAAGCAATTATTCAGGCTCTGGAAAGCACAAAAGGCAACAAGACTAAAGCTGCACTGCTCCTGGATATTACCCGGAGCCAGCTCTATGAAAAGTTAAAAAGGTATGATCTGTTATAGTGAAATAATGAAACCCCGCTTCCATGCCTTGCGGCTAAAGCGGGGTTTTGCTATGATTTGAATCGGAATTAGCATAAAAGATCAAGTTAAAAAGCAAATAATAAGATGTAGTATTGATATTACGAATGATTAATGCTACATTTAACATCTTCGAAAAACGCCAATGTTGGCTCAGGTGTTTCGCCTATTATTAACGACACAAGTCCATTCCAACAGAACCTGTCACATTTAATCAGAAACTGGGCTTTCTACTACATTATGCAAACAAGCCTTCTTCTGTTTTTCTTCGTACATAAGTTTATCGCTATGCCGAATGAACTCATATACATTATTATATGAATCATCAAATACTGCTACACCGCAACTAAATTGGATACTGTAAGCCATTTCGTTGCTGTCATTATATGCATCAATATTATCATTTAGTTCTTTTATATACGTCTCTAATCTTTGTCTGCTTTTCTCGTTCAGAAAAAGAATAAATTCATCACCACCACAGCGAATAGCAACACCTACTTCTCCGAAAACCACTTCCAGTTGTCTTGCAAAGAACTGCAGTACTTTATCGCCTTCCTGATGACCAAAAATATCATTAATACTTTTAAAGCCATCCAAATCAATATTTACTACTGACAAAACAATATTGCTTCTTCTACTCCAAATTTCAAGGTATTCATCATAAGCCATACGATTGCCTAACCCTGTTAGCGGGTCCCGCTTCGCCTGTTCGTTCATAATAAAAATATAGTTAAGTACAACAGCAATTCCTACACTATTCCAAATCGTTAAATAGATAAAATAATACAATTGAAAAACTGATAGCACGGCAGGAATAAGCGTAAGAGAACTTATCACGATTAATTCTTCTTTACTGACATTTTTATGATTATTGTATAGAACCATTATGTGCAGCGTGTAATAAAAATAACTTATCAATGGCGAAACAATAAACAACGGTCCGCGTATATATAGATTTTCATCAGTTATTATAAAAAGCCAATTAAAATGATAGCTGCCTAACGATAAAATACTATTAATTATTAAAGGAACCGACAACCAAAACAGCTTTTCTACAGGAATTTTTTTATATTTCTTGGTTCGTTTATAAACGTATAGCGTTGCAATGATTGGCACTAATGGCGTTAAAGTAAATCCCAATGTATTAACAACTTTCTGTAAAGCACTGAAAGCTATATACTCAGTTGAATTTAATACCACACTAAAAATTTCCAATATCAGTATCACTATCGTTAAGCATGTTAATGTAAAAAACAACCTATGCGCTTCTTCTTTTTTATTGAGCTTAAAGCAAGCATGCACAGCAATACTGAGCAGCAAAAGTACCATAAAAACATTCAACTGAATGGAAAGCATTACATTAATTATCATCACTTCTTTCAAACAATTATTACTAACTCGTTCTGGAAGTAAAAGCAGAGCTATTGCAACCGACTTGCTAAAAGCTACTTTAAAATATAAACGAAAAAGCCAGACATTTAGTCTGACACAAAATCATTTTAGTAAGAATAAAAACTTAGCCTGACAATCATAACATTACTGTAAACTCATAGCTTTGCGTCCTTACGTTTAGCGTTTTACTAAATAATTCATTACTATAGACTATTTTAACGCTTCTTCATTATTTAGTCTAGAAGACATTACGAGATAGTTCTATATAGGGAATTATTTGATTCCTTTAATCATTTCTGGT
>NZ_DALZUO010000048.1:0-14989 GCF_032013335.1 Anaerospora sp. | reverse complement strand
TTCTATCCTAGCTTCAACTCTTGAGATCCGCCAGCCGAAGCCACCGGGCGGTGAAATCACATAGACTTGAAATTGTAATCACACTTTTGACATTGCGAAAGGATATGTTCACTGTCCTCTATATGGTATGCACCCGACCATTTACAAATGCTTTGCAAGATGGGTACAACAGATTTCCCTTTATCTGACAGGCAATACTCCACTCTCGGTGGAATTTCATCAAATTGCTGCCTTTGAATAATCCCGTCTATAATCAGTTCTTTTAAAGTCATGGCCAAAACTGCATCTGTGATGTTTGTCATTTGTTTACGCAAAGCGCTGTACCGCAAAACCTCTTTCTCTGCCAGAACACAGATAATCCGTGACTTCCATTTCCCGCCGAAAATATCCAAGCCATATTCCAGAGGGCAGCGGATATCTTTATCTAACTTAAGCTTATACATTCCATATTCCTCCTGTATGGTAATTATAAAAGGCATACTGTCTATACGCAAGTAACTATGAAATTTATGAGTTACTCATGAATTTGCTAATATATTCCCCCGCAAAAGTCCTTTAACTATAATAAAAGTAAGCTCAATGACAGAGCTTCATAAAAGCCACTTAGGAGGAATTAAGATGAAAGTCAATGCTTATCTGGAGATCACAATTAAAATTGAAGTCACCAATCGTTCTGCGGCAACGAAAATTTACACCGCATACCGTGAGCCTTTCCTCAAAACCATCGAAGGCGCTATAACGAAGGACCTGCTGATCCGTGACGAGGATGTTCAGGTTCTGCACGGTTTTGACAGCCTGGAACATGCACAGGGATACTTATCCAGCAAAATGTTCCAGAACGATGTGTTTACCGGCCTCAAACCTCTCTGGAGCGCCGAGCCTGATGTAAAAATTTACAACGTAGCCTAATAGCAAAAGCGCCAGCTATCACAGGGAATTCCCATGATAACTGGCGCTTTGCTTTATATTGTTAGTAGCTATCATTTAGCATTTCTTTACTACAGCCTTACAAAAACGCTTGCCGCCTTATGCGATCTGCGCTGGTAGCCTTTTTTATTTTCCTGTATTATTAAAGTCAAAAAACATCGCCAACTGGTCACCACCTAAGGCCATTGCCCCAAACAACGCACCTACTCCGCAGCCTGTTGAACATATATTGCCCTCTATTTTTTATCCGTACAGGATCGTGCTTAATTAGCAGCTAAAAATAAAAAAGTGTTTGTATCAATGCTCCACGTAGGTAGAAAACTTGAAACCTTATAGTATTGCTGGTCACCACTTAAAAAAGCTGCCAATTATTTAACCTATATAATTAGTTTTATTTATTAAACATTATTAATATTTCAGCAAATTAGGACTTTAGTTGCAGGATTCACCCAATTTTTACCTAATGTTTATAATGAGTCCATTATATTTTACTAGGAGGTAACAAAATGAAAAAGTGTTTTTTAGTTCTCGCAGCATCTATAGCAATGTCTGGTGTTGCCGCGGCTGCACCTGTGACCAATCTTGAGAAAGGGGAAACAAACGCAGGGTATTTATATTGGAATCCGAAAGTTGAAATTGCTTCTGCCGATCTTGGTAGCCATAATGCAAATGGCTTCTTTGTCGAAACAGCCCTAACCGACAAAGTCATCGTGGGAATAGAAACAATCAAGGGTGACGCTTCCGCAGTTATATCCGGATCTTTTGCAAAAGCTGATACTCGGTTTACTGATGTAACGATTCAATACAAAATAGCTGATAACGTTCGGCTGATTGCCGGTAACCGTAATTATGATACTAATGGATCAGCCTCAGGATGGGGATCTGCCAGTTTATCAGAAAATAAATTGGTTTATGGTATAAGTGGTTCAACTGCATTGGGGGAAAAAACAACCGCCTATGCAAGCGTTTTACAAAACTCCATTGGAACAGACTGGCAAATTGGCGTTAATCAGAACATAAGTAATACACTAACATTTAATATAAACTATCGCTATTATGACGAAGATAGTATCTTTGACACCAAATTAAAGGGCCTTGGTGCAGGTCTAATATATAAATTCTAATACAGAGCGCAAAAAGGCTTCCAGCATAACGCTGGAAGCCTTTTTGGGTGCATCTGGCAGAAACGATCCACCTGCCTCAACCGTTATGGCGCCGACGCTGTATGAGAAATGCAGGTATTGCCTACCATTGATTTATTCCATTCTTTCCTTATAAGTTTCATCTAGAGCAGCTACTAAATCACCACCATTAGCCAATAGCTTCTCTTTAAGAGTAATCCACTGCACTAAAAATGGTAAAGCTTGCGCTTTCTCCCAATGGCTTTCTTTATAATTAGCAGTTAAAACCCACGATCTTCTTGCCAACATCACTAAGTCATTATCCGTTCTATTTACAGGAATACCCGTAGGCCTAACCTTACCTTCTTTTGAATCATTCTCGTCTTTATCACTAGCTCGAATGCCAATTCCAACCCCGACAAATCGTGGAGGATTTCCAGAATTCCGAACTTGAGCATATTGTAAAATTCTTATTGCTAATTCTCTCTTTTGGCAATCTCGCTGTCTCTGCTCATCATCACTATGCTCTAACCGTTTATCTACAGCGCTTATAAGAGCTTCTATTTCTCTTTTAACATCCTTAGTTATATATAATGTATAGCCACTATTGGCAAAGGCATTTACAGGATCAATATTCATTTCGCTAAAACTATCAACCATGTTTGAATCAATAATAACGCTCTGCGGATTAACCATGAATATCAGCCCCCTTAGAATTGTTTATTTACCTTTGAAATAGCTTTCTCGAATATATCTACTTTATCGACTTATAATATTCCTTTTTCTAGTATGAAAAAATGATATCACTGATAAGCTGCTACTACTGACATTTTCCTTCAATCAATGTATACTATTTATATGGACTTACTTGTGTGGAGGTATCGGCATGGAAGAAATATTAAAACAAATTTTAGATGGCCAAAGGCAAATTTTAGAACGCCTAGACCGAGTAGAAAACCAACTTTCCAATGTTGAAGGCCAACTTAAAGAGAACACCTCCATCCTTCGCGTGCTTGAACACCGCAGTGAAGTACAAGCAGCGGAAACGGAAGGTCTAAAGCTGACTACTGCAACCAATGAAGCGATAGAACGGTTAGATGCAAAATTCGATGTATTAAACACCAGGCTTTTCCAGCAAGAAACTGCACTACAGCTCATTAAGAAAGCACAATAACCTCAACAGACACAGCACTGAACGATATAGGGCTGTGTCTTTATATTTTAATGTGCAAAACATTTTCAATGTTATTTCTCAAACAATAAGCCTTCCAGCAAAATCGCTGGAAGGCTTATTGGGTATATCATCATTTATGGAATCTATTTTTTTAATACCGCAGGATTTACACATGTATCAGGCTCTTGTCCGTTAAGTACTTTGATAATATTGCCTACGGCAATAGCTCCCATCTTCAAGCGTGTATCCATAGTAGCTGATGCGATGTGAGGCACTATAACTACATTGTCCAAATCGCTTAGCCCCGGAGCAATCCTTGGTTCAGCTTCGAATACATCAAGTGCCGCTCCCCAGATTTCTTTTGTTTGCAAAGCCTTTACCAAGGCAGCTTCGTCTACTACCGGTCCCCGGCTCGCATTAATGAGAACAGCTGTCGGCTTCATCATTTTCAATTCTGTCTCGCTAATATAGTGATGTGTTTCCGGCAGTAATGGCACGTGCAGAGTAAGGAAGTCTGACTCTTTCAGCAGAGTCTCCTTATCTACATACGTAGCCCCTACTTCCTTTTCAAACTCTTCGTTGCGGCGAACATCGGTATAGATAATCTTCATGTCAAAGCCTTTGGCTTTGCGGGCAACATTCTGCCCGATTCTGCCCAGGCCGGCAATACCTAAAGTCTTTTTATCCACGTCTAGCCCGATAAAGAACATCGGTGCCCAGCCCTGCCACTTCCCATCACGCACGAACTTATCAGCCTCAGGAATACGCCGGGCCATTGCCAGTAATAAGGTAAAGGTTAGCGTGGCTGTCGCTTCGTCCAGAACGCCCGGAGTATTAGTAAGAATAACGCCCCGCTCGGTTGCCGCAGCCAGATCAAAGTTATTGAAGCCGACAGCATAGTTAGCCACTATTTTCAACTGTGACCCGGCCGCGTCAAGAACTTCGCCGTCAATGGTATCGGTAAGAAGAGATACTACCGCATTTTTACCTTTTAGCTTTACTTTTAACTCTTCTTTGCTCAAAGCCCTGTCGTCAGGGTTAACTTCTACATCAAAATGCTTGCGCAGTTCGGCAATATTCTCTTCCGGTATCAGCCTGGTCACATATACACTTGCTTTTGCCATTATAATTCCCCCAAGAATCAGCTTTATTTTTATTAAAAATTCATTTTTCAGCGAACTTATCGTTTCACTTCTATCTGGGCCATTTTCTCATAAAACCGTATTAGCGAACCATGATCGTCATCTCCCATGCCATCCACTTTGAGAGCCTGCATCATTTCCATTACGGCAGCTGTCATTGGCAAGGGGACACCTACGCCATGGGCGGTATCCATTACATTGTTCAAATCTTTGATATGCAGGTTGATGCGAAAGCCGGGATCGAATTTGCGGTCCATCACCAGCGGTGCTTTGGCATCAAGCACAGTACTGCCTGCCAAGCCGCCACGGATTGCCTGGTAAACCAATTCCGGCTGAACTCCCGCCTTGGCCGCCAATACCAGAGCTTCCGACATGCCGGCAATATTAATGGCCACCATGATCTGATTAGCCAGCTTGGTAACGTTGCCGGCACCAATATCACCTGTCAAAACAACAGAACCGGCCATGGATTTCATAATCTCGAAGCATTGGTCAAATACCTGCTTTTTACCACCAACCATAACAGATAAAGCGCCGTCAATCGCCTTTGGCTCACCGCCACTGACAGGTGCATCCAGCATTTCAATGCCGCTTTCAGCCAATTTCTCAGCCACTTCACGGCTAACCAACGGCGAAATGGAACTCATGTCAATTACCACGGTCCCCGCCTTTGCTCCCTCAATAATGCCGTCTTGGCCAAGAACAACCTGTTTCACATGCGGTGAATTCGGCAGCATAGTGATAATGATATCTGTTTGGGCGGCAACCTCTTTAGGTGTTGCCGCTGCTACCGCTCCACAGCTAACCATTTCATCCACAGCCGCCTGGACCACATCGCAGACAACGAGATTATATCCTTGTTTCAAAAGATTTTTGCTCATCGGTTTTCCCATTATGCCCAAGCCAATAAAACCAAGTTTCATCTAAGATCACTCCCTGAATGATTTCTAGCAGACTGAAATTCGTGAACAATCACTTTAGAAGCTGCTTTACCTCTGCGACCATCATAGTTGCTATTGCCAGATCTTCCTCCGGTTTAAGTCCACTGATTCCGGCTCCGCCGATCAATTCATCCTTACTATCTTTTAAAACAACACCGCCAGGTAAACCAGTCAACTTATCATCACAAAAATAGCTTGCCGGAATATTTTCACGGTTAAGCCGCTCCAGGAAAACATCGGTGTCTACACCCATTCGCGCTGCGCTATAGGCCTTTCCCTGGGAAAGCGCAATGCTTCGTACAGGCGCTCCATCCATTCGCCCAAAAGCGAGCAAAAAACCATATTTGTCACATATAGCCACACAAATTGGCCGTTTAAAATCAGCAGCAGCTTTAGCAATTGCTTTGTCAACCAAGGTTTGCGCCAATTGCAAACTTATCTCCATTTGTCTCCACTCCTCTAACTACGTAATTTCTAATTTGATTGACTGGTATGTTCATCTTCGCAATAAAGACTGGCATTGACTGCAGCCTTGTCAGGCCCCGCGTCATGTACCTTCTTATACATCCACGAAGTCAACAGCGGCGTTAAAATTGCAGTAACAATGACAGATGCCGCTACTTGAACTGTAGCAATAGGAGCAACTGCGATGTACGCATGGTCAGCCATCGCCACAGCTTGCGGGACGGCAGCTGCATTGCCGGCAGTACTGGAAGCTGCAGCACCGGCAATACCGGATCCACCCAATTTTCTGTCGGCGAGAATGCAGACAAAACCTGTGACAGCCCAAACAAATGCGCCTAGTATAATACCTTGAAGCCCTGCCGTCAGAACGGAATTGAGATTAATATTTTGCCCCAAAGTAAAGGCCATGAAGGGAACAATGAGCGGTTCGTGATCGCCAAAAAAGTTACGCAGATCTTCATCAAGATTCCCCAGTATCGCCCCCATTAAAATAGGTGCTACAACCGACAACATCGTAAGCCAGGGAATATTCGCCAAACCGGCGCCGACAAGAAACAGCATTGTCAGAAATGGTCCTGTCTCAATACTCTGAGGCACATACGTTCCGGCATCTTCTTTATCACCCATTACGCTGGTGAGGGCCAAAAACATGCCGCCGTTCGTATCACTCATCGCTGCCATTACAGCCAGTGTAGACAGACCAAAAAGATCCCCATTAAATAATCTGGACAACGCAAAAGCGATGAGAATTGCGGTACCCACTTTTGCAAACAGAATACCGCAGCCCCGTTTTAACATACGAGGAGCCGTTCTTAGTGTCATCTTGGTACCACAAACGAATAAATACATGCCCAGAACGGTAGGATAGCCGACCCCGCTTAACGCCTCAGTGAATCCGCCGATTTTAAGCAATGTGGGAAAAAATGTATTAATCACCATCCCGATAAATAAGGGAACTACCATAAGTCCGCCTGGCACACGGCTTATTGCCTTCATGATCTTCATGCTTTTACTCTCCTTTTAGTCGAATATGTGGCTCATATTCTTTTTTAAAGACTAAATTCGCAGCCCGGGGTACCCTCCTTGTGACATGTATTAATTGGAATTGTGAAGATCTTCACCTAGTTATAATGCATAATCCGTGCCAACTGCCCAAGCCCAGAATATACTGATAAAAAGAAAAAATACCGCAGGTTATGCTTATTTTTTATGCATAGCTTGCGGTATTTTTAATCATGCTCATATAAATTTAGTCATCTGACTCCAACTCGGCAAAACGATCCACCGTCATTCGGTCAATGCCCAGACGCCGGGCTGTTTGGCTTTTATTCCAGTCTTCTTCTTGCAGTACACGCCGGATGATTTTCCTCTTAATATCCCGGAAAGTGCCCTGAATTAATTCATCATTACCTGAGCCTGCTTGTTGCTTTGGGCCGGCTTGAAGCTCTTCGACCATCAGTCGTACTGTTGGCAGATGGATTTCGCCTTCGATAGCAGTGAGCACAATACGCTCCATAATATTCTTTAATTCTCTTATATTGCCCGGCCAGGAATATTCACAGATCAGACGTTTCATTTCCTGCGGCAGCTCCATAGCATTTTTATTGTGTTCGCGGATAAAACGTTTAAAGAATTGTTCTGCCAGCAGGGGAATATCGTCTGGACGCTCGCGCAGCGAGAGAAGCGGAAGATTGAGCACGTTCAGCCGGAAAAACAAGTCATTGCGAAAATTACCTGCCATCATTTGTTTTCTCAGATCGATGTTTGTGGCTGCAATCACCCGGATATTAACCGGAATAAGCGCATCAGAGCCTAAACGCATTACCATACGTTCTTCAAGCACCCGCAGCAACCGTGCCTGAAGCCCCTTTTCCATATCGCCTATCTCATCCAAAAATATCGTCCCGTTATGAGCCAACTCGAAAAGTCCTATCTTACCACCTTTTTTGGCTCCGGTAAAAGCACCCTCGACATAGCCAAACAACTCACTTTCCAATAGCTGCGAGGGCAAGGCCGCACAATTAACAGCCACAAAAGGTCCCTGAGAGCGCGGACTGCTGGCATGAATACTTTGGGAAAACAGCTCCTTGCCTGTACCACTTTCACCTTGAATAAGAACAGTAGCTCCTGTCAGTGAGTAGCCGCGTGCAATCTCAATTAGATTCTTCATCCGGCTGTCATTTGTCAGAATATCATTAAATTTATATTTCGTCACAAGCCCTTTTCCGTATAGACTCTGACGGATAGTCCGCTCAGCATCCTGAATCCGCGTTACCTCTTGAAAGGTTGCCACAACACCCTTTACAACACCATTAACATTTATCGGTATCCGGTTTGTCAGTATATGACCTTCCGGCGCCTTCTGCAACTGCCCAATTTCGTCTTGACCCGACTTCAGCACCTCATCGATTCGGGTTTCAGTGATCACTTTATTGATTTTTTTGCCCAAAACCTGACTTTGGCTGACATGAAAAATCTTTTCGGCTACTGGATTCAACAGTGTAATATTGCCGCTTTCATCAGTTGCCATAATTCCGTCATGCACAAAGTTAAGAATTGCCTGAAGCCGCTGAGTAGCCTTCTGTTCTTCTTCTTGAACCCGCAGCAAATTCATCGCATCTTCTACCGCCGGCAAAATAGATTCCCGGCCCGAGGTGATTAAACGTACATCCAGTGTGGGAAATTCCAAATGAGTCAGGACACTGGTATCGCCGATAAACGTATTGACGCCATGTTCTTCCATTAAGTACTTAACCCGGGAACGAACATCCTCCCAGTCTGTTTCAACACCGTCAGCAAGAATAATCTCGTGAATCGAGATCCCGAGAACCTGTGCTGCCGCCCGGCAGCCGGTAACCGCATTCTTGTAGCCTAAAAGCCCTAAAACCCGCCCGGGACCGGATACCGGGTAGATGTTGCGAAATATGTCAAAACCCGTTATCCTGATCTCGACCACAGGAATTTTAACATGCCGCCGGATCATTGAGGCCGTACCGCCCCGGCTAATAATGATCTTTGCCCCGGCCTTCTCCGCTTTCACTGCTTGTCTCGTTCCTTCTTCTAAACTACCTTCCAATACATCTATCGGCAGATCTAGCTCCTGTTTGAGTTCACGCGCCAACTGGGCAAATTCTGTATAAGTCGCCACAAGACAAATGTTATTCTTCATTACTTGTCACCCCTTACAGGACACATTTGCTATTACACTTATTTCGAAGGACACAACAGAACCGTCCCCTTGTATCTTCTAGCGTGCTTTTCCCCAGGGACACGCTTTTATGCAAACGCCGCAAATCAAAGCTTCTCCTCCTTGCTTTTTTGCAATGTGAGAAAGGCGGCTTACGCATCTTTTCAAGTCAACCGCTTCTTCTCTTGTATTTGGGCGGTCGTCCCAGGAGGCTCCATGGATGGCGTTTGCCGGACAGGCATCTTTACATTTTGTGCAATTACCACACCGGTTAGGGATGGGTTGATCAGGCACCAAAGGAGCATTTGTCAACAGGCAGGAAAGACGAAGACGGGGCCCATATTGAGGATTGATTAAGAGCAGACTCTTTCCTTGCCAGCCAAGACCGGCAGCCTTTGCCACCGCTTTAGCAGAAATATGTCCCAGCCAATTTATTCTATCAACCGTCTGCGAAGCAGGTATTGCAAGTGCTTTATATCCTAAATTTAGAACTTTACTTTGAAGCATCAAATTGATGTGATCCAAAACAAGATTAACTGCTGCATACTGGTGGATATAAAGCGGGGTTGGCTCACATTCAATTTGCTCAAAAATAGTTGGAGAAACTTGAAACGCTACTACAATAGCTCGCGTAAAACCATCCAACAAATTGGCAGGGACTGTCGTGATACCTTTCAGTCTCTCCAAATCGGCGATACCAACTAAATCAGCACCTAAGTTTAAAGCGTATTCTTTAATTTCTTTCGTAATAGCTTGTTCCACTGAATTATCCCCCTATGCTTTATTTACCTTTTTAAACAAAGATACAAGAGGAACGGTTCTCTTGTATCTTTAAGACTGCATCAGTAACTATGTTTTTTATTTGACCCTTGCTTTTCATTCGAGACAATATCATTCACTCATTACACTACCATTTTATACCTATTTTTTAAAGGATACAACAGAACCGTCCCTCTGTGTCATTCACTTAATGTCTTGGAGATCTCTTCATCCCGGCCTCCACTGCCGCAGCTATTAAAACTTTATTTACCTCCTATGACCTGGAATTTCAATGTGTTCTGCCTCATGCGCAAGAAACTTCATTACACGTGCCATTTGCAGAAGTTGTTCCCCAGTTTCCCCAAAGCACAAAAAAGCCTTCCAGCAAAATCGCTGGAAGGCTTTTGTTTCGTATGGTGCGCCCGGCAGGAATCGAACCTGCGCACCCGGTTCCGGAGACCGGTGCTCTATCCCCTGAGCTACGGGCGCATAATGTGTTGACCACGAATAGCATTATATCACATTAGCTGCCCTAGATGCAATCTTTTTATTGAATTGTTTTACGTAAATTACTGGAACTTATTTGTGAGTTGCAGGTGTCTGGCAATACGGGCAGGTTTTCCATTCCCGATTGAGCTCGCGGTCACAGCTTGTGCATTTGGGTTTTAATGTAAAGCTGCAAAAAGGACAGGCTTTATAGTCTTCCTTTACTTTGCCGCCGCACATGGGGCAATGCATCGTTTCTTCCACCGGAGACGCTTCAACGTCAATGATAATTTCCTCCCGCCGGGAACGTTCGACCTTACTCATGCGGGGTTTACGGCCCAGCAGCAAATACAACGGCAAAAATATAATTACAGCAGCAAGAGTTCCCAGCGACCAGAGTATAGCTGTACCTAACTCATGTCCGCGGCCTCTGGCATCATAGTATACCCAATAAGCGGCAATAAAAGAGATCACAAAACTCGCGGTGGCAATCAACGTATTTCCTCCATAGGTTATTATTTGCTACTATTATACCATTTTGCTATCAAGAACAACAGCTACTTGCTGATTTCATCAAGAGACTTATTCTTGGTCTCTTCGCCAAGCACAAGGACTGCTACGGCAATAATCACCAATGTAATGGTAAACATCGTAAAAATTCGTGCAAAGCCGTCAGTTCCGCCAACCATATAACCAACGACTACAGGTGCCAGAACGCCGCCGATGCGCCCGAAGCCTGCCGCCCATCCTGAGCCAAGGGCCCGCACACGGGTGGGATAAAGTTCAGGAGTATAAGTGTAAATGACACCCCAGGCCCCAAGGTTAAAAAACGAGATTAGACTTCCCCAAAACAGGACGGTTACTGAACTGCCACCTTGGCCAAAGAAGTAGCTTGCCAGGGCAGTTCCTGCTAAATACGCAGCCAGCGTTGCTTTGCGGCCTATCTTATCCACCAGCCAGGCAGCGCTGAAATAACCCGGCAGCTGGGCTAATGTCATAATGAGTACATATTCAAATGTTTTAATCATTGTATAGCCCTGGGTAACCATCAGCGACGGCAGCCAGGTAAAAATACCATAATAGGAGTATACAATACCAAACCAGACAATCCACAGCATGGCTGTTCGTTTGATAAATTGAGGAGACCATAGTTCCTTATAAGCAATGCCGCCCTTTGCGGTAGTAACGACAGTATTAACATTTGCAGTAACAGCAGCGGCCGCATAAACCGGCGTAATTCCGGCCTGTGTTTCCAGACGGGCTACAATGCGATTGGCCTCTTCAACCTTACCGCTGTCTGCCAAGTACCGTACCGACTCAGGTATTGCCAGGCGAATGACAAAAACATACAGCGCCGGTAAGGCACCGATGAAAAAAGCCGCCTGCCAGCCATAATGCGGTATAAACAGATAAGACAGCAGAGCTGCTACCAGCCAGCCAACACCCCAGAAGCTTTCGAGCAGCACCATAAAGCGCCCTCTGACAGCAGGTGGTGAATACTCCGTCATTAGCGTTGCGGCAACAGGCAGCTCTCCCCCTAGCCCAAAACCGACAAAAAAGCGAAATACCAGTAAGGATTCATAGTTCCACGCTAGCCCGCACAGTCCGGTAGCAACACTATAAATCAAGAGTGTTACCGAAAAAACCGCTTTGCGCCCAAAACGGTCAGCAGCCGTACCGGCAACAACAGCGCCAAGCGCCATCCCTACCAGTCCAGCACTGCCGATGATTCCCATCTGAGCTGCCGTTAAGCCCCAGGCCTTTGCCAAAGCGGGCAGTACGAAGGCAATCAGCCCTGTATCCATGGCATCAAACATCCAGCCAAGGCCGGTCGCCACTAACAATTTATAATGAAACTTCCCCACAGGCAGTCGTTCCAAGCGAGTTGTTAAATCCATTTTGCCCTCCATGTCTTTACAGGTGTCTTGTCATATGTATAGGTTAATTATAGTTCTTTCTTTTTCAGATGACAACCCTTGTTTTATGAAGTATAGTAAAAGATACATTCATAATTTGAGGTGATACCGATGTCCCAGATCAAGCACTCGTATATTAGCAAACCGCTGGCCATGCTGACAATAGCCCATGGCGTTACAGATCTCAGTCAGGGCGCCTTGCCGGCCATGCTGCCATTTTTAAAGAATTTCTTCCAGCTTACTTACGCTCAGGTCGGTGCTATCGTGCTAACGCAAAATCTTACTTCCTCCGTCATTCAGCCGCTTTTTGGCTACATTACAGACAAAGTATTTCTGCCCTGGCTAATTCCCGTAAGTCTTCTATTAGCCGGACTCGGCATGGCTGCAACCGGACTTGCGACCTCCTACTCCCTGCTCCTGTTGACAATTGTAGTTAGCGGCCTTGGCATTGCCGGTTTTCATCCCCAGGCCTCCAAATCGGCGCATCTGATTAGCTCTGCCGCCAGTAAAGGCCGCAGCATGGGAACGTTCTCTGTAGGCGGAAATTTTGGTGCCGCAGTGGGGTCCATCTTCATGACTTTTCTGCTCAGCGGCCCCGGTTCAATTAATAACACCATTTACTTCCTTATCCCTGCGGCACTTATGGCCTTGTGGGCCTGGCAGAGCCTGCCGCAAATCTCTCCCCAGACAAACACAGCCCCAGTTGCTGCTCATGTCCCTAAAGCTGCTGCCACAGCCTTACCCTGGGGCCTCTTAACAACTCTCCTTAGTTTCATCTTTATTCGTTCCAGTATTCATACCGGCTTAAGCACTTATATTCCGCTCTACTATGCGGACTATCTCTCCGGGAGCCCGCTTTACGCCAGTTACTTATTATCTTCTTTTCTAATTGCAGGCGTAATCGGCACTTATACAGGAGGGCTGCTGAGTGATCGCTTTGGGCGCAAAACAGTCATTATTATCTCCACAGCCGCTTCTATGCCGCTTATCTTTTTATTTCAATTTACGTCCGGTTTTGCTACTGTTATTCTTGCCGCTATCACCGGCTTGACGCTGATCTCTTCTTTTGCCACTACGGTAGTAATGGCTCAGGAAATGATGCCACAACATATCGGCATGGCATCAGGCCTGACAATTGGTTTTACCATCGGCCTTGGTGGCATTGGCGCAACCATTCTCGGTTATGTGGCTGATCATTTCGGTATTCCTTCTGTCTTTACCATTTTAACCGTACTGCCCGTTGCAGGTCTGTTTTTCGCAGCTTTCTTACCTGGAAAACTATTTAAGCGGGACAGCCACGCAGCTTCCGGCCACTGATAAAGTCCATCTGCCCGATAAAAAGAGCGAGTTAAGCAGGATGTTCCTCCCGCATAACTCGCTCTTTTTATTCAATAATGGTTACTGCTCAACCATGAAACCCCGCGCTTTTAATTGTTTTTTAATTTCCTGCAAGACCTCTACTGACGGAACTTCAATGGTGTGAAGATGAACGCCGCCGGTCACAGCAGATAACGGTTCGGCACTGCTATCGTTAATGGCAGTCAAAAAAGCGGTCAGCTCACGGCGTGATGCCAGCATCAAATTTGCCTTTATTTCACCGTAAACTCCATGCTCGACAATAACGTCAAGCACCTTGCCGCCATTGTCAACAATAATGCCCAATTCCTCTGCCATATCATCCCGTCCATGGCGGCAGGCTAATTTGGCTGTTATAACAGGCTGCTCCTGTAAACCAGGTACGACATAGCCCTGTGGCGTAGCATAAATCTCCAGTCCACCGGCCCGCAAAATTGCAATATCACCGACTATAACCTGACGGCTGACCTTGAGCTGCTTTGCCAACGCTCCTCCGGCCAGCGGATGTTTCGCTTGTCTCAGCAGTTCAGACAACTGCTTGCGCCGTTCCTTGCCATCCACCTGCATCACCTGCTTTATATCAATCTTTTACTTATTTTACCTATCAGACAAAAGGTTTTTTTCTGGTGCCGCGGAACTCTTCCAGTAGTCTTATTTTACTACAGGAGGGTATACAATGCACGAATTTAAACCCTGGCACAATGCGGTTATTGGTGAAAAAGTGGTAGCTGCTTTAAACAAAAACAACTTTAAGGCTGTCTATGTACCAACAAAAGAAGAAGCTATTGAGCAAATCCTGGCTCATATTCCTACTGATGCTTCTGTTGGTATCGCCGGTTCCTGGACGATTCATCAGCTCGGCCTGGACGATTTGGTCGAAAAAAGAGGCAATACGGTATACAATCATAACAAGCCCGGTCTTAGTCCAGAGACTATCCTTGATTTCCGGCATAAACAGCTATCCTGTGATGTGTTCCTTACCAGCACCAACGCTTTAACCCTGAATGGCAAGCTTGTTAATACCGATGGTGCCGGCAACCGCGTAGCTGCCATGATTTTCGGGCCAAAAAAAGTAATTATTGTTACCGGTATCAATAAAATTGTCGCCGATGTGGCCGAAGCAGAAAAGCGCATTCAGCTTCATGCCGCTCCAATCAATAACAAACGTCTGGCACGGACCACCCCCTGTGTGCAGACGGGCCAATGCATGGACTGTATGAGCCCCCAGCGCATCTGTAATATTACTACCGTTCTTCATAAAAAACCGCCGGTTTCGGATATTCATATTTTTGTTATCGGTGAAGATCTTGGTTTTTAAAATAAAAATAAACACCAAACAATATTGTTTGGTGTTTATTTATTGGTGGGCGATGACGGGATCGAACCGCCGACATCCTGCTTGTAAGGCAGGCGCTCTCCCGGCTGAGCTAATCGCCCGGGATTGGTGACCCGTAAGGGAATCGAACCCTTGATACCGCCGTGAAAGGGCGGTGTCTTAACCGCTTGACCAACGGG
>NZ_DALZUO010000047.1:0-16059 GCF_032013335.1 Anaerospora sp. | reverse complement strand
CGATTGTTCCAATGTTTACGTGTGGCTTGTTTCTTTCAAACTTTTTCTTTGCCATTTGTTTTTGCCTCCCTAATGCTAAATTTAAGCGCCTTTTACTTTGGCGATTATGGTTTCAGCGATGTTTTTCGGTACTTCTTCGTAGTGATCGAATTCCATCGAGTAGTTACCGCGGCCTTGCGTCCGTGAACGAAGGTCTGTGGCATATCCGAACATTTCGGAAAGTGGTACAAACGCACGAATGGTTTGAGCGCCCGAGCGGGACTCCATACCTTCTATCCGTCCGCGGCGAGAGTTAATATCGCCGATGACGTCGCCCATGTATTCTTCCGGAACCGTGATCTCCACTTTTTCATACGGCTCAAGCAAGACTGGGGTAGCTTTCCGGCAACCCTCTTTGAAGCCCATGGATGCGGCAATTTTAAACGCCATTTCCGAGGAGTCAACATCATGATACGAACCGTCAAAGACAGTAACCTTGATATCTACCATCGGGTAACCGGCCGAAACGCCAGTATCCATTGCTTCTTTTACGCCTGCTTCAATCGGATTGATAAATTCTCTTGGAATCGAACCGCCCACTGTCTTATTTTCAAAGATGAACCCTTGACCAGGTTCAAGCGGAGTAAGTTCCAGCCAGCAATGACCGTATTGGCCGCGACCACCGGATTGACGTACGAATTTACCTTCTGCTTTAACCGATTTGCGGATCGTTTCACGATAAGCAACCTGCGGTTTGCCAACATTGCATTCCACTTTGAATTCGCGAAGCATCCGGTCAACGATTATTTCCAAGTGCAATTCGCCCATACCGGAGATAATGGTCTGACCTGTTTCCTGGTCAGTATGCATCCGGAAGGTAGGATCTTCTTCAGCAAGACGCTGAAGGGCAATGCCCATTTTTTCCTGGTCTGCTTTGGTTTTCGGCTCAACAGCTACCGAGATAACCGGTTCAGGGAAAACCATTGATTCCAGGATGATAGTGTTTTTTTCGTCGCAAAGCGTGTCACCAGTAGTAGTATCTTTCAAACCTACCGCTGCAGCAATATCGCCTGTATAAACGACTTCGATTTCTTCACGGTGATTGGCATGCATTTGCAAAATACGGCCAATTCGTTCCTTTTTGCCTTTAGTCGAGTTGTAAACATATGAGCCTGAGCTCAAATTACCTGAATACACCCGGAAGAAGGCTAATTTACCGACATAAGGGTCAGCCATGATTTTGAAAGCTAATGCCGAGAACGGCAGGCTGTCATCAGCTGCCCGAGAATCCTCTTCACCACTATCAGGATTAACACCCTTAATGGCAGGAATATCGGTAGGTGCAGGCATATAGGCTATTACAGCATCCAACAGCGGCTGTACGCCTTTATTTTTGTAAGACGAACCGCACAACATCGGTGTCAATTTGCAGGCAATTGTTGCTTTACGAATTCCTGATTTAACTTCCTCAACAGTGAGTTCTTCACCCTCAAGATATTTCATCATCAGTTCATCGTCGCTTTCCGCAATCGCATCAAGCATATTTTGCCGATATAGTTCAGCTTGTTCTTTTAAGTCTTCTGGAATCTCAGTGGCTTCACTGGTTTTTCCGAGGTCATCAGTGTAAATCATGGCTTTCATTTCCACAAGGTCGATGATTCCTTTGAAAACATCTTCCGAGCCGATCGGCAGTTGAATAGGCACTGCATTAGCACCCAGACGGGTTTTCATCATGTCAACAACACGATAAAAATCTGCACCGATCATATCCATTTTATTTACATAAGCCATCCGGGGAACCCCATAACGGTCAGCTTGACGCCATACCGTTTCCGATTGCGGCTCTACGCCACCTTTAGCGCAGAAGACTGCAACCGAGCCATCAAGTACTCGCAACGAACGCTCTACCTCAACAGTGAAGTCCACGTGTCCAGGTGTGTCGATAATATTGATACGGTGCCCATCCCACTGACATGTAGTGGCCGCCGAGGTAATAGTAATACCCCGCTCTTGTTCCTGCACCATCCAGTCCATCGTAGCAGCACCATCATGCACTTCGCCAATCTTATGCACTCTGCCGGTATAGAAAAGTATGCGTTCTGTTGTAGTGGTCTTGCCGGCGTCAATGTGTGCCATGATGCCTATGTTTCGCGTCTTAGTAAGAGGAAACTTTCTGGCCACTATCTTCACTCCTTATGCTGGGACTACAAATCGTGTAGTCCCGATATTACCACCGATAATGCGCAAAAGCTTTATTAGCTTCAGCCATTTTGTGGGTATCATCTTTTTTCTTAATAGTAGCACCAGTGCCGTTCGATGCATCAAGCAACTCAGCAGCAAGTCTTTCATGCATGGTTTTTTCACCGCGCAGTCTGGAGTAATTCACCATCCAGCGGATACCAAGCGATAAACGACGGTCTGCACGAACTTCAACCGGCACTTGGTAGTTAGCACCACCAACGCGGCGAGCGCGAACTTCCAAAACAGGCATAGCATTTTTCAGCGCAGCCTCAAATACTTCTAATGGATCTTTACCGGTTTTAGACCGGATAATATCAAATGCATCATATACGATTGTTTCTGCAACACCTTTTTTGCCATCATACATGATTTTATTGATAAAACGGGTTACTAACTTAGAGTTGTAAACCGGATCTGGCAATACGTCACGTTTAGTCACAGGACCTTTTCTTGGCATTTGTTTCCCTCCTTCATCCGAAATCTGCCATTAGCTGGCACGCTTATTTCTTCTTGGCTCTTTTAGTGCCATACTTCGATCTGCCTTGCGAACGTTTTTGTACACCGGCAGTGTCAAGCGCACCACGGATGATGTGATAGCGAACACCTGGAAGGTCTTTTACCCTGCCGCCTCTGATTAAAACAACAGAATGCTCCTGCAAGTTATGACCAATACCAGGGATGTACGCAGTTACTTCAATACCGTTAGTTAACCGTACACGGGCAACTTTACGCAGCGCTGAGTTCGGTTTTTTCGGAGTAGTTGTATATACTCTAGTGCAAACACCACGCTTTTGCGGGCTTTCTTTCAACGCAGGCGCTGTGGATTTTTGCTCAATCGCTTCTCTACCTTTGCGCACTAACTGGTTAATTGTTGGCATATGTGCACCTCCTTCCTCTACAGTTGGTATTTATAATTAATTTCACCTTTAGGCGTTAACCTTTAGGTAAAACATTACCACGCTTGTCCTCAGTTCACTCACTTAAGTACAGCTACAGCCGCAGCTCCAACCGCTATACCACAAGCTTGCCCCAATTCCTGCATCGTTAACGTCTCTTGCACTGCAATATCTTTTTTACTGCAAAGTTCACGAATGGGTTGAACTACTCGATTTTCAGCATCACTTGCCAAAAAAACCACTTCTACCTGGCCCCGCTCAACAGATTTTACTGTTTGTTTAGCACCAATTGCCTTTTTGGCCGCTTTTAGTGTGTCTATCGTCATCAGACCCACTCCCTTGTATTACAAAAAAATATTTTTTCTCGCAGGCACTTTAATATTTTACCACTCACGATAACCAAATGTCAACAGCAATTCCAGCATTTTCGCCTATTTTCTTGACCACGGTTCCTAGTGTATCATAAGGAGAATCGAAATACAAGTTTTGCATAAAAAAAGGCACTTGGCTCGGCTAAAATTCAGCCAAAATACCAAGTGCCCTACTTTATTAATTCGGTTTAGCAGTTTCTATAGACTTTTTTAACTTAATGTTACGGTAACGGCTCATACCGGTACCGGCAGGAACAAGCTTACCGATAATAACATTTTCCTTCAAACCGAGCAGCGGATCGATTTTTCCTTTAATAGCGGCTTCTGTAAGTACCCGGGTTGTTTCCTGGAAGGACGCTGCCGACAGGAACGAGTCAGTCGCCAAAGAAGCTTTTGTGATACCAAGCAAGGTAGGACGAGCAACTGACGGCTCTCCGTCCTTTTCAATAGCTTGCGCATTTTCTTCTTCAAAGGTATTGATATCGATATATTCGCCTGGCAGTAAAGCAGTATCGCCCGGCTCTTCTACTTTAACTTTGTGCATCATTTGGCGCACCATGACTTCGATGTGCTTATCATTAATTTCAACGCCCTGAGACTTGTAAACCTTTTGAACTTCATACACCAGATAACGTTGTGTTTCTTTAAGACCTTGCACGCGAAGGATATCATGGGGATTAACCGAGCCCTCCGTCAAGCGGTCACCGGCTTGTAATACCTGGCCTTCTTTGACGATAAGTCTTGCACCATAGGGAATTTGATAAACCCGCTCTTCCCCACTTGGCGGAAGTACGGTAACTTTGCGAATTCCCTTGATTTCTTTTACCTCGACTGTACCTTCAGTCTCAGTAATAATAGCCTGACGTTTCGGTTTACGCGCTTCAAATAGCTCCTCAACACGCGGCAGACCTTGCGTAATGTCATCACCAGCTACGCCGCCGGTATGGAAAGTACGCATGGTAAGCTGGGTACCCGGTTCACCGATAGACTGAGCAGCAATAATACCAACTGCTTCTCCGACGTCGACCATGTGACCGGTCGCCAAATTACGGCCGTAGCATTTAATACACACGCCGTAGCGTGATTTGCAAACCAGAACAGAACGGATCGATACTTTTTCCTTGAAGCTGACAATACGGTCAGCCATTTCTTCATCGATTTCTTCGTTCAAAGCAACAACTACTTCGCCAGTTTTCGGATCAGCGATTTCCTCTGCCGAGATGCGTCCGATAATTCGGTCGCGCAGAGGCTCAATCACACCACTGCCTTCAATGATTGCTTCTACTTCAATGCCACGTATGTTATTGTTGCGAACCCGGACTTCCAGCACATCACTAGAGAGAATTGCTTCAATGTGTTCTTCAGCAAGTGGTGTATTGGCAGGAACCAATTCTTCGCCTTCGCTGTTTTTTACACTTTCAACAGTATTCTTACCAAGCATTTCGCGGAACATGGCTTCTTTCAATGCTGTACGAACTTTCTCTTCCGGCTCACCCAGCATGATAGTCTCGCTCTCAGCAGAACTGTTAACATCTTCTGCTGTAGCTGTCGACGACCCCCGTACTACAATAGAAGGAACATTATGATCGCCGATAAGTTTCAGATGATTATCACTTAAGATAGTATCCATTGCAATTAAAGTTTCCCCTGTTGCCGGATCAGCTATATCCTGGCCAAGCACCCGCCCGATCAGCGTGTCTCGCAGCAAGGTAATAGCACCGCTGCTGGATTTAGCCAGACGTGCTCTTTCCCGGACAAGGTTAATACCTACTACATCACAATCCTCTTCGCGGACAATGACATCCTGCGCAACATCAACTAGACGGCGGGTAAGATATCCAGAGTCAGCTGTACGAAGCGCCGTATCAGCCAAGCCTTTACGGGCACCATGAGTAGAGGTAAAGTAGTCAAGTACTGTCAGACCTTCACGGAAGTTCGCTTTGATTGGCAAGTCAATGATACGGCCCGATGGATCAGCCATAAGACCACGCATACCTGCCAACTGACGAATCTGTTGAATATTACCACGGGCACCGGAGTTTGCCATCATGTAGACAGGGTTAAATGGATCAAGATTGTCCATCATCGCCTGCGTAACTTCATTGGTAGCCTTGGTCCATAAATCAATTGTCTTTTTATAACGCTCGTCTTCGGTAATTAAACCGCGGCGGTATTGTTTTTCAATCATTTCAACCTGACCGTCAGTACGGGCGAGTATCGCCTTCTTGGCTTCAGGTACTTTAATATCAGCAATAGCAATGGTCATCCCCGCTCTACGCGCAAAGGAGAAGCCCAGTGTCTTGACCCGGTCAAGCACCTCTGCAGTTTGGGAGTTGCCGAAGCGGCGATAAGAATCCGCAACCAGTTTACCCAGTTGTTTCTTATCCATTAGGATGCCTAAATGCCATTCGCCGTCTTTTTGTGAGTAAGAGCGCAGTTCTTGCGGCAGTGCCTCATTGAAGATTAAGCGTCCGGCTGTTGTATTGACTAACCCATAATTAGCAATCCGAACCTTAATCGGGGCTTGCAGCGCAAGCTCACTATGATGGTACGCAAGCATAACCTCATCATAATTAGTGAATATTTTTCCTTCACCCTGTGAGCCAGGCCTTACGATAGTCAGATAATAGGCACCAAGAACCATATCTTGCGTAGGAGTCGCCACCGGCTTACCGTCTTTAGTTGATAAGATATTGTGAGCGGACAGCATCAGTACACGTGCCTCAGCCTGAGCCTCAGCAGACAAAGGAACGTGGCAGGCCATTTGGTCACCGTCGAAGTCGGCGTTATAAGCGGTACAAACGAGCGGATGAATTTTGATGGCCCGGCCTTCCGAAAGTACCGGTTCAAAAGCCTGGATACCAAGACGATGCAGCGTCGGTGCACGGTTTAAGAGCACGGGGTGCTCTTTGATTACTTCTTCCAGTACATCCCATACTTCCGGGCGTACCCTTTCAACCATCCGTTTAGCGCTCTTAATATTATGAGCATGACCGGCATTAACCAGCTTTTTCATCACAAAAGGTTTAAAGAGCTCTAGCGCCATTTCTTTCGGCAAGCCGCATTGGTGAAGTTTAAGTTCAGGTCCAACAACGATAACCGAGCGACCGGAGTAATCGACACGCTTGCCGAGAAGATTTTGGCGGAACCGGCCTTGTTTCCCTTTAAGCATATCGGAAAGCGATTTGAGCGGTCTGTTGCCAGGTCCGGTTACTGGACGGCCTCGACGACCATTATCAATCAGTGCATCAACTGCTTCCTGTAGCATGCGCTTCTCATTGCGAACAATGATATCCGGTGCTCCCAGGTCAAGCAGCCTTTTCAACCGGTTATTCCGGTTAATAACACGGCGGTAGAGATCATTTAGGTCAGAGGTGGCAAAACGGCCACCGTCCAATTGTACCATCGGCCGTAATTCAGGTGGAATAACCGGGACAACATCCATGATCATCCAATGAGGATTATTACCTGATTTACGGAAAGCCTCAACTACTTCAAGGCGGCGAATCGCGCGAATTTTACGTTGCCCGCTGACTTCGCGCAGTTCCTGACGTAGTTCACGGCTCATTTTTTCCAGATCCAGCTCTTCAAGCAATTTTTTTATGGCTTCAGCACCCATGCCAACCTTAAAGGCACTGCCATATTTATCACGATAGTCGCGATATTCACTCTCCGTTAACAGCTGTTTTTTCATTAACGGCGTATCGCCCGGATCGAGTACAATATACGATGCGAAATAGAGTACCTTTTCTAGCGAGCGGGGAGAAATATCAAGAATAAGTCCCATTCTGCTGGGAATACCTTTGAAATACCAGATATGCGATACCGGTGCAGCCAGTTCAATATGGCCCATACGGTCACGGCGTACCTTGGAGCGGGTAACTTCAACGCCGCAACGGTCACAAACAATCCCCTTGTAGCGGATGCGTTTGTACTTGCCGCAATGACATTCCCAGTCACGTGTAGGCCCGAAGATTTTCTCGCAGAACAAGCCTTCTCTTTCTGGTTTCAAAGTACGGTAGTTAATAGTTTCCGGTTTTCTTACCTCACCGTGAGACCATTTACGGATCTGTTCCGGTGATGCTATACCAATGCGCATGGAATCAAAATTATTTACATCCAACAAGGAGTTATCGCTCCCTTCTCTACTCGAAGTCGTCTTCCAGGTCATCTAAATATTCACGAGGATTGATCTTTTTCGGTGCTCCGTCTTTAACCTTGCTTTTCTTTGCGCCGCTTTTAAGGCGGGCAGGGATAAATTCATCATCCGAATCAAGGTCAGGCTCAGCTGCATCAAACTTGTCATTGTCCATATCGCCAATCTCGGCAATAATATCCAATTCTTCCTCTAATGGCTCAAGACTGTCGCCGCTTTCCAATTCATCCACCATGTCGGGTTCCAGCTCAGTGCGTGTTCGTTCATGAGGTGACGGGCGAGCTTCTTCGCCACCTAGGCTAAGTTCAAGTTCTTTTGCAGTTTCATGAATATCTTCATCAGACTCACGAATAAGGATTTCTTGCGCATCTTCCGTAAGTACCTTAACATCCAATCCAATGCTCTGCAGTTCTTTAATAAGAACCTTAAAGGATTCAGGTACTCCCGGTTCAGGCACATTTTCGCCTTTTACAATAGCTTCGTATGTTTTGACACGTCCTACTACATCGTCAGACTTGACTGTCAGCAACTCTTGTAATGTGTAGGCCGCACCATATGCTTCCAGTGCCCAAACTTCCATCTCACCGAAACGCTGGCCGCCAAACTGAGCTTTACCACCCAGCGGCTGTTGTGTAACAAGTGAGTACGGACCAGTGGAACGGGCATGTATTTTATCATCAACTAAGTGAGCAAGTTTCAGCATATATACGTATCCGACGGTTACGCGATTATCCATCGGTTCACCTGTACGTCCATCATACAATACTGTTTTACCGTCTGATGGTAATCCTGCGGCTTCAAGAGTATGGAAAACCTCGTGTTCCCTTGCACCGTCAAAAACTGGCGTTGCCAGATGAATACCTGCAATATCAGGTTCAGGCATACCGTGTTTGCTAAAGTTGTAGTTAACAGCTTTTAGCCGTTCTTCAACTTCAGGCGATTGCGCCTGAATTTGCATGCCTAATGCAGATGCCGCCCAGCCTAAGTGTGTTTCCAGCACCTGACCGATATTCATACGGGACGGAACCCCTAGCGGATTAAGCACAATCTGCACTGGAGTGCCATCAGGCATGAACGGCATATCTTCCTGACGCATGATGCGTGAAACAACACCTTTATTACCATGACGGCCGGCCATTTTATCGCCTTCAGAGATTTTTCTCTTTTGAGCGATATAGACGCGGACCAGTTGATTTACGCCAGGCGGCAATTCGTCACCATTCTCGCGGCTGAAAACTTTCACATCGACAATTTTACCAGCTTCACCATGAGGCACTCTTAGCGATGTATCGCGTACTTCTCGCGCTTTTTCTCCAAAAATGGCTCTAAGCAGGCGCTCCTCTGCCGTCAGTTCTGTTTCTCCCTTAGGAGTTACTTTACCAACCAGAATATCACCGGGGCGAACTTCTGCACCAATTCGAATGATGCCGCGGTCATCGAGATCACGCAATACATCTTCGGCTACGTTGGGAATATCGCGGGTAATTTCTTCCGGCCCTAGCTTAGTGTCACGTGCATCACATTCGTATTCTTCAATGTGAATAGAGGTAAACACATCTTCTTTAACCAGTTTTTCGCTAAGCAGGATAGCATCCTCATAGTTGTAGCCTTCCCACGGCATAAAAGCAACCAACACATTAAACCCTAATGCCAGCTCTCCCCTGTCAGTGGAAGGACCATCTGCTAAGACCTGCCCTTTCTCAATCCGCTCATTTTTATATACAATCGGCTTTTGATTGATACATGTTCCTTGGTTAGAACGAATATATTTGAGCATCTTATAGGTATCCAGACTGCCGTTGTCTGTACGGATATAAATCTCTGTAGCACTAACACGCTCTACCCGGCCAGCATTCTTAGCAAGAATGACAACGCCTGAATCACGGGCAGCCTTATACTCCATACCGGTACCAACAAGAGGCGCCTGCGTACGCAAGAGTGGAACTGCCTGACGTTGCATGTTCGCACCCATTAAAGCACGGTTGGCATCGTCATTCTCAAGGAACGGGATCATTGCTGTTGCAATCGATACTACTTGTTTTGGCGAAACGTCCATGTAGTCAACTTGCTCTGCCGGAACGTTAAGGATATCGTGCTTATACCGAACGGTAACGCGCGGCTCTTTAAACCAGCCCTCATCCGTAAGACCTTCGTTGGCCTGGGCAATAATCATTTCATCTTCTTCATCGGCAGTCACGTAGTAAACTTCTTCGCTGACTTTCTTATTGTACTTATCAACTTTACGATAAGGCGTTTCAATAAAGCCAAACTCATTCACACGTGCAAAAGTAGACAAAGAGCCGATCAAACCGATGTTTGGACCTTCCGGGGTTTCAATCGGGCACATACGACCATAGTGAGAGTGATGCACGTCGCGAACTTCGAAACCAGCACGTTCGCGGCTGAGACCACCAGGTCCCAATGCACTGAGACGGCGTTTATGTGTTAACTCCGCTAACGGATTAGTTTGATCCATAAACTGAGACAACTGACTGGAACCGAAGAATTCTTTTATTGCAGCCACAACAGGACGGATATTAATCAGTGCTTGTGGTGTAATAACATCAATGTCTTGAATCGTCATACGTTCTTTTACTACTCTTTCCATACGGGAAAGACCAATGCGGAACTGATTTTGCAGCAATTCACCAACAGAACGCAGACGCCGGTTGCCTAAATGGTCAATATCATCAGTATGGCCATGACCATCCATTAGGTTTAGTAGATAGCTGATAGATGCCATAATATCTTCCCGCGTAACAGTGCGGTGGGTATACGGCAGAACCGAGTTACAAATAACTTTTACAGGGCTGCCATCCTTTTGGCGGATAATGACTTCTGCCAAACCAGGGCGGGCAAATATACCGCTTTCCTCAATACGAATAAGCGCTTTTTCATCAAGCACCGTTCCGTCTGCCACAATAATTTCACCGGTTGTGGTGTCAACAAGCGGCTGATGGAGCGTTTTCCCCATAAGGCGGCGTTTCCAGCCAAGTTTTTTCGTAAGCTTATACCGGCCTACAGTAGCCAGATCATACCGCTTCGGATCAAAAAAGAGCGATTCTAATAACTGAGTCGCATTTTCAACCGTCGGTGGTTCACCAGGACGAAGACGCTTGTAAATTTCGACTAGTGCTTCTTCTTTTGAATCTGTGCTATCGCGCTCTAAAGTAGCACGAACACGGGTATCATCATAGAATAGCTCTAGAATAGAACCATTTGAAGCCCAGCCGAGTGCGCGTATCAGTACAGTAGCAGGCAATTTCCGAGTCCGGTCTACGCGAACTGAAATAACATCATTCGCATCCGTCTCCAGTTCAAGCCAAGCACCACGGTTAGGAATAACCGTAGCATTATACAGCTTCTTGCCTGTAGTATCAATAGTTTCACCATAATACACACCAGGCGAGCGAACGAGCTGACTAACAATAACCCGCTCAGCCCCATTAATAATAAATGTGCCGTTTGTAGTCATGAGCGGAAAATCACCCATGAATACTTCTTGCTCTTTAATTTCACCCGTTTCACGGTTAATTAGGCGAACATTCACACGTAAGGGGGCAGAATATGTAACGTCTCTCTCTTTACACTCCTCAACGTGATACTTAGGTTCTCCTAACGTGAAATTTTCAAAGGAAAGAACTAAATTCCCTGTAAAGTCCTGGATGGGAGAAATATCACGGAATATTTCCTGCAGGCCTTCCTTGAGAAACCAATTATAGGAATTCTTTTGCAGTTCAATAAGATTCGGCATGTCCAGTACTTCATTAATCTTTGCATAACTGTACCTGATTCTTTTGCCTACCGGAACAGGATTGAACATCTACATCCTTCACCCCTTAGCCTATTTTAGCTGACATGGCGTCACATAAAACTACAGCTAATTATATATAATTAGAATAGTCATGCCAGGCAGACAGCGATACGTTGTCCTGTCTGACAAATACGAAAAGAAGCAAGTCTCTTCAGTTTCCATGAGGACCTTGCTTTTTTCAATCCGAATGAAATGGTGTTTCATCCTCCATTATTTTACTATTTCCTGCCAATCAGAATTTTATACATATCGTGTATAAAAAAACTACAAGCAGATAATATGTCGCATTTAGAAATGTTATCATATAAGTGCTGGTATGTCAAGAATTTTTATCCAAAGCAGTAAAACAATGTTAGAGCGACAGCCCGCAAGCATCGGTATTTGATAAGAAAAAAAGAGTACCTGCAAAGCGCAGGTACTCTTTCTCTAGTTGACAATTATTTAACGTCAACAGATGCGCCAGCTTCAACAAGCTTAGCTTTGATAGCTTCAGCATCGGCTTTAGAAACTTTTTCTTTAACAGGTTTAGGAGCTCCGTCAACAAGATCTTTAGCTTCTTTCAGACCCAAGCCAGTCAATTCGCGAACAACTTTGATAACGTTGATTTTGCCAGCGCCAGGGCTGGTAAGGATAACGTCGAATTCAGTTTGTTCTTCAGCAGCAGCAGCAGCAGCAGGAGCAGCTGCTACAGCAGCTACAGGAGCTGCTGCGGATACACCGAATTTTTCTTCAAGAGCTTTTACCAGCTCGGACAGTTCGAGAACTGTCATTTGTTCAATAGCTTCCATAATTTGTTCTTTAGTCATTTTAAAAAACCTCCAAAACTTTCTTTTAATAATTTTAATTAATTTAGTTTGTGCCCAAGTTTAGGTTTGCAGAAGTAGTCCAGATGCTAGGCGCTCCGAGGACGTAAGCAAAGGCGTACTGGATGTCCGCACCCTTTATTGAAGTGCGACTTCCAGATTACGCAGAACCTGTTAGAACGGGTGCAGCGCACGCCCGCAGGGGCAACAACGCAGATGGGCTGCTTATGCCGACCGGCTTTAAGCGGATTCTTTTTGTTTGCGGATCGCTTCAAGCACATAAACCGCATTGCGGATAGTACCTTGAAGAACATTGACGATACCGACAATCGGAGTTTGGAAACCAGCCAGTACTTGTGCAATAAGCACTTCGCGCGGCGGCAGGTTAGCCAGAGCTTTAACTCCCTCAGCAGTAATAACTTTACCTTCTACCAAACCAGCTTTAACTTCAATGTTTTGAAGTTTGCTTTCTTTGATAAAATCAGAAATTATTTTTGCTGGTGCTACTGGATCAGTTGCTGAAAATGCCATTGCAGTGGGGCCTTCCAAATAGGAATCAAGACCTTCAATACCAATTTCATTAGCAGCAATACGAGTAAGAGTATTTTTTACTACCTTGTACTCAACTCCGCCTTCACGGAATTTACGGCGCAGCTTAGTATCCTGAGCTACGGTTAGGCCACGGTAGTTAATCAATACAGCGCCTTTTGTTGCAGCAAGTTTTTCTTTCATACCGGCAACTACTGTTTGTTTTTCGACTGTTACAGCCATTATTACACCTCCTTTATAAGGTTACGGCAAATTAAAAAGCGACCTCACGGCACTAGAACGTCCGGAGGTCGCTAATTGGCAATAAATATTACCTATCGCAACAAAACCCCGGCCTCGGCAGGCGGACCCAAAGTCCATTATCATACCTGCTGTCTATAGCCAAGCAAAACTTATTCAGTTACTACTCTTTTTTACCGGGAGCTTTGAGGACATTCACCTTTACGCCAGGACCCATAGTGGTGCTCAGCGTAATGCTGCGCATGTACTGGCCCTTAGCAGCAGCTGGTTTTACTTTCAGCAAAGTGTCAACAAGCGTACGGAAGTTCTGCAACAACTTTTCGCTTTCGAAAGATACTTTACCGATAGGTGCATGAATATTGCCCGCTTTGTCGGTACGATATTCAATCTTACCAGCTTTAATTTCATTGATCGCCCGAGTCACATCAAGAGTTACAGTACCTACTTTAGGGTTAGGCATTAAACCTTTAGGACCGAGAATCTTACCTAGACGACCTACCAAGCCCATCATATCAGGAGTAGCTACAGCTACATCAAAATCGGCCCAGCCGCCTTGAATCTTAGTTACCAAATCTTCAGCGCCAACGACGTCAGCACCGGCAACTTCAGCTTCTTTTGCTTTTTCGCCTTTGGCAAATACCAATACGCGCTTGGTTTTACCAGTACCATGTGGAAGAACAACAGCTCCCCGCACTTGCTGATCGGCATGTTTAGGGTCAACGCCTAAACGAAAAGCCACTTCTACAGTTTCGTCAAATTTCGCACTAGCAGTTTTCTTAGCAAGTTCGATCGCTTCTTCAGGATCATAAAACTTGTCTTTTTCTACTAGTTTAAATGCTTCAGCATATTTCTTGCCATGTGTTGCCATTTAAAAATTCCTCCTTTGTGGTTGTAACGGGAAAGCTACCCCTCCCACGAGCGTTTGCGACTGTTGAAAACCTGTCATCTGCGTTGTTGCACCTGCGATTCGTTGCTCACCGTACTTTCCAGTACGCCTCCGCTACGATTCTCGGTGCGCCTAGCATCTGACAGCTTTTGAACAGCCGCAGCCTAGCACTAGACAACTAGTGACTAGTCTACGATGTCGATACCCATGCTGCGGGCAGTGCCCTCAATCATGCGCATAGCTGCTTCAACGCTGGCAGCGTTAAGGTCTTGCATTTTGCTTTCGGCAATTTCGCGTACTTTTGTACGGGAAACCTTAGCAACCTTTTTCTTATTAGGCTCTCCGGATGCAGTTTCAATACCAGCTGCTTTTTTCAGCAGTACGGCTGCCGGGGGAGTTTTGGTAACGAAAGTGAATGATCTATCTTCGAAAACGGTAATTTCTACCGGAATGATCAATCCAGCTTGCGAAGCTGTTCTTTCATTGAACTCCTTTACGAAGGCCATAATGTTAACACCAGCCTGACCGAGCGCAGGGCCGACCGGAGGTGCCGGAGTTGCTTTACCAGCAGGACACTGTAACTTTACCATTTTTACAACTTTTTTAGCCATTTGTTAGTTACACCTCCTTACAATGAGAATGTGGTTTACGGGTTTTGCACCCTCCCACGTGGATCGATACTTTACAGCATCGCTTAACTTGAGTTTTTTTATAACTGAAGTTATATTAGAGAGCTTTCTCAACTTGAGAAAAATCTAACTCTACTGGAGTTTCGCGACCAAAAAGATTAACAAGAACTTTCAGCTTACCGCGATCTGCATGAATCTCCGTTACTGCACCGGACCAATTCTCAAATGCTCCCGAAGTAATCCGAACTTGTTCTCCAACCTTCATGTCCACTTTAGGCTTGGCTACTTCTTCCACACCTTGCGACTTCAAAATTTGTTTGACTTCAGCGACGGTAAGCGGGATAGGCTTGGTACCTGAGCCAACAAAGCCGGTTACACCAGGTGTGTTACGGACTACATACCACGACCTGTCATTAACATTCATTTCCACAAGCACATAGCCAGGGAAAATTTTACGCTTGGCAACCTTCTTTTTGCCGTCTTTTATCTCCACTTCATCTTCCATCGGCACAAGGATCCGGAAGATTTCATTTTCCATAGCCATGGAATGAACTTTCTTCTCAAGGTTTGCCTTTACCTTGTTTTCATAACCGGAATAAGTGTGGATGACATACCACTTTTTCTCAGATTCCATTCGCCTTAAGGGATGCGTTACACGCGCTCCCCTACCCCCTTAGCCTATTTAATGATTAATTCAAGCACTTTTGCCAGAGCGGCATCGATAATCCAAATCAACACAGCCACTAAAACGACAGAAATAAAAACAATTCCCGTATAGGAAATAAGTTCATTCTTGGTCGGCCAGGTGACCTTTTTCAATTCAGCTCTGACTTCACGGAAAAATTTCTTCCACCTCGGCATATTGGTTTGAATAGCCGTTTCTTGGGCTGCCATTTCCTCACATCCCCGTCGTGACTGCTAATCTGTATAACTCAACATGATAGGGTCAGCAGTATCCGAAGCAACGACATACCGGTTTTTAAACCGCTCTTCTACCAGCTACACCCCATGCTTGGGATTACTCAAGCTCCTGCTTATGTCAATACAGGCACAATTATACGTTATTTCGTTTCTTTGTGTAAAGTATGTTTTTTGCAAAACTTGCAGTATTTGTTAAATTCCAATCTGTCAGGATCATTTTTTTTGTTCTTATTGGTCTGATAATTGCGTTGTTTGCAATCTGTGCAGGCCAATGTTACCGCGTTGCGCATCCGTTACACCTCACTTACCCCTAAAAATCACAAGACTCACCTATATATTATGACAAGCTTGCGTAATATCGCTAATATAATTTAGCATATATTATCCTGCTATGTCAATAGCCCACGCACCCGGGCATTTTATTTTTACACAAAATCCCTATGCTTAGAACAAAGAAATAAACAGGGGTTTCCCCCTGCTTATTATACATTCCCATTTTGAGAAAGTTTTATACGTGCCTTTTCTTACTTAATTACAGCGGTTACAACGCCGGCGCCAACAGTACGGCCACCTT
>NZ_DALZUO010000046.1:0-17647 GCF_032013335.1 Anaerospora sp. | reverse complement strand
TATTGGTGGGGTTAGGAGGACTCGAACCTCTGACCTCTTCGATGTCAACGAAGCGCTCTAACCAACTGAGCTATAACCCCTTATAATGTCCCGATGAGGACATTATTTATTATATTACTGTAAACTAACTTTGTCAATATGCTTAATACAAAATATTATTTGCAATGACTAAGCGTTGAATTTGATTGGTTCCTTCATAGATCTGCATGATTTTTGCATCACGCATATATTTTTCAGTAGGATATTCCTGCGAGTATCCATATCCGCCTAAGACTTGCACGGCATCAGTTGTAACCTTCATTGCCGTATCGGCAGCAAAACATTTTGCGATTGCTGACTCTTTGGAGTAGTCCACGCCTTGATCTTTCATCCAGCAGGCTCTATATACGAGCAAGCGGGCTGCATCAATCTGCATGGCCATATCGGCCAGCATAGCTTGTACTAATTGAAAGGATGCAATTGGCTTGCCGAATTGTACCCGCTCTTTTGAGTATTTTACAGCTACTTCAAATGCCGCCTGTGATAACCCAACAGATACTGCTCCTACAAAAGGACGGGCAGCATCAAGTGTTTTCATCGCTAGTTTAAAGCCTTCGCCCTCGCGGCCAATGCGGCTGCTAGCAGGCAAGCGAACATTATCCAGAACCAGTTCGCAAGTATTGGAAGTACGAATTCCCATTTTGTGTTCTTCCTTGCCAACTGAAAAACCAGGTGTTCCTTTTTCCACGATAAAAGCGGTTAAACCACGAATACCAGCAGATTTACGGGCATTAGCAAAAATAACATAAATATCAGCAAGACCACCGTTAGTTATAAAACATTTTGTCCCGTTAAGTATATAATGATCGCCATCTTTAGTGGCAGCAGTGGCAACAGCACCGGCATCAGAGCCAGCCCCAGGCTCGGTTAGAGCAAATGCAGCCAATTTACCTTCATTAATTACTGAGAAAAACTTCTTTTTCTGCTCATCCGTACCGGCTAAAATAACCGGATAAGATGCTAACGCATTTGCTGCGACCGCTGTAGCAATACCTGCGCAGCCCTTTCCTAATTCTTCATACATAAGTGCAATCGAAATAGCATCTAGTCCAGGTCCATCAAACTCTTCCGGAACGGCCAAACTTAACATACCTGCTTCATCTAATTTTTCAAGCAGACCTTCCCGTAGTTTTCCCGCCTTGTCCATTTCCAAAGCATAAGGCGCAATTTCTTTAGCCACAAAGTCCTGTGCGATTTTCTTTAATGCTAATTGGTCTGGTGTAAAACTAAATTCCATGATTCCCCTCCTACGTACTCCTGTACCAGAAAATCTATTTTTAAGTATACTGCATAATAGTAATTTTGTTAACACCTCTCGTGGAAAATCTTAGAAAGACTTCTACTATTCCTAAAAATGCATGATTAGGCTTCACTTTAATAACAGCTTTGCGCCAATGGCTAACAAGACAAGCCCGGCAACTTGGTTCCAACCGCAAGGCACCCGCTCCATTCCAAAACCACCAAAGTGATCAATGAGAACAGCTGTCAAAACCTGCCCGACGATGATGGCGGTTGTGGCATTTGCCACTCCCACTGCCGGTATACTGGCAGCAACCAGATAAATGATAAAAACGCCTACAATACCCCCGAGATAGGCATACCAGGGTGCCGTAGTTATGGCCCCAAGATTTCCCTTACCCATTCGCAGTACAAATAGAACTACCAATAGCAATATTGTACCTGTGACATGTACAATGAACGTAGCTTCAATTAAACCAATCACCTTACTAAGTGCTGTATTTAATGTACCTTGTACAGCCATAAGTACGCCAGATATTAATGCTAACAGCAGCGCTAGCATGTTACCCGATATATCCAACGAGCACCGCTCCCTTTTGCTACTTAATGAGTCACTCATCAAGTAGTATCGGCGGTGCATGTTTTTTCTATTCTAGAAATTATCCGTTAGCCAATCCATGACAGCCTGTGAGGCTATTTGACTATGCAGATTAAACTGATGATCACCACCATCAATCTGGACAAACGTTTTAGGCTGTCCTGCGGTTTCATAAAGCAGCTTTGCTTGCCGGATGGGTACAATCTCATCCTTGGTACCATGCAAAATGAGAACAGGCATGGTGCGACTAACCAATAACTGCATTGCACTCAGCAAATCAAACGTAGCAAAATCACGGATAAATTCCGGTTTCAGCTCTAATTTCCCGTAGCTGTCATTTAAAATGAGCATGTTTCCCTTCTCTAAGGAAGCATAATCATTGCCAAGAGCAAGTTGAAAAGTTTCAACTAAGTTGGAAGGAGTCGCCCACAGGGCAAGTCCCTTTATTGCAGGATCGGCTGCTGCACATACCAGGGAAGCACTCCCCCCCATACTGCGTCCAAGCAAAATGATTTCTTTGCTGAGATGGTGCCGGCAGAATGCGATCACACTTGTTAATTCCTCCACTTGAACAGACAAGGTCTGCCCCGGTGTGAAATCATAGCGTACAACAGTAAAGCCCGCCGCCACTGCCTGTTCTGCCAAAAGTACAGCTTTGCCGCTGCCATCTTTTGAGCCGCGGAAACCATGACTGATGATCAGTGTTTTACCTGATTCTTGCTCTGGTCTGTGTATGACGGCTTGTAAAACGGAGTTTTTTGCTGCAATAGTAACATTCTGCACGCGATTACTCATTTTCAAAACGGCCAATGACACAGAACGTTCCGCGGCTTTTTGCTGCCAGCTTACCCTGGCTGTCGCAAATATCTGCCTCTACCACAATAGTTTGGCGTCCATTATGAATGACTTTAGCATCAGCTAAAACGGTCGTACCGGCAGATACACCTTTAATATAATTAATATTCATCTCAATGGTAACTACTCGCTTACCGCAAGAAGCACAGGCTACCCCCATTACCGTATCCGCCAGAGACGCCAACGCTCCGCCGTGGGCTGCGCCATACAAGTTAGCATGCTTGTCCGCTTTGACCGGCATAGTAAGTTGTACATGGCCTTCTGCAATACTGACAATTTGCATTTCCAGCAATTTTACATAGGGGTTGCGATCATATATTTCCATTAAATGTTGTTGAAGCCACTCTACCGAGCTATTCATGATGCTTCTCTCCTTACACTTTCTGATAAGATTAGAAAAGACTTGGCTTTCACCAAGTCCTATAGGACGCAGGTGGAAGCCTATGTCATTCTTATTTCGCAATCAGAAAGCTACATTTTCTGTAAGATAAAAAACAGGCGCATGCGCCTGTTTAATCAAGAATATACACCGTCACACGCTGAACGCCAAAATCCATCGCCTGACCATGACTGTCAAAAGCAAGATCAATCCGGTTGCCTTTTATTGCACCACCAACATCATCGGCAACAGCATAACCATACCCTGGAATATATAATCTGGTACCAAGCGGTATGGTATTCGGATCAACAGCCACAATGCCTTTATGAACAGGGTTGCCGCGGCTGGTACGATTGGAATTACCGGTATCATAAGCCGAGTAAGCAGAAGCCGTTACAACAAGCGATCTACTATAGCGTGAAGGCTCGGCACCAGCACGTTCTAAGTAACCCCAGGTTTGCTTGCCAACTACTCCATCAACTGAGAGCCCATGAATACGTTGAAATTCTTGTACCGCCTGGTATGTAGAATTACCAAAGATACCATCAACATCGCCACTGTAAACGCCAGCATCAGTCAATAGTTTTTGCAGCACCTGTATCTCATCGCCACGCATACCCTGTTTGAGTAACTTATCCCCTGGTGCAGCAAAGACAGCCGCATTCGTGAATAGTATTACTGACAATAAGACAGTAAGGAATAGAATCTTTTTCAATTGGTCCACCTCTCTTTTGGTGTGCCGTTGAGAATACTGCTTTGAGCAGAATACATTCTCAGCGGTCTTTAAGCCTCCGGGGTTAGCTGTCGGGATAGGGAAAAGAGAGAATTGAGAACACGCCCCTTCGCATTTTCGCGAATTATCCCCTGTAAATTTATGTGGTTCCCCCGTACTGTGTAGATTCGGCTCCACAATCTATATTACAACAATTTAATTCTTTGGTCAAACCTGGGGCTATACGCCTAACGTTTCTACCACAGCTTTGTTGACGACTCCCGTCACTTCCAAGCCTTTGTCCTGCTGGTATTTGCGGACAGCTTCCTCCGTTGCCCTGCCATAGATACCATCAGCACGTTCGTGAAGATATCCCATTTCTTTCAGTTTGATTTGCAAAACAACAACATCAGCACCTGTTGTCTGGTACTTCAATACGCGCTGTATCTTTACGTTTCTTCCTTCTATTTTCACCGGTGTTCCCACCGGAATCCATTCAAACAATTCCTCAACATCTTTATTGCGCATTCGTATACAGCCATGGCTGGCAAACTGCCCAATAGACCAGGGTTTATTGGTGCCATGAATGCCATAGACTCCCCAGGGCACGTCCAGGCCCATCCACCGTGTACCAAATCCGGTTCCCCAGTTATAGTCCTTCCAAACCACATGCCATTCACCGATTGGTGAAGGTGTTCCACTCTTGCCGACAGCAATCCGGTACTTTTTGAAGAGCTTTTCATCACTATATACTTCCAGCATCCGGTTCGCTAAGTTGATCGCGATACTGACATTGCTGCCTGGTACTCCTTCCACCACCGGATTATCCTGAATAACAAACTCCCGTTCATCAGCAAATTCAAAGCCGATAATGCCAAAGACTAAGCTCAATAAGACGATAGCGGTAATGCTATAGTAAAGGCGCTGCCGGCTGCACGGAAATGACCGAAAATAAATCATACCCTGCCCCCTTACGTTATTAGTTACAGATATATATGCATTCCAGGATGAATGTATTTCCGGAATAAGCTATAATGAAGCTATGCTAACAACTTGGAGGCGATCCTTGTGACCGATCTTTTATTTCAAAATAACAGCTATATTCGCCAGTTTCAAAGCCGGATAAAAAAAACGATCACCCTGCCTAACGGCAATGTGGGCGTCGTGCTGGAGCATACCGCCTTTTATCCTGAAGGAGGCGGACAACCTTCTGATAAGGGACAGATAAATGGTATCCCGGTGAATGATGTCTACAGCGAAGGAAGCGATATCATTCACGTCATGTCCGACCTGCCGCAAGCCGGGGCAGTAGAAGCTGCAATTGACTGGTCACGGCGCTTTGACCACATGCAGCAGCATAGCGGACAGCATATTTTATCAGCCACCTGCCATGAGCTGTTTGGAGCAGCTACGGTAGGCTTCCATCTGGGCGCGCAATCCAGTCAGATTGATCTTGACCTGCCTGGCTTTACTGACGAGCAGATGAATGCTGCAGAACAATTATCGAATGAGATGCTTTATGGCAATAAGGCTGTACGCATTCACCAGGCTACGCAAGCCACTCTGCATGAATACCCGCTGCGTAAACAACCTGCTAAAGATTTTGCTGCGATTCGCTTAATTGAAATAGAGGGAATCGATTGCTGTCCCTGTGGCGGAACCCATGTAGCAGCAACAGGTGAAATCGGCATGATTAAAATTCGCAGCTGGGAAAGAAAAAACAATGCAATTCGTCTTGATTTTGTGTGCGGTTATCGTGCTCTTGCTGATTATCAATACAAGAACCTATTAATAAAAGAACTTTCCGGACGCCTGTCAGCACCGGGACCACAACTGCTCTCAACTTTAGATAAGCTGTTCAATAAAGCAGATGAAACAAATCGGCAACTGGCAGCCGCCAGACAAGAGCTCAACGTGCAGCTTGCCGGCAACCTCTACCGGCAAACAGAACCGAAAAAGGGAATAAAAATCATTGTATATCAGTTACTAAATTCATCTCCCGCTGATGTAGCCGGACTTGCCAAGCAGCTTGTCTCTTCGCCTGCGACAGTTGCACTGCTGGCAGGAGTTGCTGACGATAACAGCAAGGTTCATTTGGTGTTCAGTTGCTCCCCTGACCTGAATATAAATATGGGGCCAATACTAAAAGCCGCCCTTCCTCTTATAGAGGGAAAAGGCGGCGGTAACGGTTCATCTGCCCAAGGGGGAGGCTCTTCTGTAAAACATACTGCAGATGCTTTAGAGCTGGCCAGACAAGCAGTTATTCAATTACTCTGAACGGTTACGCAGCAGGAATGCAGTAATAATCGCCGTTAAGGGAATCGCACAGATTAAGCCGATGCTGCCGGTTAAAGCTCTGGCAAATTCGGTGACAATCATATTTAAATTTAGAATCTTCAACATGGAAACCTGCTTCTGGGAAGCAATCAAAAGCATTAGTGGTAAGGAACTCCCTGTGTACGCTAAAATAAGCGTATTTGACATTGTCCCCATAATATCGCGGCCAACGTTCATACCGGTTTTAAACAGGCCTTTGGCATCAATTGCCGGCTGGGCTTCTTTTACTTCATAGAGAGCGGAAGCAATTGAGATTGTCACATCCATGACAGCCCCAAGCGCACCAAATACCATTCCGGCAAATAGGACTCCCTGGAAATCAACCATTGGCAGAAGGACTGCTTTTAGCATCATTGCCTCTTCACTATCTAATCCGGTAAGGTGCATCAGATTAATGGATAATACAGATAGAATTGCGGCAATGCTTACGCCGCCAATTGTCCCTAATACAGCTGCCAAGGTTTTTACCGTCCAGCCGCTGATCGTCACTTGTGTAACGACAGCAATTACCGCACTTATCAGCAAGGTTAAGACCGTGATGTTGAATTTTGCCATAATAACCTGGCCTACAAAAAACTGAAAAATAAGCAATGTAGAAAACGCGATGACAAATACAGATTTAACACCGACTATTCCGCCAAAAACAATTAAAGCCAATGCAAAAAATCCGACTAGCCAATATACATAATCAAAGCGATCAAAATCGCTGACATGATAGGTTGTCCGCTGCATGTCGTTGGATATGGCAACAATCACTTTGTCGCCAGGATTGACATGAATCTCGTACATCGATTTCCCGGTTATGTAATTAAACGTATCAACAACTTTTCCGGCCTCTGGCCCTGATGTCAATTGAATGCTTACCAACTGGCCCTGCCCCATAAAATATTCTTTCTGCATAGATGCATCTAATGCACCGACAGCAACTACCGTTCCTTTTTCATACTGTACTGGTGCCGTGTCTTTAGGTGCTGCTTCTGCTGTCAAACCTGCACTGAATAATAGTATTATCATTACAATGAATATTCTTTTCATAATCATCCTCCTGCTCACGACAATATTCGAGTTAAATTCCGCTATTCCTGCAAAAAAAGCGAGCATAAAAAAAGCAGCCGGCTTTAACCGGCTACTCTATGATATATGCATTAACCCGTTGAATTCCATAATTCAGCGCTTCCGAACGGCTGTTAAATGCTAAATCAATTCGATTTCCCTGAATAGCACCGCCTTGATCCTCGGCAATTGCTTCGCCATAGCCTTCAATCCATAACCGTGTACCCATAGGGATAACGTCAGGATCAACAGCAGCTACGCCTTTACGCACTTTGCCTCCCAAGTAAGTCAGATCCCCCCATTTGCCATTATCCAATGGACCAGGAGCATACGCAGTTGCCGTCATATTTAATACTTTCTTATAGTTGGCCGGAGCCCCTGTCAGCGAATCATTTTTCACAGCTGCCTGCGGGCTCAGGACTGCGTTTTTATTCAACAACATTGCAAGTGCAGCGAGATTATTCCCATATGGCTTGATCGTATCAGCAACCCTTTTTTCCATTTCTTTTCTTAACTTGCTTTCAACTTGATTGCTCATGTCACTGTCTGCAAGAGCGGCAGTTGAAACTCCATTCGTAGCTGCCAGCTGCTGCAAGGCGGTATTAGCAATGACACTCCACAGGTTCTCTTTATTTCCTTTATCAAACTGTTCTTTTACTTTTAATAATTCTTGAATTCGATTTAAATTGCCACTTTCAACCGCTGCTGCTGCAAGCTGTTCTTCCAGCGTTGCTGCATGCGTAGCTGGCAATGAGGAAAAGGAGCAAGCCATTGTTACAAACAAGGCAGCTATTATTTTCTTCAAGGTTATGACTCCTTCCTAGCTGTTCATTCCCCATTATACCATTACGGCTGTATTATATAAAACTGTAATATATGTAAACAAAGGTATGCCCGCTTACGAGATAAGCAGGCATACCTTTGTTTTAGTTACTCTTCTATTTTGCCAACCGATACAGTGTTTCTGTTAATACGTCAACACCAGCTACGATATCCTCAGTATCGGCAAATTCTTCAGGATTATGGCTGATTCCGCCGCGACAAGGTATAAAGATCATTCCAGCAGCTGTAATATGTGCCATATTCATAGCATCATGACCTGCTCCGGAAGGCATCCGCTTGTAGGAAACCCCTACTTGCCGGCATGCATCTTCAATCATTCCTTTTATATGGTCATCCATCAATACCGGTTTGTCGGAGGACAGCACTTCAATTGCAACAGGCGTATCTTGCCCCTCAGCAATGGTACTGATCGCATCCTTGATATCCTGCAGAGCTTCAATGATGCTCTCATGATTGGTACCACGAATATCCACCCACATCTCCACTAAACCAGGCACGACGTTCATTGCTCCCGGATGCACCTTCATAGCTCCCACTGTGCCCACTGTGCCTAAATGAGATTGCTCCAGGGCAATTTCCTGGACAGCCAGGATAATCATCGCTGCGCTCACAAGCGCATCCTGCCGTTGATCCATCGGTGTAGTACCAGAATGAGCTGCCATGCCTTCAACTGTAATTTTAAGACGGGTTGGAGCTGCAATAGCAGCAACTATACCAATAGTCGTTTTATCGTTTTCCAGCACCGGCCCCTGTTCAATATGTAATTCCACAAATGCTTTTAACTCTTGCTTGCCTCTGACAGCCTTTGTAATCCCTTCTAAATCGAAGCCTTGTTCCCGGAGAGCTTCAGACAATGCTACTCCACTCTGATCCTTTGCCTTGCTCCAGGCCGAAAGATTGGTTGTTCCAGCCATAACCTTACTGCCCATAGTTGCAAAGCCGAAGCGGCTTGATTCCTCTGCAGCAAATATAATTAATTCCAGAGGATGAGTCAATTGACCGCGCTCTTTCAATTGCTTGACTGCTGCCAGACCACCGACTACACCAACAATTCCATCATAATCGCCGCCTTCAGGAACGGTATCAAGATGAGAGCCGGTGGCAACTGCCGGAGCCGAAGGGTTACTTCCTTCTAAACGACCAATTATATTACCGAAAGCATCCAGTCGAATTGTTAAGCCTGCTTCTTTCATTAAATCAATGACATATTCTTTAGCCTGCCAGTCTTCTGTACTGAAAGCCAGACGGCTTGTGCCACGGTTTCCTTTTCCCCAAGTGCTGATTTTTTCAATTGTAGCTGCAATCCATTCTTTATCCATTCTAATCCGCCCTCTCCACTTTATCTTAGCAATCAGTATACCCCTATTAGGGGATAAATTCACCTGGACACAAAATTCCGTTTGGTTTAAAAAAGGCACCCCCAAAAGGGCGCCTGAATATTTAGAATAAAACGGAACCAATTACAACAAGTAAAGCTACAACTGCAACGACGCCACCAATTATTAATGCTGTACGGTTCAATTTATCAACATCCTGCTTATGGTGTGCTCTTTTCCCTTGCCCTTTTGTCACAGTTATATCTCCTTTACGTCCAAGCTTCTATCATCTCACGTATTTTTACCACATGGCCTTGCTCTTCGATTTTCAACCTGGCAAATATTTTTCTTGCATCAGGAAATTTAGCGTTTCTGGAAAGCTCATCATAGAGTAAGATGGAATCCTTTTCAGCCTGCATTGCCGTATGTAAAATACTTTTGACGCTTTTTAGCTCAGCTATTTTCCCACTAGCCTGGCTTTCATGGGGGAATATGTGTGATTCAGCTAATACAGTCAAATACCGATACGTTTCAGGATCAAATAAATATTCGGCTGAATGAGCTTCTTTGCGCTCAGAAACAGCAGTAAAGATTTGTGTAAATAAGTCCAAATGCTGCGCTTCTTCATTCATTAAAAACAGAAAGAGGTCTTTATGTTCTTGGTGGACTGCTTGTTCATAAGCCTGGTGATAAAATGCCTTGCCACGAGCTTCAATTTCAATGGCAACTCTGAGGCCTTCTAAATCACTAAAACTATTTTCCACTAAAATACACCTCCCCGAATCATTTCAGTTTTAATTCCCCATTTTCCTGCCAACTCCTGCCAGGTTATTGATAATTATACAACCTATTGTAAATACCTTGTTTTGCTAATAGCTCCAGATGATTTCCCTGCTCAACGATTTCCCCTTTAGCCATTACAAGGATCCGGTCTGCCTGTTGAATAGTAGACAAACGATGCGCTACAACCACGATTGTCCGCTGAGAAGAAATCTTCTCCAGCGCATTTTGAATCAAGCCTTCTGTCTCGCTGTCTATGCTGGAAGTAGCTTCATCCAGGGCCAGTATATCTGTTTTGGCAGCCAAGGCCCGCGCAAGTGACAATAATTGCCGTTGTCCCATCGATAGCAGCGCTCCCTGATATCCTACCGGAGTATGATAGCCTTGCGGCATAGTGACGATCGTCTCATGAATATTAGCAGTCTGAGCGGCCTTTATCATCACATCGTCACTCACTGACTTATCATAGAGGCGGATATTATCCGCTATCGTGCCCTTGAATAAATGGACCTCCTGAAATACTGCTCCTATTCTGCTGCGAAGCAATTCTACAGGCATTTCACGGATATCAATGCCATCAACATAAATGTGCCCCTGCTGAGGTTCATAAAAGCGCAGCAGTAAATGGAGCAAGGTGGTTTTACCCGATCCGGATAAGCCGACAATACCGATAAATTCACCTGCTCTAATAACAAACGACACATCCCTCAATACCCACTGAGACGGCTCATATGCGAACCAGACATTTTCAAAGCGGATTTCCCCGTTAAATCGCTCATCGGAGACAGATGCTTGTGGCTCTTCCTGCTGTTTTTCTGTAGCGATTAAATCCCAAATTCGCTCTGCTGCCGCTAATGCAGACTGGAGAAGACTATATTTTTCCGCCAGATCTTTAATCGGCCAAAAGAATTTTTCAACATAGCGGAGAAATGCAACCACAATACCAATTTCTAATCCGCTTGCGATCTGCCAGTTACTAAACCACAATACCAAAACAATCGCCAATGAGTAAACCAAATCTACTAAAGGACGGAATATGGCATATGTGCGCATTTCCTTTAAACCTGCTGACAAATATTCATCACTAACTATACGGTATTCCGCTTCTGTCTGCTTAAATCTGGCAAATGCTTTCACTAGCCGTATGCCGTTTAAATTCTCCTGAATGAAGGTGTTTAAGCCGGAAGTTTTTTCCCGAACCAGCCGGTAAGCACTGCGCGCGTATTTTTGATATGCGATTGCAACTACGATCATAACCGGAATAACAGTAAAAGAAACGAGAGCCAGTTGCCAATCCATCAGCAGCATAACAACCATGATGCCAATTATCATAATGAAATCACTGATAAATGAAATGAGAACATCAGTGTATAACTCTTTGATCGCATCGGTATCATTTGTTACGCGTGTAACCATGGTTCCTACAGGCTGCCCTTCCAAAGCTGAATAACGCTGATAAATCAGCTGGTGAAATACTTTTTGTCTTATATCAAAAATAATTTTTTGACCAATATACTGGAGCAGTAAAGTTTGGCCATACGTTAGTAGTAAGCTTACAACAATAGTAATACCGTAAAGCTGAGCGGTTTCGAGCAGCCCTATTAGATTGTGGCTGGCAACTTGCTCATCAATAGCCACTTTCAGTAAATAAGGACGTAGTAAATCAGCACTTGTTCCCATCAGCATAATGATAAACACTGCAAATAACAGTGCAATGAACGGTTTAGCAAAGCTCCACAGGACAACTAGCATTTTACTATCCCAAGAATTTTTCACTTCTGCTGCTTCATCTTTTCTTTTGCTAACATACTTTGCCATTATTCTTCACCATTCATTAGTTGCTGTTCATATAATTCATAGTACAGCCCCTTTTTCTCTATTAATTGTTGATGGGTTCCTTGTTCAGCAATTGAACCTTCCTTCATCACTATAATCAAGTCTGCCGATTTCACTGCAGCGACTCGCTGTGAGACAATTAAAGTAGTCCTGCCTGCAGTGAATTGACTCATATTGGCCAACAACTCAGCTTGTGTTCGATAGTCTAGAGCGGCAAATATATCATCAAGCAGCAAAATTGCTGGCTCTTTGATAAGAGCTCTGGCAATAGCCACTCGCTGCTGTTGGCCGCCGGATAGCTTTTTCCCTTTTTCACCAAGTATTGTCCCAAAGCCCAAAGGCTTATCATCAATTGCTTCTTGAATGACAGCAAGCTGCGCTGCCTTTTCAATTTGCTCGCGCAAATACGGTTGATCAAAAGCAATATTCTCAGCAATGGTTTTTGAAAAGAGCAAACTGTCCTGTGGTACATAGCCTACCGCTTGACGCAAGCTGTTATAATCAATTGCATGAATCTCACGGTTGCTGATAAAAATCGTATTCTCCGGCGGGTTGTATAACCGCAATAATAACTGCAATAATGTTGATTTACCGGCTCCTGTATGCCCCACGATACCAAGCACCGTTCCTGCTGGAATAAACAATGATAAGTTTGTTAAGGCCGGTTGCTTTCCTGTTGGATATTGAAAGGTCAAATTTGTAATTCGTATATCAGTTTCTCGTATTTCTTTACTAGTCTCAACAGGTTCGTCACGATCTTCATAGGCCGGCTGATCCAGTAAATCTGAAATCCGGTTTAATGAAGCTGCACCACGCTGCACTGTGTTAATCAGATAGCCCAAGCCCATAACAGGCCAAATAATCAGGCCTAAATAACCCGAAAAAGCTGCAAATTCACCAATAGTAATAGCCCCTTTGATGATAAGATCGCCACCGACAAATAAAGCAATCGCATAACATGTCAGCGGTGCAATGTGCGTTACCGGTATGTAAGCTGCCTGCAATTGAGCCATTTCCATATTAGCTGCTACATTTGCCTTGTTAATGCTTGAGAAGCGCTCTAAAGTCGTTCTTTCGGCTGCAAAGCCCTTAATAATCTTCACACCGGCAAACACTTCCTGGGTAAATTCCGTCATTGAGCTAAAATTCTCCTGAACCTTCCGGAAGCGGTCGTGAACGAATTTTCCCATATAAATTACCAGCATGAAAATAATCGGCAACGGCAGTATTGTCCAAGCGGCCAACTGCCAATTAATTGTTTTCACCATAACAATAAGAGACGCTGCCCCCATTATGACGGCATCCACAAACAGCATAATTCCTAACCCAATCGCTACACGCACCGCAGAAACATCATTTGTCGTCAAAGCCATAATTTTACCTGGGCCATGTTCATCAAAAAAAGACATCGGCAGTCTCAAGGCATGAGAAAAAATTCTTTTACGCAAGTAATATTCCAGTCTTCTTGTCGTTCCCATGATGCATTCTCTATAAATATAACGTAAAACTGCAATAAGAATGCTAATGAATACTAAAAGTAGAAGCTGCCCAAATACCTCTTCCCTACTGGAAATTAAAAAATCAACAGTCTTACCAATGATACGGGGAATGAGAAGCTGCAATAGGTCTACACTAATAAGTAGAAGGACTCCAATAGAATAGGTTAGCCAATGAACACGAAAAAACGGCTGTAAAACCCGAAGTTTAAGGAAAAGAAACACACTAGTACCTCCCGTTATAGGATTAATTATCCTTTAAAGCTGCATAATCCTCCTCGACGTGATGTTGCCTGCTCTGCACTAATAAAAAAGGGAGTTTCAACTAACAATAATTATTATTTACAAGAATATTTTACCATGTTAAAATATGGATAGTTAGTAATATCCGATATAGGAGGTTTTCGATTATGCAAAAACGTACTGGACTAGTGAAGTTTGGCAATACCCCGGTTACTTTACTTGGCAACGAAATAAAGGTTGGCGATACAGCGCCTAATTTCACCGTTCTAACTCCCGAATTATCCCCTGCTTCACTTGATGACTATAAAGGGTCCATTCGCATTATCAGCGTTGTTCCATCTATTGATACCTCGGTCTGCGATATGCAGACGCGGTGGTTCAATCAAGATGCTACCCAAATTGAGGGTGTCGTGATTTTAACGATTAGCGTTGATCTGCCTTTTGCCTTAAAAAGATATTGTGGTGCAAATGAAATTACTAATGTAAAGACATTATCTGATCATAAAGACTTGGACTTCGGCCTAAAATACGGCTTTGTTATGGAAGAGCTTCGCTTACTAGCCCGCGGCGTTATTGTTATCGACCAGCAGGATGTGGTCCGTTATGTTCAATACGTACCGGAAATTAAGGATCAGCCTGATTATGAAAAAGCACTGGCAGCAGTAAAAGCTTGCATCTAAGATGTAGTTTATTCAAATCCTAAATAAATAGAAGACTCTCGTACTATTGATACGAGAGTCTTCTATTTATTTAGCTAAAAAATTCATCTCTGGCTTACCGGAATTAACCCGGTAACGCCACGCTCTTCTGCTCCATAGAGGATGATAGTACAACGTGGGTCTTTGTTACGCCGTACTGCATAAATTCGTCAATCAATTGCTCAAGCGTATCCATCCCTGTTGCCACTACCTCTACGAGATAGTCGGCATCACCGGTAATCCGATGGCAGGATAAAATAGCTCCGTGACCGTTGCTAAAGTCGAGGAATTTTTTACATGTATCTACATTGGTCTTAACAAGAATAAAGGCTCGAATAGGCAGTCCCGTTTTTTTTACATTAACAATTGCTTTGTAGCCTTTAATAACATCTGTATCTTCCAGTTTCTTAACACGTTCAATTGTAGCCGGACTGGTAAGCCCTACTCGTTGGCCTAATTCTTTCATGGTGACACGGCCATCACCTAGAAGGATTTCTAGTATGCGTAAGTCGATTGCATCCATACTACACCTCTTTTTTAGAGAAACTCCCCCAACCACCGTTGAGGGAGTTTCTGTTGCTACTTTGCAACCACGAAATCTGTTTACAGTTAGAGTTAAATGTTAAACAACAGTTCTGCATAGGTAGGCATAGGCCATACTTCTTTGTCTACCAGCGTTTCAAGTGTATCAGCAACTTCTCTTAATGCACCCATTTTTTCGAATACATCAAATCTGAATAACGATGCTTGCTCATAAGTATCACCATGAGCATTAGCGGCTTTGTCAGTAGCTTCTTCAAGGGCAGCAATATTTTTCTTAAGTGCTGCTGCTAACGCAGATACCTCAGTGAGCAGTTCAGTTTGAGCTGACAGATCAGCGGCAATGCCAGTTGCTTTAATTGTATTGATAGAACCAGCTAGATTGGTAGCGAACTTAATAACAGCAGGAAGTATTTCTCTCTTCGCCATTTCAATCATCGTTAAAGCTTCAATATTGATGGTTTTAATATAGTTTTCAAGTTCTATTTCATAACGGGATTCCATTTCCACTCTGCTCAATACGGCATGTTTTTCCATAACAGCCAGGTTCTTTTCAGAAATGAGCGCTTTAGTAGCTTCAACAGTGGTCTTAATATTGGGCAGGCCTCTCTTTTCAGCTTCAACTACCCACTCATCGGAATAGCCATTGCCATTAAAGACTACCTTTTTGTGCTTAGTTGCAACTTCAGTTAAAAACGCTTTAACTTCAGCATTTACATCCTTAGCTTTTTCCAGTCTGGTTGCAACTTCGTCCAGGATTTCAGCTACGATCGTATTTAAGATATAGTTCGGTGCAGCAATCGAAGCGGAGGAAGGAACCATTCTAAATTCAAACTTATTACCGGTAAATGCAAATGGCGATGTTCTGTTTCTGTCAGTTGCATCTTTGGGCAATGCAGGCAGAGTAGTTACACCAATTTCCATCAGACCGCCACTTTTAGAGCTTGTAGCCCCACCCTTTTCAATCTGCTCCAGAATATCTTGTAACTGTTCGCCTAAGAAAATGGAGATGATCGCCGGAGGAGCCTCATTGGCACCCAGTCTATGGTCATTGCCAGGATTTGCGGCAGACATGCGCAGCAAATCTGCATATTCATCAACTGCTTTAATTACAGCGCACAGGAAAACAAGGAATTGTTGATTGTCATGAGGAGTGTTGCCTGGTTCTAACAGGTTCATTCCATCATCGGTTCCCATGGACCAGTTATTATGTTTGCCTGAACCATTAATTCCGGCAAATGGTTTTTCATGCAGCAAGCATACAAGGCCATGTCTCAGCGCAACTTTCTTCATAACGTCCATAGTAAGCTGATTGTGGTCTGTCGCTATATTTGTGGTAGTAAAGATAGGCGCAAGTTCATGTTGTGCAGGAGCAACTTCGTTATGCTTAGTCTTTGCAGAAACGCCAAGCTTCCAAAGCTCTTCATCTATTTCTTTCATGTAAGCGGAAACTCTTTCCTTAAGGGAACCGAAATAATGATCTTCCATTTCTTGACCTTTAGGAGGTTTAGCACCAAAAAGAGTTCTGCCAGCAAAGATCAAATCTTTTCTTTGCTCAAATAATTTCTTATCAACAAGGAAATATTCCTGTTCAGGACCAACCGTAGTAATAACTTTGCGGGTTGTTGTATTTCCAAGAGCTTTTAAAACGCGCAATGCTGGTTTTGCCAGTGCTTCCATCGAGCGCAGTAATGGAGTTTTCTTATCTAGAGCTTCACCAGTATAGGAGCAAAAAGCTGTTGGTATACACAGTGAACCATCTTTCACAAATGCTGGTGAGGTGCAATCCCATGCAGTATAGCCTCTAGCTTCAAAAGTAGCTCTGAGACCGCCAGAGGGGAAGGAAGAAGCATCAGGCTCACCCTTGATTAACTCTTTGCCGGAGAATTCCATGATAGCTTTGCCATCAGAAGTAGGCGATATAAATGCATCATGTTTCTCAGCTGTTATGCCAGTCATTGGTTGGAACCAATGCGTAAAATGCGTTGCACCTTTCTCAAGAGCCCAATCCTTCATAGCATTAGCAACTACGTCGGCAACTGCGGGATCTAAAGAACGTCCCTCTTCGATTGTCTTGTTTAAAGCTTTGTAAATAGCCTTAGGAAGACGCTCCCTCAAAACCGCATCGTTAAATACATTTGCTCCATAAATGCTCATCCCAAAAACCCCTTTCAATTTTCATCTTCATTTTAAAACTAGGCACTGTATTATAAATGTAAGAGCTACCATAAAACTTGTGAGGTGAATTTTCTGCTATTCTTTTTCACCTCAGCCTTATTTTGTGTACTTATCATGAGTCAATACCTAAAAAAATATAAAAACTCCCCTGTATTTTCAACAAGAGGAGTCGTCATTGACTCACATACCATTCAATTACTTTGATTATAGCATATGTGAGAATTTTGTCTAGAGGGTAATTAAATTTTTTTGATATTTTTTTCAGTATTAAAGGCATTATGGCACTATAGGCTTGTAAAGTAACGTTATTCTGAAAGTTAGGCCTATTATCCACCTGTCCAACAATATTTTAGATTAGACAGGTATGCCCTCAAAGGATCCTAATTTACTGTTTGGCGTTTTTTCACGTTTTGCATATAAAGCAAAAAAGCACTCACATGTGTAAGTGCTTTTTGTCTAATCAGCGACTTCCTATCCTCCCAGGCCGTTTCCAGCCAAGTACTTT
>NZ_DALZUO010000045.1:0-19498 GCF_032013335.1 Anaerospora sp. | reverse complement strand
GGTGACAGCTTATTTATGTTAACATAACCATTTTGTTTTGTCAACATCTTTTTTTGTTTCTTTCGTGTCGCTCATTTCGGCGACTTGACTATATTACCATGGCCGTGTTTATAATGTCAATGTTTTTTTATAAAATAAGACACTACAAATACACACCGGTTATACATACTAATTATTGCCATTCTATTCATTGATTATACGGCAGATTCATTTAATTTATTAGTATTCAGCCATTGATAAGTCTCTTCTTCATCAAATACTTTATCAATGAAGGTAGTCAAATGAACGGCAAGATTAATTTCCTCCATATTCTGTACCAGTTGACCTTTGCTATCCGTAATAATTTGAACTTTAGGGCGCGTTTGTAATTCTGGAACTACTTCTGTAATCATTCCAACCTCACCAGAATTAAGCCGCACAATTGTTCCTACCGGATAAATCGCAATTTTTTCAAAGAATTTTTGTAATACTTCATCGTCAAAATGAGTTTTACCGGAAGCCATCATGATTTCATATGCTTCATGCGGCAACATGCCTTTACGATAAGGACGGTCAGAAGTCAACGCATCGTAAACATCTGCTACTGCAACTATACGTGCATACTCATGAATTTCTTTTCCCTTAAGCTGGCGGGGATAGCCGCTGCCATCATACTTTTCCTGATGTTGAAATGCAACATGACAAGACAAAAGCGATACCTGATCTTGCTGCTTGCGCAATAATTCGAATCCTAGCTCAGCATGCTCTTTAACAATACTAAATTCCTGGGGTGTTAGGCGCCCAGGCTTATTCAAGACCTCAATGGGAATAAGAATTTTACCGACATCGTGCAATAACGCGCCTAAAGCTAACTCCTTGAGCTTTTGTTCATCGTAGCATTTCGAAGTTCCCATTAGAACGGAAAGAATGCAAACATTAACAGAATGGGCAAACGTATAATCATCATACGCTCGAATATCTGTCAGATGAACTAGCGTATCTCTATTGCATATAAGCTCTGCTACAATTGCCGCGGCCGCTTGTGAGAACTTTCTAAAATCTAATTTTTGAGTTGTCCGGAAGTTTTGGAAAGCATTCTTCACCATAGTAGTAGCTTTAACGCGGGTTTCTTCTTTCACAACTTCAGGCACATCTATCACAGGTAGTAAAGGACTGTCTATATATATTGAAGCTATACCCAGGTCTCGCAAACGCTGAATATAAGATTGTTTTATTGTAACTCCGGCTGCAATAAGAACTCTTCCATCCGCAGCAAACACATTTTTCGCAACAATCATTCCCGGCGTTAGCCGTATAACCGAAATTCGCTGCATGCTTTTCCTCACTTCACTGTATTGTCAACTATGTTAATAGTAACATTAGCCCTTCAAAAATACAATTATCAGTGTATTAAGGAACCGCAGAAAAAAATCCCCCTGAAGGGGGATTAGATTAACTGCCATTTAGAGATACATATTCATCAAGTGTAGCACCTGGAGCTACCATAGGAGTAACTACATCATCCTGATCGATTTTAATAACAATTAGATACGGTTTATTATCTGAATAAGCCTTGTTAAACGCTTTAGTAAACGCTTTTTTTGTATTTACTACTGCTCCCTCAATCCCAAAGGCTTTAGCAAAAGTAACAAAGTCCATCTCCGGTATTACTGAATGGGAATAGCGATTAGGGAAATATACTTTTTGCAATTGTTTCACCATGCCCAAACAACTATTATCAATAATAATCGATATAATTGGCAACTCATGAGTAGCAACTGTAAATAATTCTGCTCCAGTCATTTTGAAACCGCCATCGCCGGCAAAATGAATGACTCTTTTATCGGGACATGCCAATTGTGCACCAATTGCTGCCGGTAATCCAAAACCCATTGTGCCTAATCCACCTGATGTAATCCAACTGCGAGGAGCTTTAATAACTAGATTTTGAGCAGCCCACATCTGATGCTGCCCTACATCTGTAACAAATGAAACGGGTAGACCATCTGTTTTTTCACAGATATGCTGCATCGCCCATTCAGCTAATAAAGGTTGTTTTCCCTTCTGTTCCGTTGCGTAATCGGTTTGCCATTGTCGGATGACCGCCCACCATTCCGCTGTATCACCTTTCTCTATAGTAGAATTGATCATTGTAATAATCTGCTTTAAGTGCCCTGTCAAGCCAATGTGAACCGCAACATTCTTATCAATCTCTGCCGGATCAACATCAATATGAATAAACTTCTTATCTGCGGCATAGCGTACTCGGTCACCGGTAACTCTGTCACTAAACCGGCTGCCAATAGCAATTATTAAATCAGCATTATGAACAGTCGCATTGGCAATTTTATGTCCATGCATTCCTGTTAGTCCCAGAAAGCAAGGATGCTTATTGGCAATACCACCAAGACCCATTAGGCTGCTGACAACTGGTATAGAACATTTTTCAGCTAAATATTGTACCTCTTGATGTACTTCCGCGGCAATTACGCCGCCGCCAATATGAATAACCGGCCTTTTTGCTTTGCTAATTACTTCAGTTGCTTCTTCTATCATCTTACGAACCGCCGGCATAGGACTCCATTCCGGCTCCGTAGGAAGAATTTGCTGACAATACTCAACTTCTGCCGTCTGTACATCCCGGGGAATATCGATTAATACCGGTCCCGGCCTCCCAAACTTAGCAATTCGAAAAGCCTGACGAATAATCTCTGGTAGTTTTTTACTGTCTTTTACCAAAAAATTGTGTTTTGTTACCGGCATAGTTATACCGGTAATGTCTACTTCCTGAAAGGCATCGCGGCCTATCAAGCTGGTTGAAACCTGCCCGGTGATCGCTACAACCGGCACAGAATCCATGAAAGCTGTCGCTAAGCCGGTAACCAGATTAGTAGCTCCCGGGCCTGAGGTTGCAATACATACTCCCACTTTTCCTGTAGCACGGGCATAGCCATCGGCCATATGAGCTGCTCCTTGCTCATGAACTGGCAGTATATGGCGGATAGGCGCATCATATAACGCATCGTATAGAGGCAAGATCGCTCCACCGGGATAACCAAAGACAGTATCTACATTTTGTTCCACCAAGCAACGAATAATTGCCTGAGCTCCCGTTATTTTCACTCATCTCACCTCGTTTTCGTTTAAAGACGCTCCGTCACCAGTCGTCCCATTTCTTCAGTGGATACCTGGGTTAACCCTTTTTTATATAAATCAGCCGTTCTGTAGCCGTCTTCAAGTACTCTGGCAACTGCAGCTTCAATGCAGTCAGCAATTGCAACTGCATCCAATGAATGCCGAAATAACATGGCTGCCGACAAAATCGTCCCTAAGGGATTGGCAATGCCCTTACCTGCTATATCAGGAGCTGAGCCATGTATAGGCTCATATAACCCTGGTCCATCGCCAATACTGGCTGATGGCAGCATACCGATCGATCCGGTAAGAACCGCCGCTTCATCGCTCAAAATATCACCGAAAAGATTGCTGGTTACAATCACGTCAAATTGGTTGGGCGCAAGTACTAATTGCATCGCGCAGTTATCAACATAGAGATGCTGTAAGGAAATATCAGCAAAACGTTGTGCCGTTTTCTCTGCTGTTCTGCGCCATAAGCGAGAAGTAGCAAGTACATTGGCCTTATCAACCGAGGTAATCTGACCACGCCGCTGGCGAGCCACTTTACATGCCATACTAACAATCCGGCTGATTTCACTGTCACTATAGCATTCCGTATCCCGAGCTTCCTCTATACCATTGACGATTGTTCCTTCTAAACGTTCACCATAATAAATCCCGCCATTTAACTCGCGAACGATGACCATATCCACTCCGGCTACCACTTCCGGTTTTAATGGCGAATGTTCGACCAGTGAAGGATATACCCGAATCGGCCGTAAATTTGCATAGAGGCCTAATGCCTTGCGTAGACCTAAAATCGCCTTTTCCGGACGAAGCTGCGGTTCAACAGCATCCCAGGCCGGGCCGCCTACTGCTCCTAATAGCACAGCATCACTTTGCATACAGGCAGTCAGGGTTGCTTCCGGCAGCGGTATACCTATACGGTCAATTGCCGCACCACCGGCATAATGAGCCTCAAAATCAATGTTTAATCTTCCTTTTACGGCTGCTTGCTGACAAACCTGTTTGGCAGCCTCCGTTATTTCAGGGCCAATTCCATCACCTGGAATAAGAGTTATTTTCCTAGTCATGACTTAACCTCCTTCAATAAGTTGATTAAGCCGCCAGCCTGAGCAATTTCTTGTACAAAAGCAGGCAATGGTGGTGCTTGAAATGTTTCACCGGTACGTACATTGTTTACCGTGCCTGCATTTATATCAATACGCAGAAAATCTCCAGATGAAATCCGGTTAACTGCTTCACCAATTTCCAGCAAGGGCAGCCCAATATTAATTGCATTGCGATAAAAAATACGTGCAAAGCTATCGGCTACTATGCAACTAATGCCAGATGCTTTTATAGCGACCGGTGCATGTTCTCGTGATGACCCGCAGCCAAAGTTGCGCCCTGCAACGATAATATCTCCCGTTTTCACTAACCCTGCAAAGGCAGGATCAATATCTTCCATACAGTGAATTGCTAATTCATCAGGCTTAGAGGTATTGAGATAACGGGCTGGAATAATGACATCCGTATCCACATTGTCTCCATAACGCCAGATCTTTCCTTCCAAAATCATCTTAACACCTCCTGCGGTCCGGCAATTCTGCCCATTACGGCACTCGCTGCCGCCACTGCCGGTCCTGCCAAATACACTTCACTGTCGACATGCCCCATTCTTCCCCGGAAATTGCGGTTAGTAGTTGATACAGCTCTTTCTCCTGCAGCCAATATACCCATATATCCTCCCAAACAAGGTCCGCATGTAGGTGTACTGACAACAGCACCAGCCCGGATAAATGTTTCAATATACCCTGCTGCCAATGCATCAAGATAGACTTGTTGGCTGCCTGGAATGATGATAGTACGGACATCGGGATGTACCGGCTGCTCGCTAAGAATTGCCGCCGCCTGAGCGAGATCCTCTAATCTTCCGTTTGTACAGGAGCCGATTACAACTTGGTGAATAGCAAGCGTATTTACTTCGGTGACAGGACACACATTTTCAGGCAAATGTGGCAGAGCAACCACTGGTGTAAGAGTATGCAAGTCGATCGTTATTGTACTTGCATAGCACGCATCATGGTCTGCAGCTATTTGTTGATAAGGCTTTTGCACACGGCCATTCATATACGCTTCTGCAATAGCATCGATAGGGAAGATTCCATTTTTCGCTCCTGCTTCTATTGCCATATTAGCGATAGTAAACCGATCAGCCATAGAGAGAGACTGAATACCCTCGCCGCAAAATTCCAGTGCCTGGTAGCGTGCTCCATCAACACCTATTTTGCCGATTAAAGTAAGAATAACATCCTTACCGCTGACCCATTGGGGTAACTGCCCCTTTAACTCAACCTTAATGCTGGAAGGAACCTTAAACCATGTCTGGCCTGTAGCCATTGCTGCGCCTGCATCGGTTGATCCCACACCTGTTGCAAAAGCACCAAGCGCACCATATGTACAGGTATGAGAGTCAGCTCCAATAATTACTTCTCCGGGAACGATTAAGCCTTGTTCAGGCAATAATACATGTTCAATTCCCATTCTTCCAACTTCAAAATAATTTTTAATACTATTTTCCTTAACAAACTCCCGCATTTCCTTCGCCATCTCGGCCGACTTAATATCCTTATTGGGTGTAAAATGATCAGGCACTAATACAATTTTGTCAGTATCAAATACCGGGCGCCCAATGCGGAAAAACTCTTTAGCTGCTGGAGGAAAAGTAATGTCATTTGCAAGTACAATATCTACCTGGCACTGTATAAGCTGTCCGGGCTCAACCGCATCAAGGCCGGCATGACGAGCCATAATTTTTTCAGTCATGGTCATTGCCATCTTATAACCCTCCTGTTAACTGTTTATCCTCGGGGTACCCGCAGGCTGCAATCATTTTATTGATAGCACTCATGTATGCCCGCGCACTCGCTTCAATCACATCGGTGCTCAACCCACGGCCAATAAAACTGCGTTCATCCCGTTCCAGCCATACTGTTGCTTCTCCCAAAGCATCTTCTCCTGAAGTAACCGCTCTCAATTGATAGTCCTTTAAGCATACCGAAAAGCCGACGGCCTTTTCAATTGCCTTAAAAATAGCATCTACCGGTCCGTCACCACAGCAGGCCTGCTCAACAGGGCCCGACTCGGTTTCCAGGCGTACAGAAGCAGTAGCCATAGTTTGATTGCCGCTGATGACATGATGATAAGCAAGACGGTACCAGGTATCCATGGCCTTTTGACGATCAGCAATTAATGCTTCAATATCCCGGTCATACACTATCTTTTTGCGATCTGCCAACTCTTTAAATTCAATAAACAAACTATTAATTTTATCTTCCGGTAATTCATAACCTAACTGGCAGATGCGCTCTTCAAAGGCATGACGGCCTGAGTGTTTGCCTAATATGATAGAGTTGCGGCTTACGCCTACCGTTTCCGGATTAATAATTTCATATGTTAATGGATTATTTAAAACACCATGCTGGTGAATACCTGACTCATGTGCAAAAGCATTATCGCCCACTACCGCTTTATTAGGTGGAACAGCGATTCCTGTTAGAGCGCTTACAAGTCTCGATGTACGGTAAATCTGCCGACTCTCAATATTAGTTACTGCCTGATAATATTCTTTTCGCGTTGCCAGCGCCATCACCAGCTCTTCCAAAGCAGTATTGCCCGCTCTCTCGCCCAGCCCGTTTATCGTACACTCAATCTGGCTAGCACCGTTTTCGATCGCTGCTAGCGAGTTCGCTACCGCCAAGCCTAAATCATCATGACAGTGAACACTAATAGCAGCTTGATGAATGTTTACTACATGTTGGCTGATGTGCTTAATCAAGCTGCCAAACTCTCCCGGTGTTGAGTAACCGACGGTATCAGGCACATTAATAACAGTTGCACCTGCTGCTATAGCAGCCGAATATACTCGGCAGAGGAACTCTCTGTCTGACCGGGATGCATCTTCGGCAGAAAACTCAATGTCAGAAGTAAACTGTTTGGCATACCGTACTGCCTGCTCAGCCTGTGCCAGAGCCTGTTCTCTGGTCATTTTCAGCTTATATTCCAGATGAAGATCACTGGTTGCAAGAAAAATATGAATCCGTGGGCTTTCCGCTTTTTTCAAAGCTTCTTTAGCCGCATCAATATCTTTCACATATGCTCTTGCCAGGGCGGCCACCGACACTCCTTTTACTGCAGCTGCAATTTGACTTACCGCTGCAAAATCGCCGGGAGAAGCAATGGGAAACCCGCCTTCAATAACATCGACTCTCAGCCTGGACAAAGCCTGAGCGATCTCCACTTTTTCTCTTGCATCCAGACAAACTCCCGGTGTTTGTTCACCGTCACGCAAAGTGGTATCAAAGATCTTAATCGTATTGGCAGTCATATTTTTCTCCTCCTGCATTTTTTCATATAACATTACGGTGGCTATCTATAATACACTCTGTTCAATTTCCGCGCAGCTTTCATTCTCATAAATGGTTGTTGTCCCCCGGGCTAAACCGACCAGACCGGTACGAATCATCTCAAGAATTCCATAGGGCTGCAATACCTCTGTGAAAGCATCAATTTTTTCTTCATCTCCGGTAATTTCCAAAGTTAACGTTTGTTCTTTCAAGTCAATTACACTAGCCCTAAATACCTCGGCCAGCTTTAAAACATCTGTACGACGGTCACCGGCATTAATTTTTAATAAAGCCATTCCCCGGGTAACGGACGCATCTGGAGGTAAAATCCGCACTGCCAGGACTTCGACTAATTTGCTTAATTGCTTAACCACTTGTGTAATGATAGCTTCGTTGCCATAAACAACAACAGTAATTCGCGAATACTCAGGTACTTGGGTAATGCCTACAGTCAGACTATCAATATTAAATCCTCTTCGGGAAAACATGCTGACCACCCTCACTAGCACCCCAGGTTGATTTTGCACGAGAATAGATAAGACTTGTTTCACAATACCCCTCCTGCTCTTTAATGATAAAAACGCCCCTATTGGCAGATTAGCTCTGCCAATAGGGGCGTTCAAAACGCGGTACCACCCTACTTGGAACTCTTACGCTGTTATTCAGCTAACTGTATCGCAGTTTGGCGCCTTAATCTACCATACACACATTCTCCCTATTAAAACCACGTATGTATGCTCAACTAAGATGTTCCTGGGTGAGTATAGCAATCTCCTGTACCGGTTCACAGCCAACACCGGCTCTCTGAAACAGACTTAACTGCTTAATCCCAATCATCACGTTCTTTATTTATTTATTCGACACATTTGTCCGCCAATACAGAACATGTTTTACAATAAATCGTTACATTGTATACATTATCCCAGTGCTTTTACTCTTTGTCAAGCAATTTCCTAACAATTTAGTAACCCCTTGAAAAATTGCCTTTAGAAAATAGAAAAACCCCAGCAAGAAAATTCCTTTATGGAACCTTCCGCTGGGGTCTTTTATACCCACGGTGTTGGCTCAACACTGAGCCCTGTGTCACTCGGACCTGCACCTTAACAGCCGGAACCCTAGACACACTCCCATTCTGTATACACTGTACTTTTCTGTATTGTAACAAAGGGCAATCGTCTTCGTCAAGTGTTTTTTACTATTCTAAAACATTATTTAACTGCTTGTAATGCTGCTTTACCTTTTTCTGTTTTTAACTGCACCGGAGGCTCCAGCGAACAGGTTTCCCCACTTAATAGAGCAGTTAGCCCGATTTTTATATCCCTATGGTAACCACCGCATACTTCACAAGGCATCTCGGGATCAACAACATGCCGAGGTTCCGTATATGTCGTAAAAACACCTTCATAATTCCGTAAAATATATTTACCAGAGTTCTGTGAAACCAAATATTGCGGCATAACCGGTATTTTCCCCCCACCGCCTGGAGCGTCTACCACATAAGTTGGTACAGCAAGACCAGAAGTGTGTCCCCTCATGTATTCAATGGCTTGAATCCCCGAACTGATTGGTGTTCTGAAATGCTGTATCCCCTTGGACATATCACATTGATAAATATAATACGGTCGTACCCTAATTGCCAGTAAATCCTGCATTAATTTTTTAATTAATTCCGGGCAGTCGTTTACGCCCTTAAGTAATACTGCTTGATTGCCCAGCGGTATGCCCGCATCTGCAAGTTGAGCGCAAGCTTTCCTTGAAGCAGGCGTAATCTCATTAGGGTGATTAAAATGAACATTTACATAAATCGGGTGATACTGTTTCAACATTTCACAAAGGGCCGGCGTAATTCTTTGTGGCAGAACTACGGGTGTACGTGTTCCAAAACGGATGATCTCGACATGTTTAATCTGCCGCAATTCTTTCAAGATATATTCAATCAGCTCATCACTAAGCAGAAAAGCATCGCCGCCGGATAATACTACATCCCGAACTACCGGTGTTTCCTTAATATATTGAATGCAATTATCAATTTGCTGTTTTGTACGAGCCTGATCGCAGGCGCCTGCTAAACGCCGCCGCGTGCAGTGCCGGCAGTACATGGAGCACTGATCGGTAACCAACAACAGCACCCTGTCAGGATAGCGGTGTGTTAATCCAAATACAGGAGAATCTTTGTCCTCATGCAGCGGATCTGCCATATCGAAATGGCTATAATCCAGTTCAGCAGATGTCGGCACAGCTTGCTTTCGAATAGGACAGCACAAATTTTGAGTATCAATCAGAGTTGCGTAATAAGGTGTAATTGCCATTCTTAAGCTTTGCAGACAATTGTTAATTCCCTCTTCCTCTTCCGCAGTCAGCGGAATCACCTGTTTAAGTTCCTCCGGAGATGTAATACGGTTGGCTACCTGCCACCGCCAGTCCTGCCAGTCTTCTTCTTTTACATTAGCCCATAGGGGAATATCGCGATAGTTTCTCATTTTTAACCCCCTCCTAAACATACAATTTCTTATATTGAGACTTGCAGCAGCATTATGCCTTATGAATCATCACCCGGTATGTCGGCTTAAATCTACTTTATCCAAAGGAATTAGTTTCGTTTTCTTTGAGTATTTATAGCCTACATATGCCGCTATGAATACTGGAATTCCAATATAGGATACAGCTACGCCATACCAGTCGATTGTCCCACCAAGAAAGGCGTTATAGTTTTGCCCGATAATAACGACAAAGCACAGTACAAAGGCAAATATCGGCCCAAACGGAAACCATTTTGCTTTGTACTTGAGTTCTTTCAAATCGTGACCTTGCTTAATGAAGGCTCTCCTGAAACGATAATGACTGATGGCAATTCCCAGCCAGGCAATGAATCCGATAACACCGGTAATATTCAGCAGCCAAGTATAGGCTGTACCATCTCCTACTAGCGAAGTCAAAAAAGCAAATAGTCCGAAGACAGTCGTTGCATATAATGCATTAGCCGGAACCCCTCTGCTGTTTACCTTACTAAAAATCTGAGGAGCTTTCCCTTCTCTAGATAAAGCAAATAGCATCCGCGAGGAAGCATAGAGAGAGGAACTACCTGCCGACAGTACCGATGAAAGAATAACTGCATTCATAATAGAAGCAGCCGCACCTAAGCCTGCATGCGAGAATACCAACGTAAACGGACTGACTGCAATATTCTCGATATCGTTTTTAAGCAAATTCTCATCCGTATAAGGCAGTAAAAAACCAATAATCAATAAAGCACCAATATAAAATAACAGAATACGCCAAAATACAGTATTAATTGCCTTCGGCACATTTTTTTCAGGATTTTCACTCTCGCCTGCGGCAATACCCACTAATTCCGTTCCCTGGAAAGAGAAGCCAGCTATCATAAAAATACTTAATATAGCGCCAAATCCACCAACAAAAGGTGCTTCGCCAATGTTCCAGTTAGTAAACCCTGGTGATGGCACGCTGCCAAAGCCAAAAAGGACTACAACTCCCACAAACAGAAAAACGACAACAGTAATAACTTTAATCCCGGCAAACCAGAATTCACTTTCACCATATGCCCTTGTCGATAATAAATTTAAAACAAAAAGCATCAGTAAAAAAATGCCACTCCAAACTATGGAGGGAATATCAGGAAACCAAAACTTCATAATAATGGCACCGGCTACCAATTCCACCGCCAGACAGGAAGCCCAATTCAACCAGTAATTCCAGCCAACGGCAAACCCAAGGGCTGGATCGACAAATCGATTGGCATACGTACCAAAAGCCCCGGATACAGGCAAATATGTCGCCATCTCTCCCAGACTGGTCATCAAAAAATAAACCATGATTCCAATTACACCATAGGCCAATAGTGCCCCGCCTGGTCCTGCCGTGCTGATAGACGCGCCACTGGCTACAAATAATCCGGTACCAATGGCACCGCCAATGGCAATCATATTCATATGGCGGGCCTGCAGACTCCGTTTCAATTCACCTGTTTCTGCTTGTACCGTATTTGCACTAATAATTTGATTCTTTTCAGTTTTTAAATTGCTGCTCATAGGACTCACTCCTTTATTTACTTTAGCCGGGGAAAGATCGACTCCGGACATCAGGAGTTTTCTATTAATTCAGTTTTTTTATGATGAGTCTCGAATTACATCATCGGTTCACCTCGCCCCTATCTTTATCGATAAGTAATTGCACATATCATGCCAAGGTGAATCCGATCCTATAAGCAGCACATATCCCACTATAGACTGAATTTATCATTATGCTTTCTTGTTATCTGCCCAAATGTTGGCATAGAGTTTGCCAGCAAGGGTTAAGATAGTTGAATATCCATAATTATACTAGTGCCCAAAAGTCGGCTATACGCCAAATTTTGGGCATCAAAAATTTTACCGGACTAAGCCCAGTATTACCCGCGCTTCATCAGGTGTCGCAATTGGACGCCCTAATTCACCAGCAATCCTTACCATACGTTCTACGAGTTGAACATTGCTGTCAGCGAGAACGCCCTTGGCGTAATATACATTATCTTCAAAGCCGACACGCACATGTCCGCCCATTGCTGCAGCTATTGTTGCCAAGGGTAATTCATACCGGCCGATTCCAGCTACTGTCCACGTACATCCGGGCGGCAGCGACTCAACAAGATGAATTAAATGCTTTGGCTCACCTGCGATTCCGCCTGGAACACCCATAACAAAATCAAAATGAAGCGGTAATTGCAAAATACCTTTTTTAACCAGGGATAATGCATTATGAATCATACCAACCTCAAAGACCTCTATTTCCGGCTTGACTCCCTGTTCCACCATTACTTTTGCAAATTCTGCAATCATGGGCAACGGATTAGCAAATATCTCTTCTCCGAAATTTACTGTTCCTGTTGTAAGTGTCGCCATCTCCGGTTTTAATTCGATTGGCTGCAAGCGTTCAGCTGCCCCCATCCATGACGCACCACCGGTTGATGTTTGAATAATCACGTTGCATTCTTTTTTTATCAAACGAATTGTCTCTTGGAATACAGCTTTAGACTGCGTAGCTTTCCCTTCAGCATCTCTAACATGCAGATGAATAATTGCTGCGCCTTTTTCAGCACAGCGAACTGCCTCTTCAGCAATTTCCTGAGGAGTCAGTGGCAGATTGGGATTATCTTGGCGCGATGTTTCGGCTCCCACCGGAGCAACAGTTATAATTAACTTATTCAATCTGTTCCCCCCTCTGCTTCTCCTTCGGAACCATACAAGTACCGCTGGCAGTACAAACCACCACCGGTACCTGCAATACCGTAGCAGCCGAATCATGCTTACCATTCGTCTCTAAGGCAATTACTTTTTTCGCTACAAACTCCATACGACGCGAAGTATTACCGGTCTTCACAATACTGCCCCGTGCTTCAATAAAATCACCCGCATAAACCGGAGCCTTAAATTCAACTTTATCATAGGCTACAAACAGCCCTTCATCTCCATCACTGCGGATTAACAGTTCTGTAGCCACGTCGCCGAACAAGTCCAGCATACGCGATCCATTTACTAAGCCCCCTGCGTAGTGTGCATCATGTTCACTCATTCTCAATCGAATTAAAGCTTCCTCCATAGTCCTACCACTCCTTTGCCAAAATCGGTATTTTTTATACGGCTGTTGTATTCATCCCGAATTTTCCTTCCTGTACAAGAAAAGAAGCAACATGCTCTGCATAAGTATTAGGTCCGAAACCGGCATCATATCCCAATTCCTTAGCTAACTCATGAGTAATTCGCGGTCCGCCTACGACTAAAGTCAGCTTATCTCTCAATCCTTCAGCCTCAAGCATATCAGCCAACTTCGTAAGGTTCGTGATATGTATGTTCTTTTGAGTTACAACCTGAGATATTAAAATGGCATCCGCCTGGATGTCATACGCTTTACGGATAACCTCCTCGCAGGAAACCTGAGCTCCCATATTCACCGCATTAATTTCGTGATAGCTTTCCAGTCCTTTATGACCATTAAAACCTTTCATATTCATAATAGCGTCAATACCTACCGTATGGGCATCGCTTTCAATACAGGCACCTAGCACATTCAATTTACGTCTGACCGTATGCTTAATAAACTCATCAACTTCTTTTTTGGACAGTACTTGCAAGGCAACGTCTGGCGCCACAATTTTAGTAACATCTACACCTTCCCGGCATTTTGCATAAATAATAAAGAAACTAAAGGTATCGCTGATCTCTCCGGCATGAACAACTACCGGCTCTGAAAGCCCCATTTTTACAACCAGCTGCCTGGCCGCTTCTTTCGTCGCATTGTTTAATGGCACCGGCAGAGTAAACGATAACTGAACCATTCCGTCATCCAAAGTGTCGCCGTATGGTCTGACATTTGTCAAATCAGTCATTCTCATTTCCTCCTTGCAGCATCAGCGGAATAAATGGATTCAAGTAGCCTGGCTCTCTCTGGAAAACGCCCTCTAATCCTTTACCGCCTTCAGGAGAACGACTAATTTCTGCAAAATATCCCTTCGCTAAGGCTTCCATTAAGCCAATACCGGCAATCTGCTCTAATAAACCGATTGTATTATCCAATACCTCTTTTGCCCGCTGCTCAATAAATCCCCCTGGCCGAAAACAAATTTCATCTGCTAAATCGCGCATGGTATTGAAAACATACTTTGCTGACTCAATACTGAGAAACCGGTCCTGAATATGCGGTGTATGAATCGCTTCTGTTAACATTCCTAGCAAATGAAGCCCCTGGCCAGTCATGATAGAGCACGCATTGAATAACGTATCCTGCACATGTCCTTTGAAGATATTTCCAGTCATATATTTAGTTGGCGGCATATATTTGATCGGGCTGTTAGGAAAAACTTCTCTAACTAGCTGCGCCTGTGACAATTCATAAAGAAAACCATTTGTTACATTGGGATCAATTTCAAAGGCATGCCCAAGGCCTAACTGACCGGAATGCATTCCGCACCGAAAGGCAAATTGCTCATTAATTAGTTCCGAAGCCAAAACTGTATGGGCAGCTTCTATAGCATCAGCAGTTGTTAAGTAATTATCTTCACCAGTATTGATAATGATACCAGCGTATCCATTAATTAAGCGGGAAAAAAACTGATCAACAAAAGTACGCTTCATATTGATATCTCTGAAGATAATTCCATACATGGAATCGTTCAGCATAACGTCCAGTCGTTCCAGCGCTCCCATTGCCGCTATTTCCGGCATACATAATCCGGAACAATAGTTTGTCAGATAAATATAGCGATTCACTTCTTTGCTGACTTCATCTAAGGCTTGCCGAAGTATCCGGAAATTTTCTTGAGTAGCGTAAGTACCGCCAAAACCGGTTGTAGTTGCTCCATATGGAACATAATCCAATAAACTCTGCCCGGTAGTACGAATGACTGCAATAATATCTGCTCCCTGGCGGGCTGCGGCCTGTGCCTGAATCGCATCTTCATAAACATTACCGGTAGCCACAATAACATATAACATTGGTTCTGGCCCCTTGCCGTGGCAGGCTATTAATTCAGATCGCTCTTTGCGGCGGATGCGTATTTTCTCTAAGGCATCTTTAACCAATCTGTCAGCTACTGTTAAAATTTCCTCATCTGTTTTCTGCGGTAATTGTTCCAGAGCAAGCTGCCCGTCAACTACTGCCTCGGCAATCTGCTGGGGTGATTGCTGTAAATGGAGCATGGCATTAACCAGCCAGTAGACAACACCTTTTCCCAATACCCCTGCTTTTTGTAAATAATTTACCACTCCATTGACCAGCGGCACTTCAGCTCGATCAACACCGTCAATACCTAGCAGCCTTAATATTGCCCTTTCTACCGTTACAGTAGAATGATCATTAATATACGTTTGTATCTGATCTACAATTTGCCCCGCTAATTCTCTCCCCCGGGCAATTTTTGCTTCATCTAAATTAAGTTTTTTCAACTTGGCCGCTCCCCCCCATAACGAAATTATTATTTCTAATGCGGTCAATTAGTCCATGAGTCTTTAGCTTGTATTGTATAGTCTGACGGGGTATACCCAAATACGCTGCCGTGCGAGAGATATTTCCCCCAAATTGCGCTAAAGCCTGTATTAGCGTCGTTCTTTCTACATGTTTTAAAATTGACGGCAGGCTCTGTCCTTCCTCAAAATGATAAGACTGTTCATCCTCTACTACGGCATATTGCCGTAAGTGCTCCGGTAGATGATCAACTGAAATAAATGGTCCCGAAACAACATTCATGGCATGCTCAATAGCATGCTGAAGCTCACGAACATTCCCCGGCCAAGTATATCTGTAAAAAATTTCACTTACTTCTTCTCTGATGCCTTCCACATGACAGCCTAACTTAGCATTGTACAGATTAATAAAATGTACTACTAGCCCAGGTATATCACTCTTGCGCTCACGCAGAGGAGCTACCCGCAGTGAAACGACATTAAGCCTGTAATATAGATCAATTCGCAATTCTTTATTGCGCACGGCCTCTTCTGGATCCACATTGGTACAAGTAATAATTCTGGTATTCACTTCTCTAACATGAGTATCACCAACGCGGCGTAAGCTGCCGTCCTGCAAGACCCTTAACAGCTTGCTCTGCAGTTCCATAGGCATTGAATTGATCTCATCCAGAAACAGCGTTCCCCCATCGGCCAGTTCAAATAGGCCTGGGCGGTTTTCTGCACCGGTAAAACTGCCTTTGACTGTACCGAATAAAATACTTTCCAATAATGTTGCCGGAAAAGCAGCACAATTTTGAGCAATGAAAGGTCCATTCTTACGCGTAGATGCGTTATGAATTGACTGTACTACCAGCTCTTTGCCGGCACCAGTTTCACCAATTACTAAAATAGGCGAAGATGTCGCCGCCACTCGCTGTCCTATTACTTTTAATTTAACGATGGAATCGTGGCTGCCGATAATATCATTAAATGTATATTTGGCAAACTTCACTTCCCGCATCTTTGCTTTTTCCTTATTTGCTCCTTTAGTTCCCAGCAATTCCACCTGAAGGTCCATGACTTGTTCAGAAAGCTCTTTAATTTTGGTAATATCCCGTGACATATCGCAGGCACCAACTAACTTACCTTCACGATAAAGGGGAATTGTAGAATAGTGAATTGTGATAATTCTGCCATTTCTGCTTACAATTGTTTGCTGCTGATTCATTATCGGTTTTCCGCTGGCTAAGACCTCCATCAGACTACTTGTTTCCAACGTTAGCGAAGGGTATACCTGCAGCACATGCTTTCCGATAACATCTGCAGGCTGTAAACCTTCTACTTCTGCCGCAGTCTCGTTATAAAAGATTGTCATACCCGCACAATCAACAATATGTACGCCTTGGTCAACCTGATTTAATACCAAATCAAGACAACAATCATAGCCAGCTAATTGATTCACCAAAATATTTCCCCCTTTATCGCGGTGGCCAATATTAATATTTTGCCTCTCGCATTATGTCAATTACAGGTAACGGAGCTAACGCTTTTCCCATTTCCTGTAATAATACTTCGGCATCAAACCCCTTGCCACCTGGATAGGTTGGATTTATTGTTAGTCCTAATAGACAAATCGGGTTTAGCACCATTAACTGAATACTGCGAGCCCGCAGCTGGCGCCATAAAGTAGTCGTAATAAATACTTTACTGCCATCCTGTACTATAATCAGCGGTGTCCCACTTTGCCTTAGTAAAGCTTGCGCCAAACTATCACTTACTGCTCCCTTAATAAGTATTGCATCACAGTCTTCGTTGAGGACCTTATGCCATTCTGATGGGCTCATCAGAGCTGTATGTACCGACACTTCTCGAACTATTCCCGCTTTTACTGTCATCACTTTTGCTTGGTATTTTTCAAATAAATTTTGATAAAAACCGTCACATGCTGGCAGTGTTAGCTGCTCTATCCGGCTTTTTGTCATTAAAATTAACTCAGCTAAATCGCGGCTTACTGTTGCCCCGCAGGCCAGTATTACCTGACGGCTGACCAACGGATCAGCTGAACTTTGACGATCAAAAGCCCCATCGATAAGAATACACCGTGCTCCCCATTTCGCTAAACAGGTCAGTATATCTTTAACATCGCTATTTTTACTTGGCCCTGCAAGTACTACTTTATTTATAGCTTTCGCCCGAAGGATGATAACTTTCCCTAGAGGAGTCAAAATATTAGTAACCTGCAAACAATCCCAAACGCTATTATCTACAATCATTTTCTCGGCAGTAGCCACTATCGTCCCTGGCTGCACCACTATTCCTGGTTTTTCCAGGTTTGTTAAGGCATCAAACGTCTCTCCATCCCGGCCAATAGAGGTCAGCCCCAATACGTAACCTTCCTTATGAATAGTCTTTTGTACATAATTCAGAGTTACTGTTTTTCCGACGTTTTTAGCCATACCAACGATTGTTATCACAGCAGGCTGCTTCTGAAGAAGTTCTTGCCAGGCAAACATCTCTACGAGTAAAGCTCCTCAAAGGTTTTTAAAAGAACGGGATTCTCTCTGACTGTTTGTAGTGCAATCACTGCGTGATCCCGGCAATAGCCATTACCAACCAACATGGTTACGTCTTTTCCTATCCCTTCTGCCCCAAGAGCAGCGCCGGTAAAGCTTGTTGCCATACTAAAGAAATAAACTGTTCCTCTTTCCTTTGTCGCCATAATCGAACCCATTTCCGTACCCGGGATATTAACACAGTTGATTACTACGTCAACAAGCTCGCCATTTGTAGCATCTGAAACAGCCTTCATTACTGCTAGCGGGTCAGTGGCATCTACCTGAATAACAATATCGGCATGTGCCATTTTGCGCATTCTGTCACAGCTTCCCTTGCTGGAACCTAAGCCAATAACTTTTCCCGTAACACCGGCCCTTTTTTTGGCTTCATATAAACAGAGCATTCCTGATTTGCCACCACCGCCAATAACAAGCACGTTCTGACCTGGGCGTACCAAATGCGCGGTCTGTGCCGGAGCTCCGGCAACATCTAATATTGCCAGTGCCAGTGAAGGTGACATATCTTCTGGCAAAACTGCATATATACCGCTGCTAAATAAAATTGCCTGAGCATCTACTTCTACTTGCTCTTTTTCCAGGTGAATCTTTTTTATTTTATTAATTTTTAAGGGTGTCAAGGAAAGTGATACTAACGTAGCAATCCTGTCGCCAACTTTTACCGGAGTTTTTCCTGCCCATGCTGAACCAATTTTGCTAACAGTCCCCATCAGCATGCCGCCCGATCCGGTTACCGGATTATGATGTTTACCACGCTTCTCAACAGTTTCAAGCATAATTCTTTCCATTTCGTCCGGGTTTCCTTGGGCTTGTTTTTTAATTTGTGTAAAACTGGCTGCGTCAATATTTAATGTATCTACCTCAATTAATAATTCGTTATTATATATATCCATGGTATTGTCAATTTTCCATGCTGGCTGAGGTAAAATACCGATTGGCTCCAAAGTCCGATGTGTCCCAAATTGGCATCCGTTTTTTTCCATAATAAATTCCCTCCATCCTTTTTTGGCAGTACTTACTACACTGATACTACATTGTGCAGCTAATCTATGGATTTTAACTCCCTCCTTACTTCCATTCTGATGCTTACGTCCTCATTATCGTTATAATGCAAATTCCGTACCAACAAGTTGAATTCTCTCCGCCCAGTCTATATAGGGTTAAATTGCTTCTATACAATATGCTTTCTGCCCAAATTTCAGCACATCATATCATTAATCTATAAAGAACGGCTTCTTTAACTGCCCATTTTTCAGCATTAACTGCCCATTTTTCAGCGCTAAACGAAAATAAAATGAAAAAAATTCAGCACTTACTTTTACTGACTATATATTTTTCTATGAAATACAAAAAAGCACTTACATAGTAAGTGCTTGGCTAATCAAATTGATTTTTTTTCAATAGACAAAGCAAAAAAGCACTCACATGTGTAAGTGCTTTTTGTCTAATCAGCGACTCCCTATCCTCCCAGGCCGTTTCCAGC
>NZ_DALZUO010000044.1:0-21272 GCF_032013335.1 Anaerospora sp. | reverse complement strand
GTGACAGCTTATTTATGTTAACATAACCATTTTGTTTTGTCAACATCTTTTTTTCATAATGTTTCGTTGTACTGATCTTTCAATCACATTACTTCCAGAACATTACCACCGCATCTCCTGCGGTAAGTAATACTATATCATAACTACTCAATTATGTACAACCAGGCCAATACCGGAAATAGGCACACCACCTTGATTTGTCCCACAAATGTTAATATATGCTTCCTTATGCTTAGATATACACCCAAATTCACTATTACGGATTTTTTTACCAAAATGTTCGCGGCATGATACGCTCCAACGAACGAATAGGTGCTCCTATACAATCCACAGCTCCGATTTTCTCGGCAATCTCCTTGACTGCAGATGTGGCTATCATAGGTAGGTTTAGTATTTGGGCCGCTTCATAGACACCGCGAGCACCGTTCTGCACAATTTCGACCGTTGTTTCTTCCGCCATGTGTGTATTATTCAATAATGCATCCACTCGCCCCAGCGTTTTCACATAGTCGACAATATCCTCAACGCTTGCAGTAAAAGGCCGCGACATATTAATGACGCCAATGATAGTTAGCCAGGGGTTTTCATTCGCTCCTTCAATCAGATTGAAAATAGCCGCGCCATGAACACCATAGCCTATATCAAGGATAATATTACCCGGACGCCTGAGCGCCCATCTCATTGAACCTTTTATTGTGTTCCCTGCTTCGCCTAAGCCAACAGTGTCCCGGGTTTCCCAGGCATCGACCGTTATTCCCATTGCTTCTAGTTCCCGTTTAATAGGTCTGATCGTATAACAAGGCTCCACCGTATCCAAATCCACTAACGTTACCGGCAATCCGTTCCGGCAGAGTTTAATTGCCCGATTTACCGCATTCTCACTTTTACCACTGGCATATTCCCCTACATAAGCCTCAATAATCAGGCTCATATTAACCCCCTTGTCCATACGAAAAGCTCGTCAATCAAAGACCAATACCTGTCGCAGGCTAGTAAAATATTAGACAATGAATATTTTAAACAAAATCAGCAAAATAACTCCCGGCAATCCAAGAAAGCCAGCAATTAATGCCGTCAAAGGATTAATTGCAATCATAAACCCAACATGACTGCCAATAAAGTTTACTGCCCATAGCATAACGCCACCAATCAAGCCATTATAAATCAATCTAAAAATCAATTTTATCGGCATAAAGAACATACGCCCTATGATATAAAGCAGGATGATTCCAAATACATACGCAATAGCAATAGTCATATCACCAGATAGTCCACCAATGGCAGGCATGAGCATTCTCCTCTCGCACGTATAATATTTATACTTACTTCAATATATACGACGCCCGTCCTGCTTATGCCAAAAAAATAATGAAGCTGTCCAGCTTCATTACAAGTTAAAATTGCGCATTACCATAAGGAGAATAATAAAAATTTTCCTGCCTTGCCTTTTTAAGAAAATAAATATAGCGCCGCTCGGCTGCTAAAATCATATAACTTGCTGAGTCAATTAAATCTTCATTATCAGGTGAAGTACGAAATGCTTCTTGCGCTAAGCACCAGTCCTGCTTGGCTTGCTCAATAAGCTTCTCCAGCGGCACTTCAGCTGGCTTCAAATTCGAGCTGTCAATAAATAGCCAGGATAACCATTCCATCGCCATATCTGCACCTCCTTGGTACATGTATACGGCATTTGCCCGTAATTATGATAAATTCTCTGTAGTAAAACAACAACAGGGCTCATCACCCTGCTATTATCATTAAAACGTAAGTTATTATGTCCCAGTATTATAGAAAGTAGCGTATTAATATGAGACCTGGCGGCTTAATGCTCTGAAGTTGTGTATTTAGAATTGACAATACCCTCAGCACGAGCTCTTTTCATCAAATATATATATTTCTTTTCAGCAGCCTGAATCATATAAGCAGCGTGATCTATCAAGTCCTTATCGGTAACTGTATTGTAGTAATCCTGCGCGTCCTGCCACTCACGACGCGCCTGCTCAATACTCTCTGGCAGCGACATTTCTGCTGAGTGGTTTTTTTCCCGCTCATTTTCCATTAAACCACTAACCATCTTACCGCCGGCAGTTATGATATTCATCCATGGTGCATTCATCATGATCCCCTCCTGATGGTTATTATTCCCATGCAGAAAGGACATTAAACATAAAAGACCTGGTTTGCACCAAGTCTTTCAACATTTTCTATAACTCGCGCCGATTTTCCACCGCTTTGGCCAGTGTCACTTCATCAACATACTCAATATCACCACCAACGGGTAATCCATGAGCAATGCGGGTCGCTTTCACACCAAGGGGTTTCAATAGACGCGCCAGATACATAGCTGTAGCCTCACCTTCTACATCCGGATCGGTAGCCATGATGACTTCTCTTATATTACCAGTTTGCAATCTCTGCAACAGTTCTTTAATTCGTATATCTTCAGGGCCTATGCCGTCCAACGGTGATAACGCGCCATGTAATACATGATAAAGGCCACGGTAATCGCGTGAACGCTCAATTGCCGCAACTGCCCGCGGTTCTTCGACAACACAGATTACCGTATTGTCTCTACTCTGGGCCTGACATATTTTGCAGGGATCAGTATCAGTGAAATTATAGCACACTGAGCAATACCCAATTTTATCTTTGGCCTCAACAATTGCATGGACCAAAGCTTGAGCCTGACCTTTTTCCATTTCAAGCACATAGTAAGCAAGACGGGTTGCAGACTTCGGCCCGATTCCCGGTAAACGGCGAAATTGTTCCACCAGTTTGGCTAACGGAGCTACATGTTGCATAGAATTAGAACATTCCAGGCGGCAGATTCATTCCACCAGTCAACTTGCCCATTTCCTGCGCCATCATATCATCAACTTTTTTCAGCGCCTCATTGACAGCTGCAGCAACAAGGTCTTCCAGCATTTCCACATCTTCCGGATCAACAGCGGTAGGCGCAATTTTAAGCGAAACGATTTGCTTTTCACCATTAATAACAACCTTTACAGCACCGCCGCCGGCTGTAGATTCCAGTGTACGGGTTTTCAACTCTTCTTGCATCTTAGACATATCGGCTTGCAGCTTCTGAACTTTCTTCATCATACCTGCCATATTGCCCATGTTGCCAAACATATAGTAAATCCTCCCTTATTTATGGCAAAAGCCATTTTATTCTTCCTGTATAATTTTCCCGCCAAACATTTGAATCGCTTGGCGAAGAACAGGATGATTCTGATCAGACTGCGTCGTATTGACTGCAGACACCGGAGCACTGACAGGAGCAGGTGTCTCCTTCTTAGCTGCTGGCGCAGTCGCAGCTGCCCCTAGTACACATTGAAGCCGCACTTGCTGTCCACTGACTTGAGCCAGGCCCTTTTCAATCAGCATCCGGAAATCGTCTTTTTCTGTGCGATCTTTAGCAAACTGGCTGGTAAAGCGAACCGTTGCCGTCTTGTCATCTAAAGAAACCAGCTGTCCTTGTGATACACAGGCATGAACAGCGCGCTTACCTTCAGATACCAGCTGTTTGAGTACTGCATCCCATACTGCTTTTACATCACCAACAGGTACAGCCGCTTTATTAACTATGGGTTCGGCTTTAGGTGTTTCTACCGGAGTAGACTGTGGTACACCAGGCACCACGATCACCGGTTTTATCTCAGCTATTGGTGGACTAGCAGGTCTTGCAGCACTAATTGCAATCCCTCCACTAACAACACTACTCAGTCGAGATTCCAGCTGGGTAATTCGGTCGACTAAAGCAGACAGATCTTCACCACCGCTGCGGCGACAAGCAGATAGCAGCGTCATTTCGATCGTAATGCGTGGTTCAGGTGACCATTTTGTATCATTTGCCCCTTCATGCAGCATTTGAATGATCTGCACAAGCTCACTGTGAGTAAGTTTTGAACTTTGACCTGCCAACACTTCTTGACTATCACTATACCGGTCTACCCCCTCCAAATCAGGAGCAGCCTTATACAGCATCAGACTACGCATATGTAACGCTAATTCAATCAAAACCTGGCGGCCATCCTTGCCTAGCGTAATAATCTGTTCAAGATCCGTCAGGATTACCGGCGCATTCCGGTCAATTACTGCTTCTGCCATACGCCATACCCATTCATGGCCGATAAGACCCAGCAGTTGACGCACATCATTTGCCGTTACCGAGTCTGCTTCCAGACTGGCGCATTGATCCAAAATACTCAGCGCATCGCGCATTCCGCCATCTGCATGATTTGCAATGAGCCGGATAGCATCAGGTGCAATTTGAATATTACTTTTTTCCGCAACCATCGCCAAGCGCCCTTCAATTTCCCTGAGGCCAATGCGCCTAAAGTCATAGCGTTGACAGCGGGAGTGAATAGTTGCCGGTATCCGGTGAGGCTCGGTTGTAGCCAAGATAAAGACTACATGCCCTGGCGGCTCCTCTAGCGTCTTTAATAAAGCATTAAAGGCTTCGGTGGTCAGCATATGCACTTCGTCAATAATATATACTTTTTTTTGTCCCTCGACTGGTGCAAATTTAACAGTTTCCCGTAAATCACGTATTTCGTCAATCCCACGATTGGAGGCAGCATCTATTTCAAAAACATCCATTGAACTGCCGGCAGTAATACGCTCACAGGCAGCGCACTGATTACACGGACTAGGGGTCGGGCCGTGTATGCAGTTCAGCGCTTTTGCCAATATTTTGGCTGTACTCGTTTTGCCTGTACCTCGCGGACCGGCGAACAAGTACGCATGTGCAATCTTGCCGGTGGTAATGGCATTTTTCAGCGTTGTATTAATATGCTCCTGCCCGATAAGATTATCAAAATCCTGGGGCCGCCATTGACGGTACAATGCCAGATAAGCCATGTTCACACCCCCCTCTTATGCAATATTCCACACAAGGATTAGTATTTCCTTTTTCAATTACTCCTACAAAAAAACAGCCCCACGGCTGCATTATACTCTATTTTACAATATCAATTGATGATTAACGCGTAAGTTATTTTGGGTCACAATAACCGTCCCTATGACAGCGCTCAGCTTAGGCCGTTGAGAAAGCTCCATATACTAGGCGCGACGAGGACGCGAGCGAAGACAGTACATTGGGGTACGACAAGCGAGCGCCCGCAGTCGCAAATGCGAAATCCTTGGCGCTTTAGTGCCTTAGCATTTCGGCTTACCCCTTGCGGGTACAACGTAGATGGGGGGTTATCGACGGCCGACAACGTTTAAGGTCCGACCATGACAACCCCTCAGGCACCCTCGCGGCACATAGAAATTATCACTTACCGCTGCTTCCTTCCGGACCTGACGGGGTTCATGAGTTTCCATTGCGCAAGACCCAAGTGATTGCCATGGGCGGACCTTAAAAATAAATGGCCGCATATGACGGCCATTTTGTGTTAAGGATTTATGGCGGAGAGAGAGGGATTTGAACCCTCGGTACAGTTTCCCGTACACATGATTTCCAATCATGCTCCTTCAGCCGCTCGGACACCTCTCCATGCTTCCACACAACACTTCTAATATTGGATTGTTGCATCAGTTGCAAACGTTGTTTACAACCTCGACTGCGAATATCAGTATACCTTGTCCGTAACAAGTTGTCAATACTGTTATGGATGGAAATTATAGGATAATAAAACGAGCCTCCTATTATAGGGTAAATATAGTAGGAGGCTACCATTCATCTGCTCCTGATTGATAAACCTATTTTAAATTCAAATTGATTATACATGAGGCAAGCAACTTAGCCCGTTCAAACAGACTGTCCACTATCGCGAATTCTTCCGGACTATGATTTCTGCCGCCCTTCACACCCATAGCACAGACAGTCGGAACTCCAGCCAGTACACTGTAAGCTGAATCCGAACCGCCGCCGACCAGCTTGGCATAAGGATTTCCTAGCTCCATTTCTTCATACGTCTTTTTAACAATAGAAAAAAGTTCATCTCCTTCCCTCGTTCTTTTCATTGGTGCTATACCAGGTATCTCATTTATTACGGTAATAGTGTCAGGGACATAAGCCTTAGCGGCTACCTCCTGCATTTGTCGGCGAATTTCCGGCAATAAAGCAGGTTCAAGATACCGGACATCAACAATGATTTTAGCATATCCCGGTACTGCATTTGGCACTGTTCCGCCTTGAATGACTCCTACATTATAGGTTGTACCGGTCTTCCAGTTTGTCAAATTCTGAATAGCAATTACTTTATGGGCGATTTCCAAAATAGCACTACGGCCGTTTTCCGGTTCATTACCGGCATGGACAGCAACACCTTTAACTTCAAGCTCAAAAAGTGCCGTTCCTTTACGCCCGACAACAATAGCGTCATCGGTAAAACCCGTCTCACAGTTAAATGCCGCTGCCGCTCCCCGTGCTTCTGCCACAAACAGTTCTGCAGCATTGGAATTCACATGAGCTACCTCTTCATCACCGGCCAGAATCATCTTCAGCGGCCGCTCGTCGTACCCTGCCGCCTGTAATGCTTTCATGGCATATAGAGCAGCCACAATCCCGCCCTTCATATCGAGGACCCCTGGCCCATAAGCGATACCGTCACGAATGGCAAATGGCCTGTTAGCAGTAGTCCCTACTGGAAAAACGGTATCCATATGGCCAAGAAGCAGTACCTTCGATTTTTTTCTGTCGGCACCAAGCTCACCGATTAACATGTTGCCAGCCTGCTCCAGCTGAATAATCCGGGTAGCTCCCCCTTCACTTGCCAGGATTTGCTGGATCCTGCCAGCGACAGCATCGATTCCCGGCTTATGCTTCGAACCGCTTTCCAGGTTAACGAGTTCTTGCCATAGTGCCAGCATTTCCTCCCGGTGTTCATCGATAAACTGAAAAGCCTGCTTTTTCCGTCCGTCCATATACTTCACCTGCCTATTCTTCTTTCGCCATTGAAAGTAGTCTTTGACCAACGTACTGCAATGTAATTACCCGTTCAGTAATAGCCTCTGTCGCCTTTGCCTGTTCCTGGGTAATCCCTGCAGTCTGTCTGGTATGATCAATAACCTGTTCCATGGAAGTCTTTAAATCCCTAAGAGTAGTCTGAATGTCTTTTGCAGAACGATGGCTCTGATCGGAAAGCTTGCGAACCTCTTCGGCTACAACAGCAAACCCCCTGCCGTGCTCACCCACTCTGGCGGCCTCAATAGCGGCATTCAGACCAAGCAGATTTGTCTGTCCAGCGATCTGCTGAATCATTGCGATGACCGAATCAGTATTATTGACATTAGCCGACACATGATCCGTCAAATCTGCGACTTCATGCATTGTAGCAGCCAGGTCTTCGTGTGATGCGTTCAGTTCCTCAATAGTAGCTGCAATAGTGTTAATCGCATCGCTGACCTGCTGCGCCTGCTCATGCAGCAGGTTCTTGTTCTCCACAGCCTGCAACTCCCATCGGAAAAGACCTGTGGCAATTTTGGCAATAGGCTTGGAATAAATAGGGTCTCCTCCTATTCCAAAGCTGCCAACCCATTCATTCTTATATATGATTGGCAGGTGAACGCCCATTTTCATAGTTCCACCCGAAAGTTCTTCATCCTCAGCGGTTACGACGCGGCCTTCCAGCTTCTCTGTAAGCACCTTTTGAGAACCGCTGTGAGCTTTCCCTACGCGGGAAGCATCTCTTGCTGCGATGATGGTGCCTGTATGATCACAAATTACCGCACTAAGCTCTGTTTCCTGGAAAATAAAATTCATAATCTTATTGGCAAGTATTTTATCCAAGTCCATCCTCCTCAGCTAAAACCTCTTAACTATCTTTTGCCTATCATTGCATAAAGCGTCAGGGAAGAAAGCGTTTATTCCGCTTCTTCCCTCACACAAGAGCAAAACATTTAATTTAGCTTAAAAAATAAGTATCTAACGATTTTAGACTATAGATAGGCAATGGTTTCAATCTCAACAGAAACATCTTTAGGTAATCGTGCTACCTGAACGCAGCTTCTGGCTGGAGCGGCATGGGGGAAAAATTCGCCGTATACTTGATTGACGCTTGGAAAATCATTCATATCTGTAAGGAATACGGTGGCTTTCACCACATTTTCCAAGCCTATATTTTGCGTTTGCAAAATCGCAATAATATTTTTAATAGCCTGTCTGGTCTGTGCAGCAACATCACCGACTACAACTTCCCCCGTAGCGGGATCAACCGGAATCTGTCCGGAAACAAACAGCAGCCCTCCTGTTTTAATTGCCTGTGAGTAAGGTCCTATTGCTGCCGGAGCCTTATTGGTGGTAACAACACTCTTCATTGATTCCATTCCTCCTATTTAAGCTGACATTAGCGCAGCTCGATCATTATTGATTTGCCAACGCCTTATATTTCGCAAGTTTCTCTTTTGCATCTTGCTCCGTTTTAGCAAACAGCGCTTCAGCGGCATCAGGGAATTGCTGTAATAGTGAGGAATACCGCACTTCACCCAGCAAGAACTCTTTAAAATCCATCGAAGGTTCCTTTGAATCCATCTTGAAGGGATTCTCACCTGCAGCTGTTAGCTGAGGATTATAGCGATACATCGCCCAATAGCCGCTGTCTACTGCCCGTTTAGCTTCCAATTGGCTGCAGCCCATACCAACTTTCAGTCCGTGGTTGATGCAGGGCGAATAAGCGATGATCAATGATGGCCCCGGATAAGCCTCTGCTTCGGCAATCGCTTTTAAGGTTTGGTTTTTATCGGCACCCATGGCAATTTGCGCCACGTAAACATACCCATAGCTCATGGCAATCATGCCGAGGTCCTTCTTCTTGGTCTTTTTACCGCTTGCAGCAAATTTAGCAATTGCGGCAGTCGGAGTAGCTTTGGAAGACTGACCGCCCGTGTTGGAATACACTTCGGTATCAAATACTAGAATATTAACATCTTCTCCTGAAGCTAAAACATGATCCAAGCCACCGAAGCCAATGTCATAGGCCCAGCCGTCACCGCCAAAAATCCATTGCGACCGTTTTACAAGGAAGTCCCGGTTTTTGTAGATCTCATTAAGCAGGGGATCTTCGCCTTTGATCTGACTTAGCTCACTGATCAGCTTATCCGCTCTTGCCCGGCTGCCTTCTCCCCGATCCATGTTCGCCAGCCAGTCTTCGCAGGCAGCTTTGAAATCTTCTCCAAGATCTAATTGCGCAGCCTTCTCAATAGCAAGTGCAACTTGCTTTCTAAGCTGCTTGCCGGCCATCAGCATACCTAAGCCAAACTCGGCATTATCCTCAAATAAGGAGTTCCCCCAAGCCGGTCCATGCCCGCGATGGTTAGTCGTGTATGGCAATGAAGGAACGCTGTCGGCCCAAACTGATGAACAGCCCGTAGCATTGGCAATCATCATCCGTTCACCATATAATTGTGTCACCAGCTTGGCATACGGCGTTTCCCCACAGCCGGCACATGCACCGGAAAATTCCAGCAGAGGCTGCTCAAATTGGCTCCCCTTTACTGTAAAAGCGTTCATTGGGTTAGCCTTTGGAGTAACTGAGACCGCGTAGTTCCATTGTTCGGCCTGCAGCAATTGGGTGTCCAATGGTTTCATTATCAGGGCCTTTTCCTTAGCAGGGCAAACTTGAGCGCAGTTACCGCACCCGGTACAATCGTAAGGCGAGACTGCCATAACAAAGGATAACTCTTTCTGTCCAATGCAAGGCTTTGTCTGCAAACCGGCAGGTGCCTGCTGTTTTTCTGTCTCATTGAATAGTACCGGTCTGATTGCCGCATGGGGACAAACATACGAACACTGATTACACTGAATACATTTTTCTGCCTGCCACTCGGGCACCTCAATCGCAATACCCCGTTTTTCATAGGCAGCCGTTCCCATGGGGTATGAGCCGTCCTCCAGTCCAATAAATGCACTTACCGGCAGCTTATCGCCTTCCTGGCGGTTCATAGGAATTAGGATATCTTTAATAAATGCCGGAACATCCTTGCCGGACATTTCTGTGTCTTGTGCCTCTTGCCATGACGCAGGAACAATTACCTTCACGATAGAGGCAATTCCCTGATCAACGGCAGCATGATTCATGGCAACCACTTTTTCGCCTTTTTTGCCATAGGATTTTTTAATTGCGTCTTTCAGGTATTTTACAGCCTCTTCTTCCGGGATAATGCCGGCGATTTTGAAGAACGCTGCCTGCATAATCATGTTAATCCTTCCGCCAAGACCCAGTTGCTGCGCAATCGCTACCGCATCAATTATGTACATTGCTATGTTGTTCGCAGCAAGATATCGTTTCATTGCTGCCGGCAAATTCTGCTCAAGCTCGTCTTTGCTCCATTGGCAGTTTAACAGAAAGCTGCCGCCGGGCTTTAGCCCTTCCAGGACATTGTAGTTATAAACATAGGACTGATTATGACAGGCGATAAAATCAGCCTTATTAATCAAATAGGGAGATTTAATCGGTTTTTGTCCAAAGCGCAAATGAGAAATGGTAACTCCGCCTGATTTTTTTGCATCATAGGCAAAATAAGCCTGAGCATACATATCAGTGTGATCACCAATAATTTTTATAGAATTCTTATTGGCACCGACAGTTCCGTCTGAGCCAATTCCCCAGAACTTACAAGCTTTGGTACCTGTAGCAGTCGTATCTATATCTGCACCGAACGGCAGCGAGGTATGGTTTACATCATCAATGATACCGACTGTAAAATTGTCCTGCGGCTTGTTGGCTTTTAAGCTTTCAAACACTCCATGAATATGGCTCGGTATTACATCTTTGCCGCCTACGCCACAGCGCCCGCCAACAATAACAGGCTGCCACTCTTTGCCGTAAAACGCGCTTTTCACATCGAGATAAAGCGGCTCCGCCAATGCTCCCATTTCTTTGGTTCTGTCCAGAACGGCAATTTTTTGCACAGTTTCCGGGATGTATTTAAAGAAATGCTCTAATGAAAACGGCCGGTAAAGATGTACCGTCAGCAAGCCGACTTTTTCGCCCTGAGCAGTAAGATAATCCACGACCTCTTCAATGGTTTCACACATAGATCCCATGGCAATAATCAACCGCTCTGCATCAGGCGCACCATAATAATTGAATAAATGGTATTCCCGGCCTGTTAATTTGCTGATTTCAGCCATATAATTTTCAACAATTGCCGGAATGTCCTGGTGGAAACGATTAGAAACTTCTCTTTGCTGGAAGTGAATATCGCTGCCTTGTACAGTGCCTTTCGTCAATGGGTGATCAGGATTGAGCGCCCGTTTTCTAAACGCATCCACATCGTCGCGGTCCAGCAGCCTATCCAATTCCTCATATTCAAGCACTTCAATTTTCTGAACTTCATGTGAAGTTCTAAATCCGTCAAAGAAATTGAGGAATGGCACCCGGCCCTTAATTGCCGCTAAATGCGCTACAGCGGACAAATCCATGACCTGCTGAACGCTGCTCTCGGCAAGCATGGCAAAACCTGTCTGTCTCGTGGCCATAACATCGGAATGATCACCAAAAATACTGATGGCATTGGCCCCAACTACACGGGCACTAACATGAAATACGCCAGGCAATAGTTCTCCGGCAATTTTATACATATTAGGAATCATCAGCAATAAACCTTGCGAGGCAGTATAGGTAGTAGTCAATGCACCAGCCTGCAGCGAACCGTGAACAGCACCGGCTGCACCGCCTTCCGACTGCATTTCCACAACCTCCACCGTTTGCCCGAACAGGTTCTTTTTACCCTGAGCAGCCCACTCGTCGACACTCTCCGCCATATTGGAAGACGGGGTAATAGGAAAAATCGCCGCTACATCGGTAAATGCGTAAGAGATGTAGGCTGCTGCTGTATTTCCGTCCATAGTCTGCATTTTTCTTTTCATATTCGTCATCGATCCTCTCTCATCTGGAATGAAATACTTATTGCTTGCTACTTACTCGCAACTCTAATACCAGGGGGGCAGGCTTGCCCGGCTTAGCAACCGCAATTCTGCCCCCTTCCATTTTTATTGAAATTATCCGTTTAGTCCCATAACATTTATCACTATTCTGGTTAATATCATAACAACAGCAGCATCTACAAGTGGAACACATATGAGCAGTGAATGCCATTTGCGATCTACATTGGAAACAATTACAATACGGACAAAGTGTCCAATAAGCGTCCCCATCGTTACGCACGCCGGAAATAAGATTGTCGCTTGGGCAGCCGTTATTATCCCTTTGGAATACAGGGTAGCTGCAGTAGCACATCCCGCCGCTTTGGCAAAAAAAGCAGCAACTAAAGCAAACACGGCCTCACCCGGCAGACCAAACAGAATCATCACCGGCTCTAAAATTTGACCGACACTCTTCATTAATCCGGTAATATCCAGAAACTGAATCAGTACATATGCCAAGACCATAGCTGGCGCAATCATTTCTGCGCCGATATAAAACCCTTTTTTAGCTCCTGCCACAAATTCTTCTACTATACTGGGCTTAATCTTTTTTAAATCCATACCTGCAGCAGTTTGATTAGCCATTTATTCCGCTCCCTTCAACCCTTCTTTTAGAAATAAGCCATTTTAGATAGAACCGGACTAAATTGGCCCCCATGACTTTAACAACAAAGATTAGACCAATAATGATTCCCACCGGCAAAACACTAATCGGCAGCAGGGCTGCACCAGTACCGAATGTATTGGTCACCGGCGCAGACCCGGCATATTGATAGGCAACAAAAATAGTTCGCTCTTCTTCGGTCATCATTTTATCTTCCACTAATCCTTTTGTCATGACTGCCGCTACATCAGAACTGGTTAAGCTGCTGACAAAGGCCAGTCCAGTGGCACCGGGCAGTCCCATAAAAGGCTTTAAAATAGGGCGAAACACCACTTCAGCTGCCCGCAAAGCGCCAAGCGACTCAGCAACCTGAATACAGCCAAGCGCAAACATCAGAGTTGGGAACAACGTCAAGGCAAACATGAATCCATCACGTGCCCCAGTGCCGCCTTTTCCGGTAAAAATTACCCCTTTGGCAACCTGGCCGAAGTCGCCTGTAAGCACTTGAAAATCCAACGCCCGTAAAGGACCATCCATCTTGGCAAATACACCGGAGAAAGAAATAAGCAAGATGATTAATGATAGCCAGCCTTTCCATGTAACCTTGTACTTTTCCTGATTTTCTTCTGCCATAAGATCTCCTCCTGATTAGTTAAACTATCTATCGTAAAGACCCTTAATCAAAATCTGTCAATTTTACAGGTTGTCCAGTTTAAGCACACAATCAACCATCAGCTTAGCTCTTTCAAATAGGCTCTCTACCTGGGCAAATTCCTCAGGACTGTGATTGCGCCCGCCTTTTACTCCCATTGCGCACACAGTCGGTACTCCTGCCAGAACAGAATATGCCGAATCAGATGCGCCACCCACACGTTTGGCATAAGGAGTGCCAAAGCCGTTTTCTTCATACGCTTGTTTTACAACTTCAAATAATTGCAGAACCCCGTCCGTTGTTTTCATCGGCTTAATACCATGCATATAAGTGACCACACCAGTGGTGCCCTCAACCGATACGTTAGCAGCAACCTGTTCAAGCTGCTTCATAATGCCTGGCAGGTCATCCGGGTCCTTATAGCGGACATCAATTAAAATCTTTGCATAATCAGGAACAGCTGTGGATGTTGTGCCACCTTGCATTACTCCTACGTTGAAGCTGATGCCTTTTTCCCAGTCCGTTAATTTTTGTACGGCAATAATCTTATGAGCTATTTCCAAAATAGCACTCCGGCCGTTTTCCGGATCATTTCCCGCATGAGCAGCAGTACCTTTCACTTCCAGCATTATTTGTGCAACGCCTTTACGGCCGACAACGATTCCGTCATCAACAAAGCCTGTCTCAACATTGAAGGCTGCAGCGTAGCCTGCTGCTTCTTTAAGAAAAACATCAGGCGCAGTCGAGTGAGCGTGTAATACCTCTTCATCTCCGGCAAGAAGCACTTTCAGCGCGCATGAGTCATAGCCCGCTGCCCGTAAAGCCTTTATTGCATAAATAGCAGATACAATACCGCCTTTCATATCAAGGACACCCGGCCCGTAAGCGATACCATCCTTTATGGTAAAAGGCCGTTCTTTAATTGCACCGGCCGGAATGGCCGTGTCCATATGTCCTATAAAGATTACACCCGGTTTTGGCTGTTTCCCCTCAAATTCAGCAATTAACATGCTGCCGGCTTTTTCGAACTCTACCAAACGGGAAGCTGCCCCTTCTTGATCTAATATCTGTTTGAAGCGTGCAGCTACCTTATCAATTCCTTCTTTTTCATGAGGACCACTTTCCATACTAACAATTTCTTCCCACAGTGATACCATTTCCTCACGATGCGCGTCTACAAACTGAAATGCTTTCTGCTTCTTGTCATTCATTCTTTACTTGTCCTCCTTAATACTTTTCTACTTTCTATATCTATCAGCACTCTGTTTAAGCACTGCTATAGAAAACCAAGATATCAGGTTTTTCAATATTTGAAAGGTGCGCTTAATTCTGTTAATTCCCTATTGAATAAATGGTGCTTCAAATGAACATATTTTTACTACTTCATTTAAAGCACCATTGCTTTATAATATAACATCCTGCTTTTTAATCTTATGCTACTTAAAATCCACAACTGGAATATTATAGTCCGCTATTATTTTTTTTAAATTATTAATTGTTGCCGCTTCAGGGGTTGTAAACTTACCGACTTGCGCTCCAACAGCCCGGTATTTGGACTCGCCAAAATCGTGATAAGGGAGGAGTTCCACTCCTTTAACGCCAGTATGGCTTGTAATAAACTCACACATCATATGGATGTTTTGCTCATTGGCATTCACTTCGGATATTAAGGGAACGCGGACAATGGTATACGGGTGAGCCCGGGATATACGGGCAATATTTTCTAAAATTTTGTCATTGCCCACCCCGGTCATTTCTCTATGGCGCACGTCATCCATGTGCTTGATATCGATAAAAACACAGTCTAGTAATTCGAAAATTTCTTCTACCTGCTCCCAGTCAAAATAGCCGCTGGTTTCAACAGCAGTATTAATTCCAATTCTGCTGCAGGCCGTTACAAGCTGCCGCAAAAATTCCGGCTGAGCAAATGGCTCTCCGCCGGAAAATGTCACTCCTCCGCCGGACTCACGATAAAAAACAGTATCCCTTTTAATTACCGCAAGGACATCGTCAACTGTCATGACAGACCCGATCAGTTTGCGCGCTCCTGCAGGACATACCTCGCAGCACCTGGTACTACAGCGGCATTTATCCCGGTCAAAGGAAGGAAAGGCATCACCCTTGGTGATTGCGCCTTCCTTACAAACCGTTAAGCAGCGGTTGCAGCCGATACATTTTTCCTCGAAGAACACTACTTCCGGATTACCTTTCCAGGATTCCGGGTTGGCACACCACTGACAGCGAAGCGGGCAGCCTTTTAGAAAAACAGTACTTCTAACCCCTTCGCCGTCATTTATCGACCACCGCTGAATCTGAAAGATAGTTCCGCTACATAGCTTCATAGGTAGTTCTTTCTATGATGGCATCCTGTGCTTCGCGGGAGAGGTTAACAAACTGTGTACTGTAGCCCGCTACTCTGACAAGCAAATCTCTATATTCTTCCGGTTGCTCCTGGGCTTTTCGCAGGGTTTCGGTAGAAACTACATTAAATTGAACATGAAAAGCACCTAAGGCAAAATACGCCCGAATCATCGAAGCCAAATTCTTCAGGTTTCGGTCTGATGCCAGAAGATCCGGCGACAGTTTAACATTCATCAAAGTACCGCCAGAATGAACATCATGGTTAATCTTGGCAACAGAGCGCATAGCCGCCGTTGGACTAGTCAAATCAGTTCCTGCATGCGGCGAAACTCCTTCGGTCAGCGGACTTTTGGCCTTTCTGCCATCCGGTGTCGCACCGATTATACTTCCAGCAGGAATATAGTTGGAAATACCCATAAAGGCTGAATTGAACGGTGAACCAAAGAAGTCTTTATACGCACGGACTTCCCTGTAGTAAAAATCACTGATCTCTACGGCAATATCATCAACATATTCATCATCATTGCCATATTTCGGGCAGGCCAGCACAGCCTTTCTCAGTTCTTCATAACCATTCCAGTCGGCATCCAGTGCTTTGTTGATTTGTTCTAGAGTGTATTTTTTATCTTCAAACACCAGCTTTTTGATAGCTGCCAACGAATTAGCGGAGTCAGCAATCCCGATACCGGTCAGGACCGGGCCAAGGTTATATTTAGCACCGCCTTTGCTAAGATCCTTTCCTTGCTCCATGCAGCCTTCGACAAGCATGGAAAGATACGGTCTTGGCACCATCTCGGAGTGAACCTGCTGAGCGGTAATAGAACCAATAACAGAGTGCTTAACTAAATAAGCAAGCTGCTTGAAAAAGGCCATCTTCACTGCTTCATAACTCACGAATTCAGAAGCAGGAACCTCCGTCAGGCCCATTTCTTTGCCGGTCAATCGGCTTTTTCCTTCATTTAGCGCATATTCAATAGCAGCCGCCAGGTTAATATTAACAGCCGATGTCCATTTACCAACTTTTCTAAAATGAGGTACTACGCAGCCGCAGTTATTCCAATCCCTCGCATCTTCGGGAGATAAGCCTTCTGCAAGCAGCATCGCCGAACCAACGCTGTCATTGTGCACCGCGGGGAATCCGGTACCAACCCGGATCAACCGGCAAACAGCAAGGAGAAACTCTTCCGGGCTGTCCGGGTGAATCCGGACACTCAGGCCAGGCTGATGTGTCTTTACATTTTCTGTTGCTTTCAGACACATATAGGAAAGTTCATTTGTTGCATCCCGGCCGCTTCTTGTTCTGCCACCGACAGTCAAATTCTGAAATGAATTATACCCGGCAAAAAACTTAGCCGTATTGCTGGAAATAGCCCATACCCATTCAGAGAGCTTAATCCAAAGCGCTTCGATCAATTCCTGGGCAGCCGCAGGCGTAATGGCACCCTTTTCCACATCTCCGGCATAATAAGGATACATGTATTGGTCAAACCTGCCCAAATTCAATGCCAGTGAATTTTCCGACAGAATTGAGCCAAGCTGAGTAAACCACACAGTTTGTATTGCTTCATGGAAGTTTTCCGGAGGATGCTCCGGCACCTTGCGGCAAACTTCAGCAATTGCCAGCAATTCTTTTTTCCGCTGCACATTTGTTTCAGTCTGACCCAGCTCCGCAGCCTTATCAGCATACCGCCCGGCAAGAGTAATAATTCCCTCACATACCAGGACAGCTGCATTGTAAAAATCGATTTTCTCCAAAGCTTGAGCGGAAGTAGGCTCTAAGCTCTGCAACTTGGCAAGAGCTTCTTGTTTTAGTCCGCCAAAACCCTTTTTAAAAATAATATCCTGATAATCAGCCGTAATTTCTCCGACTGCATTTCTCCACTTAGAATCATTGTCAATAATTCCGGTATCAATTAGAATTTTAGCGGTTTCCGGATTAATGCGTGATAAGAAGTTTTCTTCAAGCGACTTGCCACGCCAATACGGAAAAATCTTTTCACGCAATATTTGTTTGGTCTCTTCGTTAATGCAGTAAGGATCTTGTTCCCGGCTTTCGAAGGAATCCATTTCCTCCTCTACCCATTTCCAAGAATATTCAGGACAAATAACACCTGTCTTCAGAAACTCCCCAAGCGCTCCAACAATAAGCTCTCCTTGAAATACAGTAACGGGAATATTCTTGCACACAGCCAGAAACGCTTTAGCCCGGCGGACAATAACAGCTTCCCCTTCCGTGTTTTGATGTGACAGCGTAAAAGCTAATGCCCGATGAACACTAATGGACGGTTTTGCATCTAAATACGACTGTCTGAACTCTTCAATACGTGTAGTGGACATCATGACCCCTCCTCAAATTTCCGATACAGTCCCTATAGGATAGTATCGTTTTTTAATTTCGATTTTCGAAAATATACATTAGCCAAAGCTAACACAATTTTGTTTTGCCTTGGCAGATTTTTTATAATGCCTCATTTAACTTAAATATTCGGTCAAATTACTGCTGGCATCAGCCATATGCTTGCGCAATACCTTCTGAGCCCCTTTGATATTCCCCCTGGTACAGGCATCAAGCAATGCATAGTGTTCTTCCTGCGATTTCGTCTGGTAATGCAGTGTTGTTAAGTATAATCGCATATACCGTTCTACATTGTTATGCAAGTTTTGAATCAGCGAAAGTAATTTCGGCCTGTTTGCAGACCGATATAAAATTTCGTGAAACTGCCAGTTTAATTCACTCGAGCGATTGCTGTTGATTTCTTCATCTGCTCTCTTTAAAATAGCATCTGCTTCAGCCAAAACCGTTTTAGTCAGGTTTGGGATAGCTAATTCCAGGGCACCCAATTCCAGAAAAAGCCGGATATCAAATATCTCCTGCGCTTCAACTGCAGATAACTCGGTAACTACCGCCCCGCGATTGGGGTAAAAACGCACCAGCCCCTCTGCCTCCAAACTTTTCAAAGCTTCCCGCAAAGCACTCATGCTGACGCCAAATTTTGTAGCTAACTCTTCCTGCTTCAGTTGGACCCCTCCACTGAGTTCTCCTGCGAGAATAGACTCACGCAGAATATTCGTAATCACACCAGGCAATGTACGATAGGAGGTTTTTATTTGATTAGTGAAAAAATTACTCATGCTTTAACTATAAGATATTTTTCCAATTTTGGCAACTTCATTTTCGATTGTATTTTGTATACAATCGAAAATGAAGTTTGCAAAATTGGACTTGTTAATCACCTGACTTCGCTTTCACGCCATTGTTTGCAACCATGCAGGAGGTTTCATTTTTTGAGTATTCTTTTTAAGTAATCTACATCCAACAATAAATTCACTGTCTCAAAATTCCCTTTATAAAACACACCCCAGTTATTGAAAACACAAGGTAATTCCTTTGCCTTTTGTAGCGTATCTACTTGAATTAAAGATACAGGAATATCATTTATTTCACAATACTGTTTTATCATTTCAATATTTGGATAGACATAGGGGCATTGCATATCATAATAAATTGTTAACTCTTTGCTTTCAATTTTTAGGGTTTTAGCATTTTGTGCAAACTTTGGTGTTGTCCCGTCAAAAGAAAGTGCAAGCAATTCATATCCATTGTCGGTAGTATCAACAACCTTAAAGCCGAACTTTTGCGCAAATGATTGGTCAGTAAGCCATGCTTTTTGTTTCTTTGATCCGAGCATACAAATACCGGATTTCCCCCTTGCTTTGGCATCCGCTAAACAATACTCCAATAGTGATTTCCCATACCCTTTTCCTTTGTAACTACCAGAAACCCATAAGCAATACAGATAATAATAATTGTCACCAGTGAGGGGAACCCAAGCGGTTTCAAGAGGAGCATATTCAATAAAAACCGTAGCCCTTGCATTTAGCTTTCTAAAAACATGACCTTCATTTAGCCGACCAGAAAGCCATTGTCGCTTTGCCTCAATACCTTTATGGACCTTTTTACTGCGGATAATACAGCATAAATGCTCATTGACCAAGTTTTCTATTGTTAAATTTATAAAATCAGTATTCAAATTATCCATTCTACCACCTCACAAATCGTTCCAAATTCAAGTTGTCTTTTACCAACTATTCAAAACCACTACCAATATAACCTTATTAAACACTTCCTTCACTATCCCTCTTCCAAGAAATCGAGAAGTTTTCATTAAGCAGCGATATATAGGTTGACATTATCACAAGTTCAATACACTACTGTTTGAAAAATTTGTTTTTCCAGTGTTTTAACGTATAATATCAGTCCCAGGTATCGTGATGTCTGGCAAACGAAAGTACATTGGTTAGTTATAGACTCCTGCTTAACTACAGATCAATCCGTTCCACTTTGTGTCCTAAAAATTCCTCCAGCCTCTTATCGGAGTATTGGATATTGACGGTTTTATAGATATGCTGGTACCCGTGGCCTAGATGTCCCCTGGAAAACGGTTTATCCTTTACATAATTCTGCTGAAATTCTCCCGAAAAGCATTCGATATATGCGTCGACATAGTCCATTGTAATTGGATTCTGTCCATGGCTACTAAAAATATCATCGATATCCTGTTCTAGCCGTTTTATCTTTTTCCAGCTGTCCAGTGCCATAGAAAACGGAGCGTTTCTATCAGATTCGAAAAAGTAAATAATGACGTAATCACAAATCATATCTCCTGAAAAAAGTCTCTTTTTTGCCCTATCCAGCAGCATGATATGCCCATAAGAATGTCCCGGTGTAAATATCACCTCCAAAGCCTTTCCGCCCAAGTCAAACACTTCTCCATCTTTTATAAAATGCGGAGTCAGGACCCGGAGCAGGCTTTTCTCAGCAAATGCTTCGCTATCAAAACGTTCAAGGGCACCGGGGTTATTCTCTTTCAGAAATTTTACTCCCAACTCAGCCGCAAACTGTCTTTCATGCTTTGTATCAAAACCTATAATCTGGCCGTAGTCCGGCTGGTACAGCCATACATCTCCAAAGTATTCGCTTCCGTAACTGTGATCTGGATCGCCATGAGTCAATACCAGCATCACCGGCAAATCCGTTATACTTCTGATGATAGGCCTTATGTCCTCGAAACCAAAACCGGCGTCAATTAAGACCGCTTTCTTCTGCCCCAAGATAAGATAAAAATGCACAAGTCCAGCTTCAGTAATAACATATAAATCATCGTCCAGTTTTTGCACCTTACAGAAATCCCTTGATGTAATCACGATTATCACCTTTCTTTTAATAATGCTTTTGGTATCACTTTAATGCTCATACCCCTGGGTCTCATTTACACGTAAATATTATAATGTTACAATAAATATATCAAGTAGGATTATATTTAGTAGGTACTATCTTAAATGATAGTATGGAGGTGAAGAAGTATAAATAGCATCGACCTTGAAGACTGCCCAATTGCAATTGCGCAGAAAATAATAGGAGGGAAATGGGCTCTCCGGATACTACACAATTTAAGTACAGGAATGCTTCGCTTTGGAGAGTTGAATCGTCAAATGCCAGAATTAACACAAGCCACTTTAACTAAAGAACTCCGTAGGTTAGAGAGTTTCCATCTCATTAATAGAAAAGTGTACCCAGAGGTTCCACCGCGAGTAGAATATTCATTAACTGAAATGGGCTTGAAACTTTTGCCTGTTCTAAAAGAACTTGAAATATGGGGAGCTGAGTTTAAAAAACACAGTAAACAGCAAAAAAATACTCCCACGCAATCGATCCTTTAGCGCGAAAGCGCTTCTTAGCCGCACGCTCAAATATAAGCTGCGGTTCTTTTGTTGCCAAC
>NZ_DALZUO010000043.1:0-21797 GCF_032013335.1 Anaerospora sp. | reverse complement strand
TTACGAAAATTAGCCTCGTTATGGAGGATTTCACCAAAAATCCGGGGAAAACAGTGTATAGTTAACAATGGCGCAATTGGTACTTGCATACTAATATGGTAATATGTAAAAATAAGCTATCTGAGTATAAGACAGACAGCGTGGATGCGAACAAGTGAGAAGCTGCAAAAATAAAGCGGATTTATGATATGGAGGAATGAATGATGAATGAGAATCTACGTGGAAAAGTAGCAGTGGTGACTGGCGGCGGTGGAATTTTATGCGGGGCTATGGCGCGGGAGCTTGGGCGCTTGGGCGTTAAAGTAGCAGTGCTTAACCGTAGTGAGGAAAAAGCCCTCAAGGTAGCAGAAGAAATTAATCAGGCTGGCGGAACTGCGCTAGGCATTGCTTGTAATGTTCTTGATCAGGCGAGCGTTATCGCAGCACAAGCTGTAGTCACGGAAAAATTGGGACCTTGTGACATACTGATTAACGGTGCAGGCGGAAATGATCCCCGTGGCGTAACCAGCAAGGAAACATTGCAGTTAGAGGATATTACTTGTCCGGATGCAGGTGTAAAAACTTTTTTTGATATGGAAGTAGCAGGCTTTGACTATGTCTTTCAGTTGAACTTCATGGGAACCTTCATCCCCAGCCAGATTTTTGCCAAACAGATGGCAGGCAGAGAAGGCGTGACTATTATTAATATTTCTTCCATGAGTGCACCATGCCCCATGACGAAGGTGCCAGCTTACAGTGCTGCCAAGGCAGCGATTAATAACTTTACACAGTGGATGGCCGTACATATGGCGGAAGCAGGCATACGGGTTAATGCAATTGCACCAGGCTTTTTCCTAACTGAGCAAAATCGCACCTTGCTCACAAATCCTGATGGCTCCTATACAGCCAGAGCAGAAAAGATTGTAACTCATACTCCTATGCGGCGCTTTGGCCAGCCTGAAGATCTGCTGGGAACGTTGGTATGGCTGGCAGATGACCGGATGTCGGGCTTTGTAACAGGGATTGTTGTACCTGTAGATGGCGGATTTATGGCGTATTCAGGAGTATAAGAGGTAAAGGCATGAGTGTTATTACAGTTCCCCGGATACTTCAGGAATCGAGTCGTGAGTATGTATATCGCTTTCTAAAAACCAACATTATGAATTTCAGTTTTCCACCCGGTAATGCCTTGTCGGAGAAAGATATCGCGGCAATGCTTGATGTCAGCCGCACTCCGGTACGGGAAGCGTTTATTCAGTTGTCCCAGGAAGATTTGCTGGAGATTGTTCCCCAAAAGGGAACCTATGTATCGCACATTGACTTGGATGGTGTGGAAGAATCCAAATTCCTCCGGGAAAAGCTTGAGGTCGCGATCGTTGAGCTGGCCTGCCAGGAGTTCCCCGGTGATAAGCTGTTTGAGTTACAATCGTATATTGCTTTGCAGGAATTGTGCCTGGAGGAAAAAAATTATGCAAAGTTTTACGAGATTGATGATGATATTCACCGGACAATATTTGAGGGCTGTAAAAAAGCCCGCATTTGGGCAATGATGCAGCAGCTGCATGCCCATTACAACAGGGTCCGTCTGCTAAACATTGCGAGTGGCCACGACGTAGCTGTCGTTCTGGAGCAGCATAAAAATCTGGTCAGGGCAATCCGTGAGCAGGACGTTGCTTTAGGGCGTAAAACCATTCAACTGCATTTAAATAAGGTACGTCTGGATATTAAAGATCTTATTCACGACTACGGCGACTATTTCCGGCAGTCTGGAGATGTGCTGTCGAAGTGGACGCTGTAGTAGAAAAATATAAAAGTCTGCCACTAAGTACACAAGTGGCAGACTTTTGCTATAAAGAAAAGGACTTGCCATAGCAGTTAATTTGCAATAAAATAATTGCCAATAAGAAAATCTTTAGGCCTATTCGATAACAAGTTATTTTAGAGGGGGATGGTCACATGATGAAGCGATTTGCCAAGACCGGATATTTGCTGGTTTTGCTGATCTGTATGGCTGGTCTGGTGGCAGGTTGCTCGGACAGCGCAGGCAAAGGGGATATTAAAATTGGCATGGTGTACGAACTGACCGGAAGTACGGCATCCTATGGAACCTCAGCAGCCAACGGCGCTAAGCTGGCCTTTAAAGAAATCAATGCCAACGGCGGTGTGTTGGGTAAGCAGCTGCAAATCATAACGGCTGATAACAAAGGCGAGCCTTCCGAGTCTGCTAATGCAATGACCAAGGTTATTACCCAGGACCGGGTTGTAGCTGTTACTGGTTTTACTGTTAGTTCCTGTGGCATTGCCGCATCGGTAGTTGCCGAAGATAACAAAATTCCTTTTGTGGCGGCTGCAACTGTCAATCCAAAGGTAACGGTGGACGAGCGTACCGGCAAAGTAAAGGACTATACCTTCCGGGCTTGTTTTATTGACTCTTTCCAGGGAACAGTAGGAGCTAATTTTGCTCTTACTAGCCTCAAAGCGCGGACAGCAGCTATCCTGATTGACAACTCCAGCGATTACAGCAAAGGATTGTCACGGGTATTTGAAGATGTCTTTACCGGTAAGGGGGGGCAAATTGTTGCTGAACAAGCTTATCTGCAAAAAGACCAGGATTTTAAGTCGACCCTGACAGCAATTAAAGCTCAAAACCCTGAATTATTATACATTCCCGGTTATTATGAAGATGTAGGCAAGATTATCAAACAGGCCCGTGAACTGGGAATTACTGTTCCCATTCTGGGCGGTGATGCCTGGGATTCACCCAAATTGGCTGAACTTGGTGGAGCGCAGGCCCTGAATAATACTTACTTTACGAATTTCTACTCAGTAGAAGACAAAAACCCTGTTTCTAATTCTTTTATTGAAGCCTATAAAAAAGAGTATGGTCAGCTGCCGGATTCCATGGCTGCCATGGGCTATGATGCCGCTAATTTGCTCATTGATGCCATTAAGCGGGCCAATAGTACCGAATCCGCAAAAATTCGCGAGGCGCTGTCAACAACTAAGAACTTCAAGAGTGTAAGCGGCGATATGGCGCTAAACTCCACTCATGATGCTGTCAGAGGGGTTGTCATCATGGAAATGAAAGATGGTAAACAGGTTTATAAAGAAACGGTAAAACAATAGCAAGGTAGAATTCGCGGATGGTAACATCTGCGAATTTTTTATTTGTGTCCATTACCAGGAGAGGAATTTCATGGAAACAAGAAGAATGTGTTGAGTGAATGGAATTTTATGGATAATGGAGTGCTTGGGAGGGTTGTGTGTGGCGAAAGTACGAAAATTAATCACTAGAAACGAGTGGAGTATCAGTAGCCGGGAAATGCAGGATATTCTCAATTCAACCCATGATGCCGTTGTTGCAGTCAATCAGCAGGGGATCATTGTACTCATTAATACTGCGGCAGAGCGGTTGTTGGGAATAACTGCGCAGGAGGCATATGGTGAATATGCCAAAGAAAAAATCCCCGGATCGCGGCTGCATTGTGTACTGGAGACTGGGAAGCCTGAGCTGAATCAGCGCCAGGAAACAGGCAGTGCCAGTATTCTTACCAGCCGGATGCCGGTATGGGATGCAGCGAACCGCATCGTAGGTGCCGTAGCGGTATTTCGGGATATGACAGAAATGCGCCAGTTGGCTGAAGAGATAACGTGCGTTAAGGAAATGAAAAAACTGCTCGAAGCAATTATTAATACTACACAGGACGTCATCTCAGTCGTAGATGATCAAGGCAAAATCATATTAGTCAATCCTGCCTATACGCGGCTTATTGGCATGCGTCAGGAAGAAGTTTTAGGGAAGCCACCCACAATAGACATCCGTCAGGGAGAGAGTGTGCACTTAAGTGCCATGCAATCCATGGAAGCGGTGTGGGGTGTTCCCTTGAAGGTGGGGCCTGCCAGCCGGGAGGTTATGGTGAGCGCCGCGCCGCTGATTGTTGATGGGCGGCTGCGGGGAAGTGTCGCAGTGGTGCATGAAATACAGGAGGGAAGATATCTTCCCGATCAGCGCCAGTCACGGTATACATTCGAGGATATTGTAGCCCGGGGAGCTGCGATGAAGGCGGCAGTGGAAAATGCCCGCCGGGCAGCGGTTACTCCTGCAACTGTCTTGCTGACAGGCGAGAGCGGTACGGGGAAGGAGTTGTTCGCCCATGCCATTCACAGCGGCAGTCAGCGTAAAGCACGTCGCTTTGTCCGCGTCAATTGTGCAGCCATTCCGGAAACTTTACTCGAAAGTGAATTGTTCGGCTATGAGCCTGGAGCTTTCAGCGGTGCGCTCAAGAATGGCAAGAAGGGTTTGTTTGAAGAGGCGGACGGCGGCACACTGTTTCTTGATGAGATTGGCGAGATCATGCCTTCTATTCAGGTGAAATTGCTGCGAGTGCTGCAAGAACGGGAGATCATCCGGGTGGGCGGAGTTCGTGCATTAGAGCTTGATGTGCGCATCATTGCCGCTACGAATCAAAATCTGGAAAAAGCAGTGGAAAAGGGCGATTTCCGTAAAGATCTCTATTATCGTATTAATGTTTTCCCAATCAGTATTCCGCCGCTCAGGCAGCGAACCGGTGACCTGCCGCAGCTTATCCGGCATTTGCTGACCCGGCTTAACCGGGAATACGGACGCAGCGTGCAGTCGATAGAGGAAGAGGCTGCAGCCGTACTGGCCGCTCATGATTGGCCAGGCAATGTTCGTGAACTGGAAAATGTCCTGGGCAGGACATTAATCAATATGCGTTTTAACGAATATACCATTTTGACTACCCATTTGCCGCCGCTGTCGGCGGTTGCAACAAGAGAGAAATCAGCTTTACCAGATACAGCAATGGCTTGCCGGACGCTGGCTCAAACGGTCGAGGAAGCTGAACGGAGTGCAATTACGGCTACGCTGGCGGAGCGTGGCGGTAACCGGACTGAAACTGCCAGTAGTCTTAACATTTCGTTAAGAACTCTCTATTATAAGCTGGAGAAGTACGGAATTACAGGCAGCGCAGGCTAAAGTCTGAGTGCAAAAAGAATCACTGCAATTTTTTGCGATTTATGCAAAAAATTGCAGTGATTCTTTTTATATCAGATGATTCCACTCGCTTTGTGGTTCCTTTTTCGTTTGGCATATTTCTTGCGATTAGAATTAGTAAATCCAATTTTTTACTTTTAGGAGGGGACTTGTATGGAAATTTTTAAAAAGATGGAACAGCATGGGTATGAACAGCTGGTATTTTGTCATGACCCGGCCTCAGGTCTGAAAGCAATTATTTGTATTCATGACACCACTCTTGGACCGGCCCTGGGGGGGACCCGCATGTGGCACTATGAATGTGAAGATGATGCAATTACGGACGTAGTGCGTCTGGCAAGAGGAATGAGCTATAAAAATGCGGCAGCAGGCTTAAATATTGGCGGCGGAAAAGCCGTTATTATCGCTAACTCCAAGACAGATAAGAGCGAAGCGCTGTTCCGGGCATTCGGCCGTTTTGTACAGAGTCTGAACGGGCGGTATATTACTGCAGAAGATGTGGGAACTGCTGTAGAGGATATGGAATATATCCGGCTGGAAACCCCTCACGTAACTGGCCGTGGGACTGCTGATCCTTCGCCTGTTACAGCTTACGGAACCTGGAAAGGGATTAAAGCTTGTGCTGCCGAGGTCTGGGGAAGTGATTCGCTGCGGGGCAAAATAGTGGCTGTCCAGGGACTGGGCCATGTAGGATACACGCTTTGCAAGCATCTTCACGATGAAGGGGCTAATCTCATTGTGACCGATATCAGCGAAGAGAATATCCGCGCTGTTGTTAATGATTTTGGCGCGGAAGCGGTAGCTCCCCACCAAATATATGGCGTTCCTTGTGACATATTTGCGCCTTGTGCACTTGGGGCTGTGATCAATGATGAAACACTGCCTTTATTAAAATGCCGGGTTATTGCCGGGGCTGCTAATAATCAGCTGAAAGAAACGCGGCATGGCGATATTCTTCAGACGAGAGGAATCTTGTATGCTCCTGACTTTATCATCAATGCCGGCGGCGTTATCAATGTAGCTGATGAATTGCAGGAAGGCGGGTATAACCGGGAGCGTGCTTTACGGAAAGTAGACGGTATTTATCATACGATTGAAAAGGTTATTGCTATCGCCAAACGGGAAAATATTCCAACCTATAAAGCAGCGGATCTCCTTGCTGAAGAGCGAATTGCTTTAATCGGCAAGGTGAAAAAGACAATGCTGCCATAAAATTGGTACTGTCTCCTGCTCGTGCTTATTGTGGGCACGGGCGGGAGAATAGTTAATAATTACTGAATTTTCTAATTATTTTTGAGGGGGGAAAGGAATGAGTCTGTTTCGCAAAAAAAGTATTGCCGATCTTGTAAGGGGAACGCAGGGGGGCGCGGGGCTGAGAAAAACATTAGGTGCCACAGATCTTGTTCTACTCGGTATCGGATGCATCATTGGCACGGGTATTTTTGTACTTACCGGTGTGGCTGCAGCGAAATATGCAGGGCCTGGTATCATGCTTTCCTTTGTGTTATCCGGTTTAGCCTGCGCTTTTGCCGCTTTAGCTTACTCTGAGCTTTCATCTATGGTGCCGGTAACCGGCAGCGCTTATACCTTTACCTATGTTTCCATGGGGGAAATTGTTGCTTTTGCTGTAGGATGGGCATTAATTTGCGAGTATACGATCGGTTCAGCAGCGGTCGCAGCCGGTTGGTCAGGTTATATGGTTGGGTTACTGAAATCGATGGGGATCGTGTTACCTCAAGCTTGGACCGCCGTACCGGCTGATGGAGGCATTTTAAATGTTCCTGCTGTCTTAATTACTGCATTCCTTTCCTATTTACTCATGCTGGGAACAAGAGAAAGCGCTAATTTGAATAAGATCCTGGTTGCTATTAAGCTGGCTTGCATTGCTATCTTCTTATTTCTGGCCACTCCGCATATTGAACCGTTGAACTGGCATCCTTTCCTGCCATTCGGCTGGAGTGGTGTATCTGCCGGTGCAGCGATTGTTTTCTTTGCCTATATTGGGTTTGATACCGTGTCCACCGCAGTGGAAGAGTGTAAAAATCCTAACAGGGATATTCCGGTTGGCATTGTCGGCTCACTGATCGTCTGTACGATATTATATATAGCCGTTGCGGCCGTACTGACAGGAGTTGTGCCGTATTCTTCGCTTAATAACAGTGAACCGGTAGCTTACGCACTTCGGGCTATTGGGATGAATTTTGGCAGTGCTTTGGTGGCAATAGGTGCTATTTGCGGTATCACTACTGTATTGCTGGTTTTCATGTATGGTCAGACCCGCATATTTTTGGCGATGGCCCGGGATGGAATGATTCCGCAAAGTCTGGTGAAGATCCATCCTAAGTATGGTACACCTCACATTATTACTTTGGTTGCCGGCGGCGTGGTAAGCGTGCTGAGCGGTTTATTGCCGATCAATATCATTGCCGAGCTTTGCAACATGGGAACACTTTTTGCTTTCATTTTGGTTGCTGTTGGTGTAGGGGTGCTGCGCAAGACTCAGCCGGATGCTGAAAGACCATTTCGCTGCCCTGCCGTGAAGATTGTTGTGCCGATGGCTGTGTTGTTGTGCGGCTATTTAATAGCGAATCTGCCGCGTGAAACAATGGAGTTTTTTGCGGCCTGGTATGTAATTGGGATGATCGTTTACTTCACTTATAGTCGTAAAAATAGTGCCATGGCGCCAAAAGAGAATGATTTCTCTCAAAAAGGTTAAACAAGGTTAGCTTTAAAAGGACCGCTGCCAGGTTTTTTACTGGCGGCGGTCTTTTTTGTGTAGTTAGCAAATGCAAAGTTCAGATGTTTGGCTTGTAGTATTTAGGGAGGGATGACGAAGTAAAAGTCGAACGTGGTAGTATACCGGTTATTTGAAAGGGAGCGTTTTTTTTTGAACTGGCGCAGAAATTTATGGACGCTGGCAGTCGCGGTAGTGCTGTCGTCCTCAAGCTATACAATGGTTGTTCCGTTTTTACCGCTGTATCTGATGGATTTGGGAGTACAGGGAGATGCTGTGCCGCTGTGGTCTGGAGTCATTTTTTCCTCTACATTTCTGGTCGCTGCCGTTATGGCGCCTTTCTGGGGACGGTCAGCGGATAAAGGCGGTAAACGCCGGATGGTAATCCGGGCGGGTTTTAGTCTGGCAATTGTCTACTTTCTTGGAGCATTCGTGCAAAATCCACTTGAGCTACTGATAGTCAGGATTCTACAAGGCTTTGCAAATGGATTTCTTCCAGCGGCAATGGCAATTGTTGCTTCCACCTGTCCGGCAGAGAATATGGGGTTTAGTCTGGGCTTCATGCAGACGGGGGTGCTGATTGGCGGGATACTGGGGCCGCTGCTAGGCGGAACGCTGTCTCACTTTTTTGGGATGAGAGCATCTTTTGTAATTGCAGCCGCAATAATCGCCATCGGTACATTAGGAGTAAAAATACTTGTTACTGAACCGGAAAGACACTTTACTCCCAGTGAGAGCAGTATATTTGACGATTTTAAAATGGCGGCAGCCAATCGTGATCTGATTGAAATGCTGCTGCTGCTTTTTTTCGTGCAGGCTGTAAGTATGGTGTTGCAGCCCCTGATTACCTTGTATATTGCTCAACTGCAGGGACAGACGGAGGGAATCGTGCTAACGGCGGGTCTTGTATTTAGCCTCGCAGGGATAGCCGGTGCGATTGCTGCTCCTTTATGGGGACGGGCAGGGCAGCGCAGCAGCTTTCGCAAAATAATGGTCATGGCTTTTGTGGGAGCGGGATTGTTCAATCTGGGACAATTTTTTGCCGGAGATATCTACTGGTTCAGTGTGCTGCAATTCCTCTATGGCTTATTCATTGTAGGGGCATATCCGTCTATTAATACAATCGCCGTATCTTGTGTGGGCGAAGACTGCAGGGGGCGCATTTTTGGGCTTACGACAATGGCAAATCAGCTGGGATCGATGACAGGCCCACTTGTTGGCGGTGTAATAAGCTCCTGGATCGGAATCAAAGCAGTATTTTTATTTACGGGCTGCATGCTGCTTATCCTTGGGGCGAGTGTCTTAATTGATATCAATGGCCGCAGGAGTGGGGCAACATTGGAGCAGTAATGTAAAAGGCCTTTTTCTTTTGATTGTTGTTCGTGGATGCGATATAGTTAGTTTAGGTAAGCTGTTCTTTAGGGGGATATAGCCTGCAAAAGAGCGTGATGGAGGAATAATATGTTTAAAATATGGTTTATAGCAATGAGACCGTGGTCTTTTACAGCGGCTTTCATTCCTATTGCACTTGGCACAGCCCTTGCGTGGTCGGAAGGAAATTTCGATATGGGTCTTTTTCTTTTGACTCTTTTCGGCGGGATATGCATGCAGGCAGGAACCAACTTAATTAACACGTATGGTGATTATATGGCGGGTGTTGACACCGTTGAATCGGCAAGAACGTGCCCTCAGCTTGTTACAGGAATGTTAACGCCTGACGGTATGAAGAGGGCCGGATTCATTGCGTTTTCATTAGCCGGATTAGCGGGGTTGCTGCTTGCTTATCTGCGTGGGCCGGAAGTGCTGGCAGTGGGTGTTCTCGGATTGATTGGCGGCTATTGTTATACAGCCGGGGCATCTCCGTATAAGTATCAGGGATTGGGGCCGCTCTTTGTTTTTTTTCTCATGGGTCCTCTAATGACCTGGCCAGCTTATTTTATTCAAACGGGAAAGTTTAATATGATACCGGTAGTTGCAGCCATGCCGGTTGGTTTTCTGGTAACCGGCATTCTTCATGCCAATGATATTCGGGATATCATAGAAGACCGAAAAGCGGGTATTAAAACGGTAGCATTGAGTTTGGGGTTTGCAAAGAGCGTGATTTTTTATGATTTCTTGTATGCCGCAGCATATGTGTGCCTTATCGTTCTTGTCTGGCAGGATATGTTACCGTGGACGGCAATTTTGCCTTTATTGCTTGTGCCCATGGTAGTTGCTGTTCTTAGACGGGCTCATGCAGCAAGTAAGGGCGCCTATGAGCAGCTTGGCAGACTCGAGGCAGATTCAGCGGGGCTCCACTTTCAATTTGGTCTGCTGTTGATAACAGGACTTCTGGTGGCGCCATACGTTAACAGGTGGTGGCTTTAGTGATTAGAGTTCCAACAGACCGGTCGGCGTACATAACAATTCTTCTTGCATTTGTGTTCTGGTATTTGACTTTTACCGTTAAGCTGCTGAATTTTTGGCTTTCTATGAGTATTGCAGCAGCTGTTCTCACCGCTTTAGCCATTCAATTCTCCGGATTTATATTGGATAAACGAGAAATTAATGCCAGGAATATACTGATCGGTATTGTTTCTGCCGGCATATTGTATGGAATTTATGCTGTGGGAAATTATTTTTCACAACAAATCTTTCATTTTGCCAGACCGGAAATAACCTCTATTTATAATATTCGCCACGAAGGCGAAACCTTGAGCATATCCTTGGTGCTGCTATTTATCACCAGCCCGGGAGAAGAGTTATTTTGGCGGGGCTTCTTGCAGCGCTGGGCAATGAATAAGTTTGGGAAACTGCAGGGATGGCTTGCAGCTGCAGCAATTTATGGAGCTGTGCATATTTTATCGGGTAACTTCATGCTTACTATGGCAGCGTGGATTGCCGGTTTGTTCTGGGGATTGTTATACTGGAAAACGGGAAGTATTGTTGCGTGCATCGTTTCTCATGCTTTATGGACAGTAAGTATTTTTGTCTTATGGCCGATGATGTGAATTACAGGTGAATGTTGATAAGATGGGCAGTCTAAAGAGCTAGGAGGTAAACTGATAATGCATTTGGATGTTAGGCTTTTACCTAATGATGGTCGTGAAACAGATCTGTCGGATACCGTATGTATCGTAATGGATGTGTTCCGGGCAACGACGAGCATCATCACGGCTATTGATAATGGATGTGCGATGCTCATTCCGGTAGCGAGTGTTGATGAGGCTTATCGTGCAGCAGGACAGATAGAGGGGCCTTTATTTGCAGGAGAGCGGCAGTCGATAAAAATAGACGGCTTTAATTTTGGCAATTCTCCGTTTGAATTCGCTGCAGAGCAAGTGCAAGGCAAAACGATTATTATGACTACAACGAATGGTACTATAGCAATCAAATCGACTGAAAATGCTTATTTAACCTTATTAGGCTCCTTTATTAATGCTGGCGCAGTCTGCCGGGCTGCTCAGCAGCAAAACAAAGACATATTACTTGTCTGCGCCGGGACTGATGGGCTTTTTTCCTTAGAGGATGCTTTTTGCGCAGGCTTACTGGTTAAGCTGCTTACGAAAGATAAGCAATATGAGCTTACTGATGCTGCGCGGGGCGTGCAAGCAATGTATCACGGTGCTCAAGAGGCTATATTGTCAATACTCAGTGAAAGCCGCAATGGTAAACGTCTCTATAGCTTAGGCTTAGAAAAAGATGTAGAATATTGTTTGAGCACGGATAGCAGCTCTACAGTACCTTGCTATAGAGTAGGAAAAATTACAGCGCTGCATCCTTAACATATTGATTTACAGGGCCTGCTTCCGAGGGTAAGCGGGTCTTTGCTTTATTCTGGGGTAGACAATAATGAAATGATTTGGTACATGATTTGATACAAGGAGTTACTAATTTGACGGCGAAAGCTTATAGAATATAAATAATGAAATTGGTATATATGTAGCCTTGGGAGAATGTTTTCCGGGCTATTAACCTTATAGATGGGGAAAAGTAAGATAGCAGGGTTTTGCCGTGGGGAGTATCCGAAAAGACCACAAAGAGCACTTGCATATGGGATGAGGGTGAATCCTTCCATGGTAATCAGAAGATATCGTATTCAGGATGTGGAGCCTGGAATGGTCCTGGCCAAACCTGCTATTGACCACCTCAAACGAGTGGTATTGGCAGAGGGGACTGTATTAACCGAAAAATTAATTGACCGCCTGGAGAACTGGAATATATTCGTAGTGGATATTTTCGGTGATGAAGGAAATCCTCTGCCGCAAGAGTCTAGCTTGCCTGTGGCAGCTTTTGGACAGCCGACTAACAGTGCTCTGCAGGAACAGTTTTATTCTGCCTATAAGGATGTTGTGCAGGATGTGCAGACTGCTTTTGAGCAAATTCGCTATTTAAAAGTAGTTCCGTTGATTAAAGTGCGCGAGCTTGCCAATACTTCTATTACGGATTTGTCACATATGCCCGGAGCAATTAACTTGCTGCACATGCTGCAGGGAATGGACAATCATACGGCAAGACATTCTTTAAATGTAGCGATTATTGCCGGGGTCTTAGGGCGATGGCTGGGCTTTTCCACTAAGCTGCTGCAAGATTTAATCCTATCGGCGCTGCTCCATGATGTGGGGAAAACACAGATCGCTGAGGAGATTCTGAACAAAAAAACAGCCCAATTAACTCCCTATGAAGCAGATTTAATGCATAAGCATACCATAGAGGGCTACCAATTACTCAAACGTACAGCTTATCAATTGCCCTTTCATGTTCTTGCCGGAGTGCTGCAGCATCACGAAGGGACAGACGGAAGCGGCTATCCCCTGCAGCTTACGGGGGATAAGATTCATCTGTTTGCACGGGTCATTGCCGTAGCGGATCGATATGAATTACTGACAAATAAGGATATAGAAGAGAATTATTTGACTCCTTTTGCGGCAGTAGAGGCTCTGATCCGGGAAGCCTTTGAAAGGCTGGATGCCTCAGTTGCCAGTGTATTTCTTACGAATATCCGGGACCAGTTTATTGGTAACATTGTGCGCCTTAGTGACGGACGGGAAGCTGCTGTAATTTATCTTGGCCGCTTTATTTCTCAAAGGCCGGTTGTGCAGACCAGGGACGGTCAGTTTATTGATTTGGAAATAGAACGGGAGTTAACGATAACGGAAGTAGTCAGAGTTTGAGCAGACAGCAGGTAACTTGCGGCGGGGGGACTTATATTCATGGCTAAAGGAAGGCTGGCTTTTTTTCTGAAAAGCCGTTCCAATGTGCAGTTATACGGAATGTTTATAGTACTATTGGCTCCGCTAGTTATTTATTTATACCCTACTGATGATGTGGGAATGCGGTATGGCGTTATGGAGGCAGGTGAAGCAGGGGATACTTGGCTTTTTACCTTACGTGCCTTTGTTATTGCGATTCATGCAATAAATTGTTTGTTTGCAGTCGCTGCTTATGACTGGAAAAAAGACAAGGGGGTTGTACTGCTGGGGCTAGCAGCCGCTATGATGGCGGGCAGTGCAATTGCCGGTACTACCAGTCTACTCCGGGTGTCTTTTCACCTGTTGGCTTTCGGTGCGTTAGCAGCTGCTCTGATTAGGAGTAGAAAGCGGATTCTGGGTGCAGTGCTTACCGGAATGTTTCTTTTAATAATCGGCTTTTGTGTTTTATTCGGTTCGGCGTATGGGGACCTCATTTGGCTGTTTGCGGGAGTTGCCATTCTTTTGACAGTGCTATTGCTGCAGCTGACAAGTCGTAAACAGGTTAGCAGTATTCGTAAAAATGGCCTGCGAGTGCTGCTGATTTGCAGCTGCAGCAGTGTTATTGCAGTTATGGCTTCAAGCGCTGCTGCCCAGACGGCCGCGATCAGTTTTATTGCATTCATTTATCAAAGTATTGCAGGAATCGTGCTTTTTGTAAGTATGCTGGAAAAGCTGGTGCAGTTTCCGGTCCGGGCCTTTGCTCGTCTTCAACGGCTGCGGCAAGCTTCGCTGGACAAGCAGCAGTCCCAGATCCGCCTGGTAGAGCAGCAATGGCAGGCGGAGAAAGATAAGATGGCGGATATTAGCAGAGCCATAACTGGCGGCGGCAAACTGACAGGATTTCTAGAACAAGTTGTGAATGATGCAGCACAGGCAATTGGCTCTGAGCACGTTTTTCTGAGCTTATTGGAAGGGCAGCCGCAGTTGTTCTGGGTTGTCGCTTACAAGAGCAGCTTTCAGCCCATAGAGACTTCGTTAGAGAATAAATTTATGGGGAAAAAGTATGCTGAGGGACAAATGATATGTCTCGATGACATAGATGAGTTCCTGCCCCGGCTGCGCCCGGAAGTTGCGCGGGCCGGTTTGAAGGCAATGATCGGTGTGCCGATTATCATTGAAGGAAAGCTTGCGGGAACGTTTGAGATATTCAGTAAACGTCAGGCCGGGTTTTCTGAGAACCACAAGAAATTGGCTAGGTTTTATGCAGAGCAGTCGGCTATTGCTGTCAAAATAGACCGGTTGAATGAGGATTCTGCAAGGAAATCGGATGAATTGGCATTGCTTCATGAAGTGGTACGGGTAGTCACCGACCAGCCTTCGCCAACCATGCTGCTTGCCAAAGTTGGCAAAATGCTGAATGATTTTTTATGGGCAGATGCTTTTGCTGCTTTTGTAGTCCAGCGTCACTTGAATCCTCCTCTTGTTCGGTCCGTTCATTCCCAGGATTTTGCACCTCAGGATATTGGGCGTCTGGAGGCGTTGTTTGCTAAAGGACAGCTGGCAGGCTTGCGGCAGGATTCATCGGATAACGAACACTTTGCCAAGCTTTTGCAGCCTGTGCTGGTACCGCTGACGCTGGCATCAGGAAAAACGGTAAGTGTTTTGCCATTGTTTTTCCGGCAGACGCTGCAGGGGGTAATTGTATTTCTGTGGGACTATGACCGGAAAGCAAACCGGTATTCTCATACAGAGGACACATTGATCACTATTGCTACTCAGGTGGCTATGGGGCTGGATCGCGATTATTTATACGGAAGCATTCAAAAAATCGGCTTAACCGATAATTTAACGGGAATTGCCAATCGACGTTTCTTTGACTATACATTAAAAAGAGAATTGCTCAGAGTCAGACGTTATGGTCGTCCACTCAGCCTCTTAATGGTGGATATTGATTTTTTCAAAAGAATAAACGACCAGTATGGTCATCCGGTGGGTGACCGTGTGCTGCAGGAAATGGGCAAACTATTGAAAAGCCTGTTCCGGGCAACCGATTTGCCTGCGCGTTATGGCGGAGAAGAGTTTGCTGTTATTTTGCCGGAAACACCTGCCGTTGCAGCTCATGCGCTGGCAGAGAAGCTGCGCGATCAGGGGGCAAAAAAAATATTCGATCCCACAGGGGAACGAATATCCTTAACAATCAGTATTGGCGCAGCCACTGTTGAAAGCGGGACACAGGGCCACAAAATCACAGAAGCGGATTTAATTCTGGCTGCCGATCAGGCGTTATACCGGGCGAAGCACACTGGACGCAACCGGGTAGAGGTTGGGAAGTGGGACGATGATCAGTACCATTCTTAGCCGGGGGAAGTACAGTTTAACGGCCAGAGCAGCCACTTTGCCGCAAGCAGGGTCAGCATTACCGTTACTCCTAAATAGATTGCATAAGGTCCCCAGAGATCATTGAGGGCATAGCCAAGCATGGGTCCTAAGGCAGCGCCTACGTCAATGGCAAAGGAATAGGCGGTCATAAATGTTTTCTGTGAAAAACAGCAGGCAACATCGCAGGCAATTGCATCAATAACGGTAGTCAGGATTGTGGCGGTAAGCAGGATAAACATGATGAGCATCAGCCAAAGCTCCATCGGCAGGGATAAAGGAATCAGGGCAAAGGCGATCGCGGCTAACAGCAGTGTTGCTGTCAAAATGGTTGTGCGCCCATACTTGCCGTCAGAGAGTTTGCCAAACCAGGGTGCCAGCCAGGGCTCCCAGCCCCAGCGCAGGGCCTGAATCACGCCGGATAATGACGCTGCACCGACAGAGATACCCAATAGCACGATTGTTGTGGAGTAATGAATCTGTATTAAGTAGCTTAACGTCGATGTAAAGACACCCTGATAAATGAGGGCAAGTACCATACCGGTGAATAAAGTCCAGATGATATTCGGGTTCATTAGCGAAGAGGCCGTATTAGCAGCCGGCTCAGATTGACTGTGATGCTGGGAAGAGGGAATTAGGCGAATGGCAAAGGGGATTGCCAGGAAGGTTAGAGCGCCGAAAAAAGTGGCTGCCAGGCCTATACCGTACTGGTCGGCAAGAACACCTCCCAGCAGCATGCCTCCCAGGCTTCCCAGCCGGTACAATCCGTTATACAGCCCCATATAATGGCCCCGGTTATCGGCGGTAGCAACGTCGAGAATGGTAAAATAGGCACCCAGGCGTAAGAACGTCCAGGACAGCCCCCAAATACAGCGCAGCAGCAGCCAAAAGAGGAAGCCTTGGGCAAAACCATAGGCGAAAGTTGTAGCTGTAGCAAGTAACGCTGCGAATAAAATACCACTTCGGCTGCTCATTCTTCCGTACAGCCAGCCAACCAGGGGATTTAGCGGCAGTCTTGCAAGACGATTGGCAGACAGGAGAATGCCTACTTCCCAAAGGGAGGTCAGACCGGCCTCTTGCCAGTGGATGGGCAAAACCACATACAGCATAGAGTCGCCAAGCAGACAGGCGGCAGTCAGTAAAGAAATAAGAATGACCGGCTTGCGGCCGGAATCGGGTTGCTTCATATAGGTAGAACCTCCAGTGTTGCAGATTATGTTGCTTATCTGTTAGATACATGTTAATTTTAAATATAGAAAGTCCAGATGTAAAACAAATTAATTGAGTATATTATATAGAAAAATTCTTTATTAGCGAGGATGTATGTACGGAGCAGGAATAGAAGCTTTTTTGGCTATTGTCCAAACCCAAAACCTGAAAAATGCAGCAGAGCTGCTGCATTTGACGCAGGCTACAGTAAGCTACCGGTTAAAAACGCTGGAAGCAGAGATGGGGGCGATGCTGATTGAGCGAAGTAAAGGAGTACAGCGAGTCGCATTGACACCTTTTGGCGAAAGCTTTGTTGCGATTGCCGAAAGGTGGAGCGCATTAAAGCGGGATACGGAGAAGCTGCAGGCGAGTGGGCCTGAGCTAGGTCTGGCCATTGGCGGCTCTAATAGTCTCAATACGTATGTTCTTCCACCGCTTTACCGGGCGCTTATGAAGCATACTCCCTCAATACGCCTTACTTTTCGTACTCAACATTCCATCGAGCTATGGGATACGCTGGAACGCCGTGAAATCGACGTTGCTTTTGTAAAAATGGAGAGAGATGTTCCTAATATTACAGTGGAACCATTTTTCCTGGACGAATCGGTATTAATCCGGCTTGCTTCTCCTGAAAACACCGGCTTGCAAGCAATTCATCCCACCGAATTGAGTGCGGAGAATGAAATATATTGGAATTGGGGCCCCTCCTTTCAGGCATGGCATGACCGTTGGTGGGATCCGCTGCGTTCTTCCCGTGCTGCAGTTGATGTGGCGGGGCTGATTTTTGCACTCATGGAGGATGCCAGGCAATGGGCAGTCGTACCAAAGTCTGTTGCCAGTTCGTTTGTTATGTCGGGAAAGTTTATGATTCAACCGCTGCTTGAGTCTCCCCCGTCCAGAATCTGTTATAAGCTGACTCATAAATACCCCAAGGCATCTACTCTCAGGAGTCTCGTATGTCTGGATCAGTATTTGCGTTTGTTCATCCCGGAGATGATAAGGTAATAAATCAATTTTGGAGGGTTAATGATGGCTGATAAAGGCTACATACAGGTATATACAGGCAACGGAAAAGGAAAGACGACGGCGGCTATCGGCTTGGCTATTCGGGCATTGGGAGCCGGTAAGCGGGTGTTGTTTTTGCAGTTTATGAAATCTAAAGTATATAGTGAGCATAATATTTTGCCGCAAATCTCGCCGCTTTTGAAATTGGAGACGCTGGGGAAACCCTTCTTTGTAGCAAAAGAGGGCAGCATGACAGCAGAAGAGCTGGCAAAATGGGGTAGTGAGATTGTTGTATTTCCTCCCGGCAAACCGCCCAGTGACTATGTTGCGGTAGCTGTTCAAGGAATTGAAAGAGCCAAGCATGCTGTTAGTCACGGTGAATATGATGTGGTGATACTCGATGAAATCAACGTAGCAATGTTTTTTGAGCTGGTAAGCTGGGAACAGATTGAACAGATTATCAATTGCAAGCTGGAGCAGGTAGAGCTGGTGCTCACTGGCCGCGGGGCATCGCCTGAACTTATTGAACGGGCGGACCTGGTAACCGAAATGAGAGAAATCAAGCACTATTATAATCAGGGTGTAGAGGCGCGGTTAGGTATTGAGAATTAATTTGGCATAAAGAAAAACCAGGTGGAAGCCTCCACCTGGTTCGTTATTTCTTTTTTATTTGTTTTGCAGCTTGTTTGTTTGTAAAAAATTGCGTGCTTTTAGCAGCACTCTTTTGGTTTTTATAACTGCTTTTGTCAGATATTTTTCCCATTAATGATCACTCCTCTAGTTATCAGTATTTCCCGGCGGGTATACAGTAATCCCTATACTATACCACACTTATAAAAAAAGCAAGTCCATAAAGGGTTTCCCCTTTATGGACTGACTGCTGGTAAATTATTGTTCGCTGGCTGCTGTCTGGGGAGTTCTTATAGGCGAGCTGTCTAAAACATAGGTTAACAGGAAGGCGCCCAGGCAGGCAATCCATTCGAGATAAATAACATGCGGGAATATACGGACGGCGGGAAAGGTCTGCCACAAAACCAGAACAGCCAAGCCGGTTAAAATGGTATAGAAGGCAGAGTTCTTTTTACAGAGCGAAGGTGCGAACAGGGTGAATAGGACAATGGTACTAAATGCGGCAGTAAGACTGAGACCGATCATGAGGGTGTTAATAATACCGCTTATCGTCATGGCAAATAATAAGGTGAGTAGTCCTAACACAAGTACGGAGACTTTCGTAACGGCAAGGAACTTTTGATCGCTTACAGTAGGATTGATAAACTTTTTGTAAATATCCTGTGAGAAAAGAGTGGCTGAACTGAGCAGCAGGCTGCAAGCCGTAGACACGTCGGCAGCCCATAACGCTGCCAGTGTAATACCTGCCAATACCGGATTAAGCGACATAATGGTCATTGGCAGTGCAAGGGCGGGGCTTACATCAGGGAACATAGTTTTGGCTATGACACCCAGCAAGGCGCTGACAAAACCGATAGGCAGCATCATCAGACCGCCGATAATGAAGCCGCGGCGCGCAGTTTGCACATCTTTGGCTCCCAGTGAAATTTGGATAATGCTTTGCAGTGACAGGTTAACGGTGACCAGTACGAGAATCCAACTGAAAATACCGATAATGCCGACACCGTCAAAAAAGCTAAGGTAGGGCACATTTTGAGGCAGAAGGGCGCTAATATTGTCGATGCCCCCGGCATGGCGCACACTGAAGATTGTAGCAAGAATAATACCGATATATTTCAAAGATACATTTAAGATATTGCACAAGCTGGCGGACCACATGCCGCCAATCGTGGTAATGCCGATAAATACGGCGGCACTCGTCAGTACGCCGGAAGTAAAGGTGAAAACCTCAGGAACTAACGCACAGAGAATACTTCCGCCTGCGATGTATTGCAAAGACATAACCACAAGCTGGATCACAATTTGACAGGCAACGCCGGCAATCATCCCTTTTTTATCATAATAGCGGCCTAATAGCTCGGGGATAGTAGTTATATTGAGCTCCCGGTATTTTTTAGCTACAAGCATACCCATAGCAATAGCTCCCAGTCCCCAGGCCGTTGTATACCAGCCAGCAGAAAGCCCAACTTTGTAAGCTTGCTCGGCAACGCCGATAGTGGAGGCCCCGCCTACTGCCAGGCCAACAATCGATACGGTAATCAGTGGGGTTGTAAGCTGCCGTCCGGCAAGAACATAATTGGCTGCACTGCCTGAAGAACGGCGCTGGGCGAAGTAGCTGATCACAAACAACGCCGCAATATAAATACATACAATAATGAATGGAATACTCATCATAAAACCTCCTAAATTTAAATAAAAAATCGCCCCTCTAAAAAGAGGGACGATAGTTACCGTGGTACCACCCAATTTAACCTTAGCAAAAATAAAAAAGTGGTACCGCATGAGGGGCGAAGCCGCGGTACCACCCTGTATTTAATCCTAAGATTACTCTAAATCTGTAACGTAGATATACGGCAAAGCCTACTCATTCTTCAGCCCGCAGTTCAGGAAGGAACTTCATTATGCATCTTCAGCTAGTTCGCACCAACCACTAGCTCTCTGAATGAAAACCACATAATTACTTTTTTCCGTCATTACCGATACAATATTTAACTTGTTAACGTGATTATAGCCATTTCATACACTCTTGTCAACAGTATATGAACAAAAGTTTTCAAAAGTTCATTATCGTTCATAATAAAAAACGTAACGTTGTAACCACCGACGTCCTAAAGGACGTGGTGCAAGCAAGTCTTTTCTAATAAAAATAAGATGGAGCGAAATGAGGGTAGCAATAATGAATGATAAACAGATTGGCATTAATGATTTCAGTGAAGAAGTAAGGAAAGCATTAAGCGGCTTAGAGTATCAGCAGCTGACGGATGTTCAGCAGCAGGTAATACCGTTAGTGCTGGAAGGTAAGGATAGTATTGTCAAAGCTGAGACCGGCAGCGGCAAGACGGCTGCGTTCGCCATCCCGGTTTGTGAACGAATTGAAATAGACCGGAGAAATCCGCAAGCATTGGTGCTTACGCCAACCAGGGAATTAGCAGTACAGGTAAAACAAGACATTTCCAATATTGGCAGATTTAAAAGAATTCGTTGTGCGGCTGTTTTTGGCAGACAGTCTATGGAAGGACAAAAAAGAGAACTGGCTCAGCGTGTTCACGTTATTGTGGGAACACCGGGAAGAACGCTTGATCATATTGAGAGAAAAAACATTAAACTGGAAGAAATTAACTACTTGATTATTGATGAAGCTGACAAGCTGCTTGACATGGGATTTATTGATCAGGTTGAAGCGATTATTAACATGCTGCCTGTGGTGAGAACTACACTGCTGTTCTCTGCAACTATGCCGGAGCGTATTAGCGAGATCTGCAGTACATATATGCGCGACCCTGTAAGAGTGGACATAGCTAGGGCCCAGCCTGTGTCACAACAGATTGAGCAATTTTATTATGAAGTCGATGAGTACGAGAAGACGGAGCTGCTGCATAAGCTAATTTATATAGTCCGCCCGGATAGTGCTATTCTTTTTTGCAACACCCGGGATCGGGCTGATGTTGTAGCCGAGAGCCTAAGAAAAGCAGGGTTTGTCTGTGAGAGTCTGCATGGCGGACTGGAGCAGCGGGAACGCCTGCAAACCATGGAGCGCTTTAAGCGAGGCGAGGTCCGTTTCTTAGTTGCAACTGATGTGGCAGCAAGAGGAATTCATGTTGATGATGTAGGGCTGGTTGTTAATATTGATATCCCGTTGGATAAAGAAACGTATGTGCACCGCGTAGGCAGGACCGGACGGGCCGGCAGCCAGGGGCTGGCAGTCACGTTTGCTTTACCGCGGGAGCTTGCATTCTTAGCAGCCTTAGAAGAATATGTTGACTGCAAAATAAGCCGCCGGGATTACCCTTCGGCAGCGGAAGTTGCTGCAGGAAGAGCGAGTTTTGCAGCAGGGCGTATGGAAAAAAGCGAAATAAAACTCCTTAAAAGCGATCAGCTGAATAAAGAAATTACCCGAATCCGTATTAACGGCGGTAAAAAGACAAAAATGAGACCTGGCGATATATTAGGGGCTATTACTAATATATCGGGAATTACCGCTGCTGATATCGGCATTATCGATATTCAGGATACTTGCTCTTATGTGGAAATTCACGGGGAAAAGGGCCGGATGGTGCTGGAGGAGCTTCCTGCTACCAAGATCAAGGGGAAAATCTATAGCAGCAAGTTAGTGTTTTGACAAAGTTAAATCTTAGCTTAGCCAGCGTATCTTTTTTCGCACTGCTGCGTTGTCGTC
>NZ_DALZUO010000042.1:0-22809 GCF_032013335.1 Anaerospora sp. | reverse complement strand
ATATTGCTGCCGTACACACTCTCTATTCATTATAAGCATTCAGCCTGTTTGTAGCTAGCAGCAGCATCACACAAGCAAACACACTGAGAAGCAATACTTTCAAAATAGCTATTTCATCCCAGACATTCTGTCTTAGTAAGCCGTTTACTAAGCTCAGCGGCAGTACAGCTACCACATCTCTGACGAATACCGGCAGCTGCTCCACCGGGAAGAAGGAGCCCCCAAAAAAGATCATTGGCGTCATGATAAAGTTATTCACCAGTGATAATTCATCCGGATCGGATACCCATAAGCCTACTACTAACCCTAAAGCGGCAAAGAAAAAAGCGGATAACACCATGGCCCACAAAGCAGCAACTGACAACGGCGGTACTGCAAAAAACAGCCAGGCAATGCCATAGACAACACCGCCCATCGCTAAGCCTCTGGTTGCTCCGGCCAAGGTCAGGCCACCGGCAACCTGAATGAGGGGAATCGGACTTAAGATCAGCGTTTGCAGCGTTTTAAAGTAAATTCGCCCTACACTGGTAGACAGGGAGGTTTGTTGAAACGAATTAAGCATAACTGTAATGCCCAAAATCCCTTTGGCTAAAAAAGGGATATACCCGCCGCTGATGTCCACACGGGTTCCCAGGCCCCAGCTAAACGCAAACAGATAAATAACCGGAAACATGACTGAAGAAAATACATAGCCCAGCTTGCCCATTTTTTTCTTCATCAAAATCAGCTCCCGCCAATAGACCACATACCACCCCATTACGCCTCCCTCCTGATCAGGCGCAAAAAGGCCTTTTCTAAAGTAATCTCACGGTCCCCTGCTTCATCGGCAAGCTGTTTAAACATAACGGGAGTTCCGGTTATAACAATTTTTCCCGCTTTTAAGAGAGCCAGCCGGTCACAAAGCTGCTCCGCCTCATCCATATAATGAGTAGTCATAAAAATCGTTTTTTCCTCACCTGCCAGACGGCGAATGAGCAGCCAGATATCCTGACGTACATCCGGATCGAGACCTACCGTGGGCTCATCTAAAAGCAGCATAGCCGGTTCAGGCAGCATCGCCCGGGCAATAAGTACCCGCCTGGCCATTCCACCTGATAAGAAGCCAATCTCTTTATCGCTGAAGCTTTCGAGACCGAACTCGTCAATAACCTGCTGCACTCGGGACTTAGCCTGAGGAACAGCATACAACCGGGCATAGATAACCAACACTTCCCGCACTGTCAGCTCCCGTTCCAGATTATTATCCTGCGGCACCCAGCCGAGCAACGGCTTAATGGCAGCATGCTCGCTACTTCCATCCCTGCCGAAAATCCTGACAGTTCCCGATGCAGGTCGGCTGAGTCCGGCAATCATTTTCATCAAGGTCGTCTTACCGGCACCATTCGGTCCCACCAATCCGAAAATCTCTCCGCTGTTCACAGTTAGCGACAGGTGATCGACTACTGTTTTTCCCTGATACACTTTGCATACATTACTGAGCTCCAGTGCCGTGTCAGGCACCGGGGCAACTGCAGATATCGTGTGGCAAACAGACAAGATGTGCACTTCCTCCCTGCTCAATCGTCATGACCGTGGCCTCAACGCCGTACAACAAGCGAAAATTGTCTGCAGTAAGCACTTCCCGTGCCGTACCGTCAGCAAAAATTTCTCCGTTTTTCATTGCTATGATCCGCTGGCTGAATCGGGCAGCATGATTTAAATCATGGAGCACCATAACAACTGTCAAGTGCATCTCCCGGTGAAGCTTCTCCACCAGCTTCATAAACTCCAGCTGATGATGAACATCGAGATAGGTAGTCGGTTCATCCAGCATCAGAATTTGCGGCTGCTGGGCCAGCGCCATTGCCAGCCAAGCCCGCTGCCGCTCTCCGCCGGACAGCGTATCCAGCCGCCGGTAAGCCAACTCGCCAATACCTGTTGCTTCAATTGCCGCGGCAATAGCTGCCTGATCGGCCTCTTCCGGACGTCCAAACAAACCGATATAAGGGGACCGGCCATTACTGACCAAATCATAAACTCGCATGTCTCCCGGCGCCTGTACGGATTGCGGCAGTACAGCCAGCAGACGGGCCACTTCATTGGGCTTCATCCGGTGGATTTCTTTGCCGTTTAGTAAAATTGAACCAGCCTCTGGCGGCAGCAGGCGGCTGAGCGCCTTCAGAAAAGTAGACTTTCCCGAGCCGTTAGGGCCAATAATAGACACAATCTCCGGTTTGCTGATGACCATATCGAGACAGGGAGAAATAATCTTCCCGCTATACCCCAACGCCACTTGCCTTGCTTCAATGGAAGAAATCATTTCCGCATCCCCTTTCTAAGCAAATAGATAAAGAATGGTGCTCCCAGGAAAGCCATAAAAATACCGACAGGGATTTCTACCGGACTAAAAACGGTCCTGGCCGCCAAATCGGCACCAACTACCGTTATCGCCCCGAGCAGGGCCGAGCAAGGCAGCAAATACTCAAAATCAGAGCCGATCATCATCCTGGTGATATGAGGAACGATAAGACCGACAAACCCCAGCAGCCCCGCGACACTGACCGCCGAGGCGGCAAGCAATGCAGCAAGAATCACCAGGCCAAAGCGCACAGCCTGCACTCTGGTCCCCAGCGCTTTGGCCACATCATCACCAAGCTGCAGGAGATTCAGGTACCGGTACGATACCATTGCACCTATTATTCCAACAATACTGTACGGCAAAATCATGCGGATATGCCCCCAGCTTCTTCCCTGTAAACCACCAGCCATCCAGTTGACCGTCCCCTGAATCTTATCAGAATGAAAAATCATTAAAGCACTCATTCCTCCGCCGAACAAAGCAGCAACAGCTACCCCCGCCAATACCATCGGCAACGGCTCAATCCCTTTGTTCCAGGCTAAAGCAAGCACCAGCATTAGGGCTGCAATGGCCCCAAAGAAAGCAGCAAGCGGTACGAAGGCTGTTAACTCGGGCCAGAGGATCATCAGCATCATCGCCGCCAGACCGGCACCCGCCGATACGCCGATGATTCCCGGATCAGCCAGCGGGTTGCGCAGCACGCCTTGCAGAATGCAGCCTGCCAGTGCCAGGTTCATTCCTACTAGGGCGCCAATCAGGACACGGGGCAAACGAATATTATGGATAATTTGATAAGCATCGCCAGTGGCTGTTCCACTAAGCGACTGCCAGGTTTCCTGCAGGCTGATGTGTACTGAGCCCAGCATAACCCCGGCCAGGACAACCAGAACCAGCGCCGCCAAAGCGGCCAGACTGACACCATTGCGCAGCACCGTGTGCTTATCGCGTTCAACATTTGTTACCATATTCATAAGTCAGAACCTCGATACAAAGTATTGGATAATACGGTTAATGCCTCTTCCAGCTGGGGTCCTGGATTTATCGCAAACAACTGATAAGGCAGCTGGTAAACCCGTTTTTGCCGTACAGCCTGCAGTCCCCGCCACACCGGTCCGGTAAGCTCCGACCGGAAACGGTCATCGCCGTTTTTATCAAATTTATGGCTGATCAGCAAAATTACATCAGGCTGAAATCCGGCAACAAGCTCCGGCTGAAAAGGTGCGTAGCACAAATTTGCATCAATAGGAGCTGCCAGATCCGCCACATTAACGCCGCCCAGCCGCTTTACCAAATCGCCAACAAAGCTGTTGGAAAGCGCCGTATAAAGTCCTTCAGCAACTCCCCAGATAATCAGTACTTTCGGCGAAGGCTTTGAACCATGCTCCTGAAGCAGAGCTTTGCGCCTGTCTTCAATCGCCTGAATTTTCCCCGCTGCCTGTGCCGGATTACCGCTTAACTCTCCATACAACCGCAACGTCTCCAGTACATCGGTATAATGAGTCAAAGCCTGCAGCAGCACTGGGATTCCCGTCTTTTCCAGAACAGCGGCCAGCGCATGATGCATGGGCACATGCATTCCCAGCACAAGATCCGGTTTCATGGCAATAATCCGCTCCCGGTCCGGGTTAGGAGGGAGACCGACAGTCGGAATATTTTTCACCATTTCCCGGATATCAGGAGGCAGCATTTCCGTAGATGCCCTGCCTACGACTTTACCGCCTGTCGCATAATATAGTCCCAGATTAGACGCATTTAAAGCAATTACTCTTTCCGGCCGTCCAGGCACCGCCACCAGTCTGCCCGCGCTGTCCGTCACCTCACGCTTACCAACAGCACCATGCCCACAGCCTGGCTTTCTTTGATTTTTAGGCAAGCCGTAGGGCTTCATCCAGCTCTGCTCTCCCCGGTTCAGAACTTGCACAGCACTGCATTTGGGACATTTGATTTCAATGGTTTCAACAACACCGCGAAACAGCAATCGGTTGCAGCATTCGCATCTAACAGACGGTAAATCTCCTCGAAACTCCATGGCCACCTTTTCACATCCGGTCATTTTCTCGCATCACTCCTTATTCAAAGCCTAGCTCGTAACAGCTGATAAAAATAAAAACCCCGTGCGTAGTGGCTGCGCATCGGAGCTCTTGGCTCTCTTGTTCTTATGTACATATGACTGTCCCTGTTATTAGTATAATGATAATGATTATCATCGTCAAGTACTATTAGCCAAATGAGCATAAATCTTTTTGATTGAAAGGCATTACTTTTTGTTCATCCTCACAGGACATTGATTTTCTGTGTTAAAAAATACTTGACGAACAATATGGCAATAGCTATACTTTATCTAAAGAAAGTTTACAACTTTACAAAATAAAATAAACTAATAAAAGTGATGACGGAGAAAAGCTTACTGAGAGCGTTTCAGAGAACTGACGGATGGTGCGAGTCAGTACAAACCGGTATAGCCCAGTCCCTCCCGAACTGCACAGCCTAACGGCAAATCATTTTGCTCAGTAAGCTTCGCCGGACTCGACTCAAACGAGTGCAACCGTTATTTGCTTAGGGTTGATAGACCCGACGAGATAAACCGTACTTTGTCTAAACGGTTTAATAAGGGTGGTACCGCGAGATAACCTCTTGCCCCTTAGATTTATTCTAAGGGGAATAAGAGGTTTTTTATATTTATCACGCCCATTAGGGCTTGTTTTCATATTTTTTTATTTTTAGGAGGTTTATTATGAAAGAAAAGCCGTCTCAATTTCGCTGGTTTCTGGCCGTACTCATGTTTCTTATCTGTTTTATTTCCTACATGGATCGCGTGAACTTATCCGTAGCAACCCCGGAAATTATGAAAGAGTTTAATTTCACTAAAATGGAAATCGGGCTCTTGCAAACTGCCTTCTTTGTAGGCTATTCGCTCATGCAAATTCCTGGCGGGATTATGTCAGAGTTATTTGGTCACCGCCGGGTAATTACAACAGCCGCCACCTTTTGGTCTATTTTTACTGCTCTGACAGCAGCCTGTACCAGCCTGCCGATGTTTGCGGTTGTCCGTACCCTGTTCGGGATTGGTGAAGGACCGTTGGCGCCTTCCTTTACCCGCTTCGTTTACCGCTGGTTTAACGCAAATGAAAAATCCCGTGGCTCATCCTTTTTGCTAGGCGGCGTATTTTTCGGTCCTGTAATTGGACCGGCGGCAACTGTCGCTCTTATGCTGGCCTTCGGCTGGCGTTCCGTATTCGTGATTTTTGGCGCTGTCGGCATTGTCTTAGCTGCAGCCTGGTACTATTTTGCTACAGAATCACCGCGCGGCAACCGCTTTGTCAATGCCGCCGAACTTGCCCATATTGAGGGTGACGAAGCCCAAGCCGCTCAGCAGCAAAAAGAAATGGCCCCTTGGAAAAGCTTTTTGTCCTCCCCCCAGTTCTGGGCAATTGGCATCCAATTCTTTATCACCGACTACATTATGTATGTATTTTTAGCCTGGCTGCCGTTATACCTAATGGAAGCGCAGAATTTTTCCCTGCAGAAGATGGGGATTGCCGCTTCATTCCCCTGGGCTGCCCTCTGTCTTGTTACTTTTGCCACAGGCTACTGCAGCGACAAGCTGATTATGGCTGGAGCCTCGAAGCATAAAGTGCGGACCTTGCTCGGTATCGTCGGTTTGGCGTTGTGCTGCGCCGGTCTCTATCTCGGTGCAATCGCCACAACCCCGACCATGAATGTCTTCTGGTTGACACTGTCACTTGGCTCCCTTGGCCTTACCTTTAATGCCGGCTGGTCTGCCTGCATCGACCTTGGCGGCAAATTCTCCGGTTCCGTTTCCGGCTGGATGAACTTCTGGGGCAACCTCGGTGGCGTTGTTGCGCCAATCCTTACCGCCTGGATAGCAACGAACTACGGCTGGCAATCGGCCATTACCGCTACCTCTGCTTTCGCAATAATCGGTATGATAGCCTGGATTATGGTTAAGCCAGAACGCCCGCTTGTTCCAAAGATAATTGTTCCTGCCTCCGGTGTTGCAGATAATAAGACCATATAACAATCATAAGCATCTTGCTGTATCATCGTTTTTGATGGAAAACAATGCTCCTCCTCGTGGTTCGTCAGTTCTCTTCAGTTCTTTCCGGCCCTTCTGGAAAAATACGGTCCGTAGGATGGCAAATGAGCAGCTTACGTTAAAAAATTCGTACTGTTTGAGCAGTAGCGAGTTTACGAATTTTAGTAAGCTGCTCATTTGCCAAGTATTTTGGAAGACAGGCCTAGACCTTTTGCTACTTTTGGGGCAATGCCAAAAGTAGAGACCAGTTCTACATGCTAAACAGCCTGGAACCTCTTTGAAGGTTCCAGGCTGTTTATATAAGCGATACTCTACTTCACCAGCGCCTGAAACTCCGCTAGTTTGCGCATGGCAGCAAAATGATCCTGTTCCTTTGCTACTGCTTTTACACCTGAATCCAGCTCGATAGCCTTCTTCAAGTATTTGAGAGACTCCTGTGTCTTCCCCTTATCGGCATAGATGGTAGCAATCCCATAATAGCTCCAGGTATTCTTAGGATCGCCCTGGATGGTTTGTTCAAACCAATATAGCGACTGATCCAGCTGATTTTGCAGCTTGTAGGCCATCGCCATATCGTACAATGCAGGTACATACCCCGGCTTACTGTCCAGCGTCTTTTGGATCAACGCTATGCCTCCCGCATAATCGCCTTCAAAGCACAGTGCAATGCCTTTAGCTGTATACACCTTAGTATTAGCAGGATCAGCAGCAATCGCCTTATCAAAGCTGGCTACCGCTTCCCGATACTCATATTGTTCGTATAGCTTCAAGCCCTGAACAAAGAATTTTTCCGACTCTGCCGCCTTGGCAGGATCAGTTTGCGGGACAGCCGGCAAGGGCTGAACACTTTGCGACTTCGTTTCCGGCGCTGGCTTCCCGCTGCAGCCTGGTAGAATCAATAGAAGCCCCATTAATGCCAGTATTAGTATCTTAGGTAATTTAACCTTCATCATTCCACTACTCCACTAAAATTACTTACTTTGTATTTAACACACCACTCGGCACATGACCAGTCGGTACAACCTTGGCAGCTTTGAGACAATATGTATGCTGATCATCAAAGAAGATATGGGGATTAAAGCTTTCCAATATCGAAGCTTTATCTAACCCGCCTAAGAAAAAAGCCTCATCCACGCTAATCCCCCAGGCCCGAAGTGTCTTTATCGCACGCTTGTGGGCAGGTGCATTGCGGGCGGTAACCAAAGCCGTCCGTACTGGTTTGACATCTTGATCTTTATAAATCTCCTGCAAGTTATTAATAGCAGCAAGAAAGTTCTTAAATGGCCCTGGTTCCAACGGCGTTTCGCAGTTTTCCACTTCGTGCTGCTGAAAATGTTCCAACCCCTTCTCCTGATAAACAATTTCAGCGGCATCACTGAAAATCACGGCATCGCCGTCAAAGGCAATACGGATTTCCTCAAGATTCTCATCCTCTTTATAAAAAGTACCGGGATAAATAGTTGCACTGGCATGCCCATTTTCAAGCGCAAATTTTACGTCTTCCGAATTAGCGGATAAAAACAAATCGGCATGAAAGGCTCTCAAATATTTATATGGCGACCGGCCTCGGGTAAATGCGGCCCTGCTGATTTTTAAGCCATGCTGCTCAATCGAATTGAATACCCGCAAGCCCGTATTCGGATCATTTTTCGATACCAGAATTATTTCCACCATTTCTTCCTTAGTCATTGGATTGCGCAGCCCTAACAGCCGCTTGATCAAGGGAAAAGCAATACCCTGCTTCAGCATTTCGTTTTCATGTTCAATCTGATATTTCCGGTACACTGCTTCGCCCTGTTCTTCAAAAATCGCATTGCTTTCATCCAAATCAAAAAGAGCCCGTGAAGATATAGCAACAACCAGCTTCCCATCCAAAGTAACCGGCATACAGGTACCCTCCCAAAAACTAATGTCTATCTCCTACATTCCCAGCAAATAAAAAAAATCCTGCAAACTAGTATTAATTTGCAGGATTTGGCAAAATATGGACTTTAGAATTTGTATTTATAGCTGAGCATGTAGTTGATTGGCGTTGAGTAATAGGCCGAGCTGGCATGAGTGATGTTATCCTGGCGATCCAGAATATTATCGATGCTTAAATTGATTTCACTCGTTTTGTCGACAGCATACTTCACATTCAAAGTAGTCAGCAAGGATGGCTTAGTATCATAGGAATGGGCATTGCTTGGTGTCAGCACTCGTTCTGTCAAATACGTGGCTGATAAACTCGTTGCCCATTTATCTTTTTGATATGTCGCCCCGCCATTAAGCTGTAAACGTCCAAAATATCTGTCCCAATATTGCTTAGCAACAGCTTTTTCCGATTTTGATTTACCCATAGGATTGCTATATGTCACACCGTACTGATAGGACCAGCCATTCTTGCCCATAATGTCGGCGCTTACCTCAATCCCGGTATTTTTTAAATCCTCATTAACGGCATTATATTTAGTCTCGCCATTATCATCAAACTTGGCAAAAGATATATTATCTTCAATCCGATAATTAAATAAAGCTACTCGCCACTTATGGTTCTCATGATTCTTTTTCCAGCCCAGTTCATAATGCATGCCGTTCTGAGGCTTGAGATTTGGATCGCCAACTACCATGCCACTGCCTGTGGAATACATTTGCTTAAAAGTCGGCATTACATAAGACTGGCCAACACTGGCATAGAGACTTTCATTTTCTTTCAATTTATGGACCAATTGCCCCTGAGCACTAAAATTGTTGTAATTTTTATCTTCATCAGCACCGGTAGTCCAGCTTCTCCGCCCACTCAGCGTAATTGTGTCAGCGTCATTCAGCGGATCTTCCCACTGACCGTAAATCGAATAGTTATTGCGGTCACGTGTTGGAGTTGAATTTACGGCTTCAATGAATTGCTCATTTTGATAAGTAGTGCCCAAAAGCCAGGTAGCCGCTTTCACCTTCCCTACTTTTTGCAAATCAAAACCGTAGGTTTGATTTTTCTCTTCATCATTCTTTGCTTGAGGATAACCAGTTACTCCGCCATTTTTATCACGGTAGTCTATTCCTGTAGTATGCAGGCTATTAGAGTTGTAGTAAACATTACCTTTTACATCACCGGCTTTGATATTCAGCTGCACAAAATCCTTCGTATTGTCATATTTTCTGTTGTAACGAGTCTGATCAACAAGAGCTGCAGCATAATTTTTACCAAATGCATATGTAAATCGGCTAATCGATTCGTTATGTCCATATAAAAAGTCCACACTGTCGCTGAACTTATAGCTGAGAGTAACGTTATTTTTTTCGGAACCGTTAAATACGTTATACATTTCTTTAGTCGTGGGAGTAGAGGCTTCTGTTAATGTTGAAGACACCTTGCCGGTATCTCCCCATTTATCATAGGTATAACTAACTCCCAGTTTATCTGCTTGCACCGTGAAACCATAATTCTGCTGTCCGAAATTGCCGCCGCCAACAGTAACAGTATTCACCATTTCCTTTTTCATAATAATATTGATAACGCCGCCCGTGGCCTCACTGCCGTATAGAACACTGCCGCCGCCTTTGACAATTTCAATCCGTTCAATGTTTTCCAGGGGAATATCTTCTAAATTGTAAAGAGTTCGTAAGTTTAAGGGTGTACCGTTAATTAGTATCAGGGTTCCGTTTTGCACACCCCGGATGCTTACTTTGCTGGTCATAGCCCCCAGTGAAGCTCCGCCAGGGCCTTTTGCTTCATATAATAGGCCAGTCACTTTTGACAGTGCCTCCTGCAGGTTTCTGGCCCCGGTATTTTGCAGCTGCGCATTTGTATACACATCAGTTGCCGCTGCAATATCAATATCCTTCTTCTCATACCGCTGGGCAGTAACCACTATGGTATCCATAGTATATTCCGTTACTTCCTCAACACCGGCCCAGGCAGTGGAAGTCATGGCCATAGCAGCCAAAACAAGCGCCGCCAGCCTCGTACATCTCTTGTGTTTACCAACCTTCATTCTCACAATCTCTCCTTTAAAATGAAACAATATTTAAAAGCGAAAAGCCCTTCCTGAATATCAGGAAGGGCAAAGACTGCAAGCTAAATAGTGCTTGTCAAATCCCCTCCCCATCGCTCGTGGGTACAACGGTGATTGTCAAGCAGGCAGTTCTCCTGGCTCTGGTTCATTGTTTCTTCGCGCCTTCCCAAAGCAGAACGCTCCAGTGGCATTGTTGCGAAGTTACTCCCCATTACAGTGGCGGGACCGCGCCGGTTTTACACCGGACTTCCCTATTAAGCCCTTTCGGGCACCTGATTGAAACGATTTTCAATTGTAAACTTTATCTTAAGCTAAATTATCACTTCATTGAGAATAGCATTACTTGTCAGCATTTGTCAAATAAAAAAAAGCGAGTTATTTCTAATTTTCCTTATTAATTGTGAAGTTTTTCTCTTTGTTTCTACCAGTCAGTACCATACCTGCCAGCACCAGCAGGCCTCCCGCCCACTGCTGAACATTTGCCTCTTCACCTAAGAAAAGCACAGCTAAGAGCAGCGAAGTAACAGGCATCAGGCCGGTGAAAGCGGCAGCAACCGAGGCCTTGCAGCGCTTAATGCCTTCGTACCAGAAAATAAAAGCCAGGGCGGTAACAAACAGTCCATACCAGAGTAAGGCTGCCCAGCTGCTTATGTTTAGCTCGCTGAGTCTCATATCAGCTTGCTCATTCAGTGCCGGTATCAGACAAAGCAGCAATGCAATAGCACTCACCAGCGCGCTCTGTGCAATCGGACTAAGAGCTCGCTCTGCTGCTTTAACGCTTGCCAAACGGGAAAGCACATTAAATAGCGACTCGCTCAAGGCAGCACAGAGCACAAGCATATTCCCGGTAAAATGCTGCTGCGTAAATTGCGTACCAGTAGATAATAAACCCTGAAGCACAGCAATGCCGCTAACAGTACTCACAATCCCTGCTATCTGCCCCCTATCGAGCGGCTCTTTCAAAAGCAGCCGGGCCAGCACTGCAGTCACTGCCGGAGTAACCCCCGTCAATATCCCAGCTTCACCGGCACTAGTTAGCAAAAGTGCCTGCAATAAAAACAGGCGAAAGAGAAAAATACCAAATAGAGCCTGAAAAAACAACTCCAGCCAAGTGCGCCAGGACAATAAAGGCAGCGCTGCCCGCAGATTGGCAGCACAAAATGGCAGCAGGCCCGCTAAAGAAAATAACAAACTAATAGCAGAAATCGTAAAAACTCCCAGTATGCCGGACAACAGGCTCCCGGCAATAACCGAAGTACCGGCCAGACTAAATGCCCCTGCCAAGTACAGCATTCCCATATGAGTTGAACTCATGTCTTCCTCCATCTTGCCGCAGCAATACCAAAATAGTGTAGTCGTGCTATAATAGTAACAAACAAACTGGCCTGGTTACAGAGCCAGTTACACCTATATATAACAGAACCAGTTGGAGGAATTATGTGGGGAATTACACTAGCACGGAACAGTGAAATTACATTAGCGCGCCAGCTCTATCAGTCACTGCAGGAACAAATGCTTCAGGGCAGGCTGCAAAGCGGTGACAAACTTCCCTCAACCCGTGAGCTAGCGAAAGAACTGACCGTATCGCGCAATACGGTCTATGAGGCGTATGAAATGCTGGCGGCAGAAGGTTATATTGTCAGTCGTCAGGGCTCACCCGCGCGAGTAGCAGATAATCTTGCCCTTGAAACAATTCAGCTGTCGAGTCCTAAGCGATCAGCCGATACCGTTCCCGACTCAGTTCATTATCTGGCTGATTTTAGGACAGGGTTGCCTGATTTGCGGCAGTTTCCCCGTTACCGCTGGCTGCAGCAGGTTCATCAAGCCTCAGAAAATCTGCCGCCCGGGCAATGGAGCTATACAGGGCCGGAGGGCCTCACTGTGTTGCGGGAACAAATTGCTGCCTGGCTGCTACGCAGCAAAGGAATGACTGTTGATCCACAGGATCTTTTTATTACTGCCGGGGCAACCCATGCGCTGCATATACTGGCCGGGCTGCTGGCAACACAAAAAAAGCCGGAAATACTTGTTGAAGATCCCTGTCACTTGGGAATGCTGCGCGTATTGCAACAAAATAACTTCCAGATCAGACCGGTGCCTGTCGACGAGCAGGGACTTAACACTGCATTTCTCCCCAAAGAGGCACAAGCCTGCGCAGTGTATGTAACTCCCTCTCATCAGTTCCCGCTTGGCAGTATATTACCGGCAGGGCGGCGTACTGCGCTGATTACGTATGCCCGTGAGCAAGGCCTGTATCTGATCGAAGATGACTATGACAGTGAATTCCGCTATACCGGTTCTCCTATCACACCGTTGTATTCGTTAGATCCCCAGCGGGTCATTTACGTGGGTACTTTCAGCAAAATCCTCTTTCCGGCTCTCAGAATCGGCTATGTTATTCTGCCCCGTCCCTTGCAGGCCGCCTGGCGGCGCCTGCGGCTGTATACGGATGTGCAGAACCCACCCTTTGAGCAGGCTGCACTAGCAGATTTTTTGAGCACCCGCAAGCTGGAACGCCATATTCAAAGCATGCGGCGCCTGTATGGACAGCGGCGCCAGATTTTACTGCAGACTCTGACAGAAACCTTCGGCAGCGATTGGCAAGTCTGGGGAGACGCGGCCGGCTTACATGTGGCCCTTGCTTTTCCTGGAAGCTGCTTTGACCGAAACTTTATCAGCCACTGCCAAAAGCACTGCATACGAATCACACCCGTAGATGAGCATAGCATTATAAAAGGCAGGCACTTGGAGAAGCTGCTGCTCGGCTATGGCCATCTTGAACCACAGGAAATCAGACAAGGCATTGCGCTATTGGCGCAATGCCTTGAGCGTAAATAAAAAATGGTTTTCACCGCACATGCTGTACGGCAAAAACCAGGGGGAGCGTTTCTTAGCTAAATCGTATATTCGGTAAAAGAGGTATAGCGCGACAAAAACTGTTTTGTACGGCTTTCCTGCGGATTATTGAGGATCTCTTGCGGGGGGCCCTGCTCAACAATTACGCCATGATCCATAAAAATAATGTGATCAGCAACCTCGCGGGCAAAGTTAATTTCATGAGTCACAACAATCAGCGTACAATTTACTTCCTGAGCAATCTTTTTCATAACCTCAAGCACCTCACCGACTAACTCGGGATCAAGTGCAGAGGTTGGTTCATCAAAAAGAATGACATCCGGATTGAGCGCCAGCGCCCGGGCAATGCCTATCCGCTGCTGCTGACCGCCAGACAGCTGATGAGGATAAGCATCGGCCTTATTGCCCAAACCAACCTTATCTAGAAAATACAAGGCTTTTTCTTTTGCTTCAGCCTTAGGCAGTTTCCTGACAACAGTCAGACCCTCCATAATATTTTCCAGAGCAGTTTTATTCTTGAACAAATTGTACATTTGAAAAACCATCGCCGTATGCTGGCGAATTTTATGAATATCCGCTTTTGATGCTTTTTCCACATTGATGTGAAGCTCGTTGAGAATAATCTCGCCGCGGTCGGCCTTTTCCAGAAAGTTAACCGAACGAAGCAGTGTTGTCTTGCCTGAGCCGCTTGGCCCAAGAATAACCGTCACCGACCCGGTAGGGATCTTGCAGCTGATCCCTTTTAACACTTCTGTTTTGCCAAAGGATTTATGAATATTTCTAAACTCAATCATGAGGTAACTCCTTTTTTGAAGAGTGCTAATTTCTGCTCTGCTAAAAGGAACAGCTTTTCAAAACATATACTGATTCCCCAATACATGACCGCCACAACCAAATATGTCTCCAAATAGCGATAGTGCTCGGCGCAGGCAATCTTGGCAGCACCTAAAAGTTCAACGACCGTAATAGTAAAGACAATCGATGTTCCTTTAATAAGGTCAAGAAACTGATTCGCCAGCAGCGGCAAGGCAAACACCGCCGCCTGACGCAATACAATACGGTAAAATCCCTGAAACCAGGTCATGCCGACTGACAGTGCTGCCTCCATCTGGCCTTTGTCGACCGAGAGCAGCGCCGCCCGGAATACTTCCGACAAATAAGCACCCGTATGCAGCGTAAGTCCCAGGATTGCAAAAACCATCGGTGGTACATGGCGATAGCCGGTTTCAATGCCTGTTCTTTCGGTAAAAGCCATCAGCAAAACAGGCAGGCCGAAATAGACAAGATAGAGCATAACCATTGTCGGTATTGCCCGTCCAAGCAGCAAATAAGCACGGGATAGCTGCGCAAGAACGGGAATGTTGCGCACTTGAACAATCGCGCTTGCCAAACCGATGACGCTGGCCAGCAGCATACTCACCACTGCCAGGAATAACGTGATTGGCACATATTTTAACAGCTCGATAAAGGTATCTGCCATAAAGGAGAATTCCAGTATATTGCTCATACCGAAGCCCTCTCTTTTTGCAATAAAGCAAGCGCTGCTGCCGTAGTCACCGTCACGCCAGTTTTCAGGGCTGCATCATCAGCCGTAAACCGTGGACTGTGGGCCGGTTCTATTCCGGCCTCCGGATTGGAATTAACACCAATGCGGAAAAAGACAGACGGAACCGCTTTGGAAAAACGATAAAAATTTTCCGAACCATTGCCGGGAAATTTTGCTTGTACCACCTGGTCTGCACCGATAATCGCAGCAGCTGCGGCAACAAATTCTCTCGTCAGCGCCGGATCATTATAAACAGCACCTGAGCCTAGCCGGAAACTAATGTCGGCCTTCACTCCCGTAACAAGCTCATTGGCCCGGAGAATGGTGGTAATATGTTCATGAATTTCTTCACGGAGACTATTGTTTTGCGTACGAATGGTACCGGTGAACGTCAGTTCCTTGGGGATAATATTGCTGCGCGTGCCGCTGTGAATAGTGCCCACCGTAATGACCGCCGGTTCAAAATGATTGATTTTCCGGCTCGTAATAGACTGCAGTTCAATGATAATCTTAGCAGCTGCCAGAACGATATCATCGGTACGATGCGGTGCCGAACCATGCCCGCCTCGGCCGGTCAGCGTAATGGTAAATTCACTGGAGGCCAGCATCACTTCTTCCGCTTTTACCTGAATATGCCCAGTCTGAACCTCTTCTGAAACATGAGCAGCCAAAAATGCGCTGACTTTTGGATTGTCCAAAACCCCATAATCCAATATATCCTGCGCACCGCCGCCAGTCTCTTCCGCCGGTTGAAAAACCAGCTTGACCGTTCCGGCGAAGTGCTCCTTCAGCCTTGTCAGCAAATACCCTGTCCCTAACAGGTTTACCGTGTGTATATCATGACCGCAGGCATGCATAATCCCCTTGTTCCGGGAAGTATATGAGAGGCCGGTGTCTTCTTCAATCGGCAATGCATCCATATCGGCCCGTATGCCGATGCTGCTGCCACCTGCCAGATTTCCCTGAATCTGGGCAATAATTGCTGTACTGTCCGGCAAGCGTGTAAACGAAATGCCCCAGCGGGCAAGCACATTCTCGACTAATGCCGCTGTTGCGAACTCCCGGTCACTTAACTCCGGATTGGCATGTATGGTATGGCGGAGCACCACCAATTCAGGATAGATTTCTTGCACAAGGGCCTTTATTGTGTCATGTAACTTTGTCATGCTCCCACTCACCCCTACCTTAGTATTTCTTCTCATTCATGAGGCACAAAATAAGCTGCTTTCTTTTCCAGTATGGCTCCCAGCCTGCCAATAATGAACACAAGAAGAATATAGATAATTGCCACATCAATATATAACTCCAGACTTCGCTGACTGTTCGCTCCCAGCAGATCTGCTTTACGCATCATATCAATAACACCCACATTGAACACCAGCGCTGTGCCTTTTAACGTAGAAATAATGATATTGCACAGAGCCGAGATAGCCATGGTAAAAGCCTGGGGCAAAACAATGCGACCATACGCCTGAACCGGGCTCATGCCAATAGAATAAGCCGCCTCCAGCTGTCCTTTATCAACAGCCAGAATAGCACTGCGGATCACTTCAGCCCCATAAGCGCCAAAATGCAGGGAGAAAACGATAAACACATAAAACAGCGGAGGAATATCCCTGATGCCCTGGTAGCCAAGCTTTTGCATAAGCTCCGGTAAGCCAAAGTAGGCTAAAAACAACTGCACTAAGAACGGTGTTCCCCGGAAGAACGAGATATACACAGCAGAAATCTTATCCAGGACAGCGATCTGATTGATCCTGATGAATGCGACCAGACTACCGATCGCCATTCCAATGACTGCTGCAACCAGTGTAATAATCAATGTCGTATCCACATAAGACAAAATAACCGGAAAAGACTTGATTAGATAGGCCAGATCAAAATAGCTTCCCACTGCAGCTCCTCCTTATTTAGAGGCCGTATAATCCGCCCCTAAAAACTGTTCCGATAGTTTTTTCAGCGTGCCGTCGGCTTTCATCTCTTTTATCGTGGCATCAATCTTATCGGCTAATTTTTGTCCTTCCGCATCTTTACGCAATATAAAATATGTAGGCACACTGGAAATTACTTCGCCAACGCTTTTCACTTCAAGTCCTAATGTTTTTCGGGCTTCCGTAACTGCCACTTCATAGTCGGCACTGGCATCAGCCCGTCCTGTAGCTACTAAATTCAATGATTCAGCTGATCCTTTATCGGTATAGATCAGGTTAATTTTCGGTTCAGCCGCTTCATTAAACTTTTTTACCACCCGGGCAACTTCGCTTGTAGGTACTAACACCATTGTTTTTCCTTTTAAATCATCGAGAGTCTGAATATCACTGCGATTGCTCTTTACTGTAAGTTTGGTACGGGTGTAATTGTTCACTTCCGTAGTAAACGTATATTTAGCGGCCCGCTCTTCGTTGCGTCCCATTTGATTGGCAATGACGTCTAACTGATTGGAACTCAAACTGACAAAAGCGCTCTCAATGCTCATCGTTTTAAACTCAAATTTGATATCTTTATTTCTTTTCTGAACTTCTTTAAGAATTTCAATATCATAGCCAGTTAACTGGTCCTTATCATTCATGTACGTAAAGGGCTTAAAGGTCCCCCTGGTTCCTACATAATAAGTCTTCACCTGTTCTCCCTTAGCTGCAGCCTGGCTTTCACTGCCGCTTGAACCGCAGCCTGCGGTGAACGCTAATCCCATCATAACCAAACCGGCTAATAGTACTTTTGCCACCGTCTTTTTCATTGCTGCTGTTTTCATCCTCTCATACCCCTTTACATTTCGCTTTTTTCTCCCCGTCCTGGGGACCACCGCCGAAAATAAAAAGAAGGCTAATTTCTCTTCCAGAGAAATTAGCCTTCAGTCTTTCTGATCGGCCGCTCCTGTATAACTTGACGCACATGCATCAATGTTTTTATTAGATACATTATATATATGAGATTACAGTACTGTCAAGTGCCTGTCTTTTTAAAAAAACGGGTAAGCTTTACTTGATTCCATCATGGCGCGGACAAAGCCTGCGGCACAGATTGCAGGTGTAAACTCCGCCGCCACCGCCGGTTTGTTTGTAAGATACGGCACGGCACTGCTTTTGCACGATCGTAGACCCATCCAGAGCCTGCGCCGGACAAGCCTGAAGACAAACCCGGCAGCCAGTTATGCAGGCCTGATATCCTGCCTGCTCATCGGGAGTCAGCTCTTGATTTAGGAGAACAGCGCCAAGCCACAGCATATTCCCCAGGCGGTCATTGATTAACAACGTATTTTTTCCCATCTGTCCAAGCCCGGCCCGTACAGCTGCATGCTTTAGCGATAATATGCCCTGACCGTGCCTTCTCGCTTCATCCCAATATTCATAAGGATCAGAGGAAGGAATCGGTACTGCATTGCTTCCCAGGAGTTCCAGCTCCACTGCCAGCTGGCACGTAGCTGCATCTACCTTATCCATTACTTTATTACGGACAAACGTATAAGCGGCCGGTGACGGCGAGGATAACGTACTGACCGGGAAGCGGGCAGCCAGAACAATCACACTTTTACAGTCCTTACTAATATCGGCCGGATGAAATCCCTGGGGCGCATCGGCAAAACTCTCTACCGGAGCAATTCCACATAAATCCATGCCCAGCTCGGTTGCCCGAAGCTTGATTTGGGCAGCAGCGATTTGATTCATTGTACTTCCTCCTCTTAATCACCCGTTTGTGCTGGATCTTTATTTGAAAATATAGTACCATAGAGTCATGAATAGGTAAAATTGATAGTATTGATGAAGTTGTTCAAATAAAATGATGGGTGATGAGCTATGGAGCTTCGCCAGCTAAAAACTTTTCTTACAGTTGTAAAATTAGCCAGCTTTACTAAAGCAGCCAATGAGCTTGGCTACGCCCAATCGTCTGTTACCGGTCAGATCCAGCTGCTGGAGGAAGAATTCGGCACTATGCTGTTTGAGCGATTAGGCAAACAAATCAAGCTGACCAAAGATGGGGAAAACCTCTTCAACTATGCTTCTCAGATTTTAACACTTTCTGATGAAGCAAAAGCGGTTATTACCGACTCGTTTACTCCCAAAGGCTCCTTAACCATCGGCACTGCCGAATCACTCTGCCTGCACCGGCTGCCGGAAGTGTTTAACACCTTCCGGCAGGAATATCCTCAGGTGGGCATTAACCTGTATTTTGATACAGGCGGTGATTACCGGACATTGCTACGGAAAAATGCCATTGATATTGTCTTTTTTCTTGATGTGCCCTGCAATGAAAAAGACCTGATTACCCATGTACTTTTTGAAGAAACCATGTCCGTCATCGCACCACCTGGCCACCGGCTGGCACAAGAACGCAGCATCTCCCCTCGTGATCTGACCGGCGAACCGCTTGTTCTGACCTCCCCGGGCTGTACGTACCGGGGCATCCTGGAAAGCATTCTCACCCAGTCAGGTGTGAAACCGTCCTCCATCATGGGAGTAAGCAGCAATGAAGTCATTAAACGGTTTGTCAGCGACGGCTGGGGCATCGGCTTTCTGCCGCAAATTGTTGTGCAGCAAGAACTGCTGAGCGGCCTGCTGGTGGATCTTCCCTGGGAAGGTCCCGCCTTCGGCATCACAGCGCAGCTGATTTATCATAAAGATAAGTGGCAGTCCCCCGCCTTGAAAGCGTTTATTGCTATGGTACTCCAGTCTTTTAAAACAGAAACAGCGCAGTTGTCCTGATGACAACTGCGCTGTTTCTCTTACGGCTAGCAGGAATATTTGTCCGGTTTTTTCCAGCCCGACTGCTTTCCCCACTTCTCTAACACATCAAACACCGGCAAAAGCTCTTTGCCGATTTCGGTTAAGGAATATTCTACTCTCGGCGGTACTTCATTATACTGGTTGCGGTGAATAACTCCCGCCTCCTGCAGTTCTTGCAGCGTTTGTGTCAGCATAACATTAGAAATGCCGTTTAATTGCCGCCTGAGTTCATTAAAGCGGATGACCTCCTGTTTGCCTACCTGCCAGATAACATGCATCTTCCATTTGCCGCTTAATAGCTCTATTGTATATTCAATGGGACAAGGAATCGTCGATAACTCCCGTTTATTCATCATAATCGCCTCAGTTAAGTAAGTTTTTGTGTAGTATGTAATATAATACTTAGTACTTGTTAGTCTTTGATCATCATGTTAGTATTATATTCAATAAAAAGGATATTGTAAATGCAAGGAACACTAAAAATGCCCCCCTGCATTAGAATAAAGGAGATGGATAATATGGCAAAAACATTTTGGGAAGCCCTGCAAAATAGGCGCAGCATTTATGGCTTAAGCGATGAAAAGGTAGTCTCGGAACAACGAATTGAAGAAATCGTAAAAGATGCCGTTACATATACCCCCTCCTCTTTTAATTCGCAAAGCACCAGAGTCGTTCTGCTATTCGGAGAACAGAGCAAAAAACTATGGCAAATTACGTTAGATACATTGCAAAAGCTAGTCAGTCCCGAGCAATTTATCGAAACTGAGAAAAAAATTAACGGTGCTTTTGCTTCCGGCTATGGCACAGTGTTATTCTTTGAAGATCAAACGGTTGTAGACGGCCTAATGAAAGGATTTCCTCTCTATGCCGACAACTTCCCCGTATGGTCGCAGCACACCAATGCCATGCATCAGCTGGTAGTGTGGACGGCATTAGAGGCCGAAGGATTAGGCGCAAGCCTGCAGCACTATAACCCCATCATTGACAGCGCTGTTCAGACCGAATGGAATATTCCAGCCACCTGGAAGATGATAGCGCAAATGCCTTTTGGCAAACCGGCATTTACACCTTCTGAAAAACAAGTAGCCGATATGGACAGCCGGGTAAAAGTATATAAATAATAGCCAGTTACTAATAGATAAGACCTGTGAATTATTCTTCAATAATTCACAGGTCTTATCTATTGTTATTATCCTTTCCAGTTACACTTAAACAATAAATTCATATACATATATAAATTTGGATTTTATTAGTGATAACTCAATACAGAAAGGAGAAAATATGCCTCGGAGGAAAAAACATAATGTGAACTATGAAAAAATTTGCAAAGTGAGCTATGACCAATGCGCAGATCCCTCAAATAGTTGTGATGCATGTGGGGCTTGCGAACGTTATTGTGATCTCTGCGAGCACTATTGGAAGCTTTGCGAACAACGCTGTACATATTCTGGCGCGACAGGCCCTACCGGCACTACGGGAGCAACAGGTATTACAGGTACAACAGGGGCTCCAGGCATTACTGGGACAACCGGAGCTACCGGGGTAACTGGCTTTACGGGTGTAACAGGAGCCACTGGCGCAACCGGTGCTACGGGAGCAACAGGGGCTACTGGCGATCCCGGCACTGCAGGGGCAATTGGAACTACTGGCGCTACCGGGGCCACTGGACTCACTGGCGCAACAGGTGCTACGGGTGCTACAGGAGCCACTGGCGATCCCGGCATTGCAGGGGCCATCGGAACTACTGGCGCTACCGGGGCCACTGGACTCACTGGCGCAACAGGTGCTACAGGTGCTACTGGCGATCCCGGTGCTGCAGGGGCAATTGGAACTACTGGCGCTACCGGGGCAACTGGACTCACTGGTGCTACAGGTACTACAGGAGCTACTGGCGATCCCGGCGCTGTAGGAGCGATCGGAACTACTGGCGCCACCGGAGCCACTGGCCTCACCGGTTCTACAGGTACAACAGGTACAACAGGTGCTACTGGAGATCCCGGCGCTGCAGGGGCAATCGGAACTACTGGCGCTACCGGGGCAACTGGACTCACTGGCGCAACCGGTGCTACGGGTGCTACAGGATCCACTGGCGATCCCGGCATTGCAGGGGCAATCGGAACTACTGGCGCTACCGGGGCTACTGGACTCACTGGCGCAACCGGTGCTACTGGGGCTCCTGGCGATCCCGGCACCGCAGGGGCGATCGGAACTACTGGCGCTACCGGAGCTACCGGCCTCACTGGCGCAACAGGTGCTACAGGTACTACAGGAGCTACTGGCGATCCCGGCATTGCAGGGGCCATCGGAACTACTGGCGCTACCGGGGCCACTGGACTCACTGGCGCAACCGGTGCTACAGGTGCTACTGGTGCTACTGGCGATCCCGGCACTGCAGGGGGACTCGGAACTACTGGCGCTACCGGGGCAACCGGCCTCACTGGCGCAACCGGTGCTATGGGTGCTACAGGAGCCACTGGCGATCCCGGCATTGCAGGGGCCATCGGAACTATTGGCGCTACCGGGGCCACCGGCCTCACTGGCGCAACCGGTTCTACAGGTGCTACTGGCGATCCCGGTACTGCAGGGGCAGTCGGAACTACCGGCGCCACCGGAGCCACGGGCTCTACTGGGGCTACTGGTGTGACCGGTCCTACTGGCACATTTGCGCCTGGTGATTTTCTATTCAATGTAATTGGACCTGTTGGTAATGCAACTGTTGGTCAAGGTGAAAATCTCATATTCCAAACTTCAACGCTGGATATTACCGTTACACCTGGTTCTACAATCGTAACGATTGATGCAGCGTCAGGCACAACTGGAATAACAGGAGCTACTGGGGCAACGGGGGCGACTGGCGCTACCGGAGCTAGTGGAGCTACTAGTGCCACTGGCGCCACGGGTGCTACTGGAGCCACCGGGGCTACCGGCCTCACTGGTGCAACAGGTGCCACTGGCGATCCCGGCACTGCAGGGGCAATCGGAACTACCGGCACTACAGGGGCCACTGGAGCCACTGGAGCTACCGGTGCTAGCGGAGCAACTAGTGCTACCAGCGCTACCGGGGCTACTGGAGCCACCGGCGCTACCGGGGCTAGTGGAGCCACTAGTGCCACCGGCGCTACAGGTGCTACGGGTGCAACAGGGGCTACGGGCGATCCAGGCACCGCAGGGGCAATCGGAACTACCGGCGCTACCGGGGCCACTGGAGCCACTGGGGCTACTGGTGCTAGCGGAGCAACTAGTGCTACCGGCGCTACCGGGGCTACTGGAGCCACCGGCGCTACCGGGGCTAGTGGAGC
>NZ_DALZUO010000041.1:168-24498 GCF_032013335.1 Anaerospora sp. | reverse complement strand
AATTATTCGTTACAACTAAAGATTGACAAGGAAATATTAAGAGAAAATTGATATATCTTTATAAATCTTTATAAATGACTAAATTTACATAATGTTAACCGCTGTCTAAGTATATTTGGCCATAAACGCCTAATAATAGCGGTACTTCTGGTTTTATTACGGATGCAGGCAGGTCTTGGTACCTTCTTTGGAGGTAATATAGCAGCAGGATTTTTTAGACTTAAATGTCGAACTATCTGCAAAAGACTATTTAAAATTTACTTTGATTTTTAGGGGTGGCAAGATGGCGGACACCGTTATCTTAATTGTGGACGATGAACTCGAAATATGTGAACTAGTCAGCATGTACCTGACGAAAGAAGGCTATCGCGCAATATATGTACATGATGGGGTCAGTGCGATTCAGGCTGCAGTACAACACCAGCCTGACCTGATATTGCTGGATAATCTACTGCCCGATCTAAGCGGAGTGGAAGTTTGTGCCCAGCTGCGCCAGATTGTAGATAGCCCAATTCTTTTCATGAGCTGCAAAGGCGAAGAAAGTGATAAAGTCATTGCGCTGGGAATCGGTGGAGATGATTATATTGTGAAGCCCTTTGGTCTTCGTGAACTGGTGGCTCGCGTGAAAGCCCATCTTAGGCGGAGGGCAAAAGCAGAAATAGCGCATGAAATATTACAGTTTGGCAGTTTGTGTATTGATATTACCAGCCGCAATGTGTGGCATAACCGGCAGCCAATCAAGCTATCAGGGACGGAATTTGATATTCTGCTTCTATTGGCGCAGAATCCGGGGATTATTTTCAGTGCAGAAGATATTTTTCGCAAAGTATGGTCGGTAAACGTAAATGAAGATGTCCGAACAGTTGTCGTCCATGTCAGCAACCTGCGTAAAAAAATTGAAAATAACTCCACTCAACCTGCCTATATTCTGACGGCCTGGGGGACGGGCTATCAGTTTAACAGCATTTGGGCGCGGCGGGGGCCGGGAAGGTCTTTGTCGGGAAAGCGAGAGCAGCTTGCAGCAAGGTAATTTTAAGGGTGCCTATAGCTTTTTTATTGCTATTATACTGATTATCATAACAATTACTGTTGTAGCTGTGGTTTGGATCAGTGGGAAGCAGGCGGAATTGTACATCCATGATGGCTGGCATTACCGCTGGGGTGATTCACCGGTAATGGCAGATGGGCGGCCTGAGTGGGCAGTGGAGCCGAGGGAGAAGGGATTATGGCAGGAGACAAAGTTTCCCGGACAGCCTCCTGGCTGGGATGGCAAGAGTGTACTATGGCTGCATGGTATATTGCCGTCAGTGGAATATGCCAAGCCAATTTTGTTTTTGGCAACAGTCAACCATCACATTGAGTGCTGGATGGATGGGAAGCGGATTTATCAGAGCGGAGAAATCCCTGTACCGGAAGGAACGGCGTATAACCCCTGGTTTCCTATGCATTTAATTGAATTGCCGGACAAAGCAGCCGGCAAAGATATTTATCTCAGGATTCACTCCAATGGACCGATTATTGGCCTGGGAGCCATGCCGCGGTTTGGCGGTATGATAGAGATTACGGAAAGTCGCACCAGGCTGGACTTTTTCCGGACAGGTGCAGTTTTTCTTGGTTTATTCAGCGGTGGAGTTGCTTTTATCATGGCCTTGCGCAATAAGGGCCTAAAAAGCTACTACGCTTTTGCCGGTGGTGCCGTTTGTAACAGTCTGGTAGGTATGAGCGGGATTTTTAACATTCAAACGCTGATTAAATCATCACAGATTTTAATGTTTGTGACGATAGCAGGTGCCTTATTTGGGCAGGGATTTTTAATCTGGTTTTTAGAATCGATCGTTCAGGAGCGACACGTAAAATTAGTTCGTAGAATTCGATATTTGCTTTTTATAAGTGCTGCAGGCGGAATGCTGCAGGTGACCTTAGATCCAGGAAAAAGCGTTTTTTTAGTAAAGATGGCGTTAATCACGTTATTCCTGAATATTATTCTGCTGGTTTATGTGTTTTGGGGACAATTGCGTAAGAATGAGGAAGCCCGCATATATGCAGCAGGAATCGGTGCCTGGGCAGTGGCATTAACTGCCGATGCGCTCCGCTCACTGGGCTTATTGGCCATGCCTATCTCTATAGGGGTATCGGGGCAGTTGGTAGACCTTAGCTGTCAGGCCTTTATCCTGTTGCAGCGAATTCGGCGGCTGTATCAACAAAAGGAAGAGGATGCTTTACTGATTTCACGCAAAAATGAAGAGTTAAACTTGCTTAACACAAAGATTAATACAAACAATGAAAGCCTGGAAAGGCAGATCATGGAGCGGACCGGCGAGCTTCAGGCCACAACTCTCCTTTTGCAGCAGCAGAACGAAAAGCTGGCTTGTATGGAAAAAGCGCGACAGCATCTAGTCAGTAATATAGCCCATGACCTTCGCACACCGGTAATGATGATCCGGGGTTATGTAGAAGCCATTTTAGACGGCGTTGCTCATGAGCCTAAACAGCAGGAAAAGGCGCTGCAGGTGATACATAATAAAACATTACTGCTCAATACTCTGATTGAGGATTTTTTTACGCTGTGCACATTGGAATCGCGGATGATGACAGTGGAGTGGAAGACAATTTTTGTAGGTCATTTTCTAAAATCTATCTTGGATTCTTACCAGTCCGATACGGCTAATCTGAACGTAAACCTGCTCTTTAAGGTGCCGGCTGAAGTACTGGATAAAACCATAAAAATCGATCGGTTCCGCCTGGAGCAGGTGTTCGCCAATTTAATCTATAACGCTATGAAGTATACTCCTGCCGGAGGAAGCATTACCGTATCCGCCAGGCTTGATATCGCCGGAGATGAAGTTGTTTTTTCAGTGCAGGATACCGGAGTTGGCATTTCGGTGGAGGAACTGGAGAAAATCTTTGACCGGTTCTATGCCGGCAGGGGCGCAATTGTTCATAGTGTCGGTAGCAGTACCGGACTGGGATTAGCCATAGCCAAAGAAATTGTAGATATGCACGGTGGGCGTATCTGGGTAGAGAGCGAAGTAGGCCGAGGCAGTATTTTCTCTATTGCTCTGCCTTTACTGCGAGAAAGCACCGCTGTAGTGATTGGTTCTTAACTGACATATAATGAAAAAAAACTCCGGCATTCGCTGGAGTTTTTTTCATTATAATGCTTTCCTCGGCCCAAATGCGGTAGCGTTTGAACTAAGAAAAGGACACGTTTTTATTAGTCAGTAAGTTAGTGCCGTACTATTTGATATATTACACTAATATATTAGTGTAAGTAGCTGGTAACCACTTAATTTACTGAAGGGTAGCGCCCGTCAAGGAGGGAGTGCTTAGGGCGTCCTTAGCAATTGGAACTGTTGGGAAATCAAAAGGAGGAACAAAGCTGTGATTGACATGATTTCTGGTATGTTACTGCTTGTTACATTTATTGGCCTGATTGTCTATTGTATGAAAGGCGGGAATCTGCTTGTTGGCTTTATCGCAACTTCTATCCTTTGGTGCATAATCGGCTGGGTGCCTCTTCATATCGTAGTAACTGATATTTTCCAAACATCGGTAGAGAATTATGGTAAAACAATTGCAATTATTGTGTTTGGCGCTTGGTTCGGACGTATGCTTGTAGATACCGGAATTGCAGGCTATATCATCAAAAAGACCGTTGAATTAGCCGGAGATAAGCCGTTGATTACTACTCTGTTGTTAAGTATTGTCTGTGCCTTAATCTTTACCAGTGCATTTGGTGTAGGGTCCGTTATGGCAATTGGCATGATTGTACTGCCCATCCTGTTTTCCCTTGGCATTGATAAGAAAACCGCATTGGGTGCGTATTTGTTAGCGGTTTCGGGCGGAATGTATTTGAATATCGCTTATGTGAGCCAATTTTTTGCCGTATTTAAAAACGTAAAATACAATGATCAGTACATTCAGTTTGCTGTTATTGCCACAATTGTGCACGTTGCCGTAATGGTAGCCTTTATTCTGTATAACTATTCCCGTGCGCAAAAAGGAGGCAGAGCCCGTGCGTGGGCTGCAAGTCCTGCTCCGGAGGGGAAAGTAAGTAAAAATCTACGCTGGGATTGTATGCTTGTGCCGTTTTTACCCATTATTATGGTTTCATTCTTCAAATGGCAGCCGATCCCTTCGTTTCTTTTGGGCATCTTTCTGGGCTTACTTTTGACAGGCAATATGGGATCCTATAGTCTGGCAGTGGAAAAAATTCAGAAGACTCTCTATGATGGCATTGCCGACAGCGGACTTTTAATTGGTATGCTGTATAGTGTAAATATTTTTCAAGCAGCTGCAAAACAGGTTTCTCCTATCCTGCAAAATATGCTTGGCGGTGTTATTCCCACTACACCTGTCGTACTTCTGATTGCCATTTGCGCTCTCGCGCCACTTGCACTATTCCGTGGTCCGCTGATGATTTGGGGCTCTGGTATTGCGCTGGTATCCATCCTTCAGGCAATGGGCGTTTTCAGCGAGATGTTCTTATTTGCATTATTTCTCATTCCACCCGTTGCGATTGTGGCAGGAGCCTGTCCGACTCAATCCTGGACGATGTGGGGTCTGAGCTATGCAAAACTGGAACCGAAGCAATATATTAAAACAAACCTGCCCTGGGCATGGGTTATTCTGATTATTGTTGAGATAGTTGCTTATGTTATGATTGGTAACGTTTAACCGGCAGCAGGAGGAATATTTATGAAGAGCAGGGCAATTCGAATCGGGATTGATGTTGGCGGTACTCATACCAAGGCAGTCGCCATTGACAATAATACAAACCAAATTGTGGGAAAAGGTTCTGTTATGACTACCCATCATCATGAACAAGGTGTAGCTGCCGGTGTTGTTGCAGCATTTCAAAAATGTCTAGCCGAGCATGAAATTATGCCGGAGGAAGTGATCTTTATTGCACACAGTACCACACAAGCGACTAACGCCCTCTTAGAGGGGGATGTTGCCCGTGTGGGCGTAATCGGTATGGGGGGAGGCTGGCTGGAGGGGCTTCTTGCCAAAAAGCAGACCAAGATTGGCAATATCAATCTTGGTACTGGAAAGTGTATCGAAATTGATCATTCGTATCTAAAAATTAAAGAAATGACTCCTGAAAATGTGAAAAATACGATAAAGGGCATGATTGACCAGGGAGATCGGGTCATTGTTGCCAGCAAGGCTTTTGGAGTGGACAATATGGTTGAGGAGCAGCTTGTGGCACAAGAAGCCGAACGGCAGGGGGTTCCCAGTACAATGGCCTCGGATATTACAAAACTGTATGGTCTGACGACGCGTACCCGCACTGCGGCGTTGAATGCATCTATTTTGCCGAAAATGCTTGACACGGCAAACTCTACCGAGCAGAGTGTACGATCTACGGGGATAGCTGTACCGCTCATGATTATGCGCGGTGACGGCGGCGTTATGGAAATTAATGAGATGAAGAAGCGCCCCATTCTTACTATGCTTTCCGGACCTGCAGCCAGTGTTATTGGAGCTTTAATGTATCTCAGAGCTTCAAATGGTATTTATTTTGAGGTAGGTGGTACTTCCACGAATATTGGTGTCATCAAAAATGGACGTCCCACTGTTGATTATTCCATCATTGGCGGACACCGCACCTATGTGAACAGCCTTGACGTGCGCGTGCTGGGGGTAGCCGGAGGCAGTATGGTGCGTGCCACAAAAGGGGAAGTGCTTGATGTGGGGCCCCGTTCGGCGCATATTGCAGGACTGGGCTACGCCTGCTTCACTGATACAGCTCTATTCGACGGAGCAATGCTGTATCATATAAAGCCTCGCTCCAATGATCCGGATGATTATGTGGCAATCAGGCTTAACAACGGTGAGAGTGTTACCATTACCAATACCTGCGCCGCCAATGTACTTGGAATACTGGAGAAAGATGACTACGCGCGCGGCAACTTCGAGTCAAGCTGCAAGGCAATGCAGCTGTTAGCTGAAGAGGTGGGATTGTCGGTTGAGGAAACAGCAAAGGCCATCTTAACGAAATCCTGCGAGAAGATTATACCTGTTATTGAAGAGCTGATTATTAAATATAAGCTTGAGCGGGAACAGATTGTTCTTGTGGGTGCCGGAGGCGGTGCGGGCTCACTGTTGACATTTACGGCTAAAATGCTGGATTTTGCCTACCGGATTCCCGAAAACGCTGAGGTGATTTCTTCGATTGGTGTGGCACTAGCCATGGTGCGGGAGATGGTGGAGAGAACAATTCCCAGCCCGACAGCAGCGGATATTGCCCAGTTGAAAAAAGAAGCGAAGGAGCTTGCCATGAACAGCGGGGCACTGGAAGACAGCATTGAAGTGTATGTAGAAATTGATGATCAGGCGCAGAAGGTTACCGCCATTGCCATGGGCTCGACCGAAATAAAGACAACAGACTTGATGAAGAACTGCACTGAAGAGGAAGCTGTTCAAATTGCAGCAGAATCCATCGGCGTAGAGAAAGAAGCAGTGGTAATTAAGGCCTCCAACGGCTTTGTCTTTGTCGTAACAGCAGAAAAGAACGGAAAGTGTCCTGTTCGGGTTATTGATAAGAAAGGCTTTATCAAAGTTCAGCGTACAAACAGTTTTGTAGAACGTAGTACGATGAAAGATGCCGCTGTTACGCTTCGGAGGATGTGGGACAGTGCCAGCAATTTTTCCAGTGAAATGCGCATCAATCCGGATGTCTATGTTCTAGCCGGGTCACGTTTTCTGGACTACTCGGGTATTCCTGAACTGATACAGGTTGCCGGACTGATTGAAGCCGAACTTGGCGACTGTGGGCCGGAGACGGAGCTGATTCTGGTGCTTGCCCGCAATGAGTTGTAATGATTTCTCTCGGCCTGGCAAGCATGGGTTAGACCGTATCGTACAGCAGGCACTGGGGTGTGACGATACGGTTTGGTACCGGTATCTGCTGCAAAAGGATCTTTGCGGCTGTGCATTAAGCAGTGATGAGGCTTGTGCGGTGATAGACGGGGCGGTGCTGACGGCCAACGATATGGCGCAGCGTATTACGGCACAATATGGCGCGCTTTCTCCCCGAGAGCTTGCAGGGGAGCTGCAATTAGACCTTGTGTATGCCAGAGAGGAATTGCAGGAGCCATATCTGTATATGGGGCTTTATGATCCTGCTGCCCGGATAATTACTGTCAATGATAGTGCCGTCTTACAGGTAGCGCAGTTTATTGGCGACAATGAATTGGATAGCTTTACTCGTAGTGATGACATTGTGGACAGTATTGTGCTGCATGAGATTTTTCATGCACTGGAGGAGGAGAATAGTGGCATTTACACTCGCAGCCGTATGCTGGAGAGAAGCGTGCTTGGCATACGCTATAAGCGAGGGCTGGCTGGCGCATCTGAGGTGGCGGCAGTGCAGTTTTCCAAGTACATGGCAGGCATGGCCTATTCTCCTTGTATTTTTGAGCGTTATTTATTGTTGGCATTGGGCCAGTTAGCAACTCATGATTTGATTCCATACACGTAAATGTTCCACCCTATAAAGGAGAGCTGTAATGTGCAGTACGACGACCAATTGACATCCCTGAAAGAGCAGGCTTTACATGATGGAGAGGTATATCCTGTGCTGCGTCGCGCTATTGTGGAGCTATATCTGCAGCCAGGTACCGTTTTGAGTATCAAGGATATCTGCCAGCAGTTTGAACTGGGCCGCTCTCCTGTGCGCGATGCGCTTATCCGCCTCGATCAGGAGGGGCTGGTGACCTTATTACCACAACGAGGGACAATGATTTCGCAAATCGATCTCTCCCGTGTGGAGCAGGAACGTTTTTTACGTCTTTCAGTAGAGGAAGAGGTAATGAAACTGTTTATGGCCTGCCATACTCCCTCAGATATTACACTTCTCAATGAAGCTTTGCGCCAGCAGCGGGAGATTTGCGACCTTAAAGAGGTGGATACCCGCCGCTTTTTATGGCTTGACGATCAATTTCATCAGGTATTTTATACTGTTACAGAGAAACTGTTTTGCCTGCAAGCCGTTCAGAATGTAGGGGGGCACTACCGGCGTATGCGTTTGCTGGCCTGTGGCACCAACAGCAGTTTGAAGGAAATTGTCAGTCAGCACAGCGCACTGATCACTGCCTTGCAGGTTCGCGATACAGAGCTCATGTCCAATGTTTTTCATGCTCATTTACGAAAGCTGGACCGTGAGGAGCGACTTTTGCTGAAGCAGTATCCTCATTTATTTAAGAGCAGCAGCAAACACGAGCCAGTAAGTCCGCTCTGGAAGGCCGACTACCTGCAAACCTTAAAAAGTAAGAGAGGATAAGCCTTCACGACCGTTATAGGCAATAGCGAAAAAGCCTTGCTTAATCCAAGTGATTAAGCAAGGCTTTTTTGCTAGCTGCTAGAGACGCACTCTTTTCGGCTATAGGCTCAATGATTTTTTTCTGTGAAATAATAACATAGCGCTCCAACTGGCATACTTACCCCAACAATTGACGCCAGCATCCATCCGCCATAAGCATATGCCCAGCCGCCTAATGCTGAGCCGATGGCCCCTCCGATGAAGAAAACTGCCATAAATACACCATTTACGCGCCCGCGAACTTCATTGCCAAGGGAATAGATTGCCCGCTGACTGAGCACTAGATTGCCGGATACCGCCATATCTAACGCAATAGCGGCAATAACCAGCACCGCTAAAGCAATAGGTGAAGCATCCTCAAAGATATGGGTAATAGGAAAGGAGAGTATTGCAACGATGATGGCTGCACCTGTCAAGTTTCTTGTCCAGCCCTTGTCGGCCAGCCTTCCTGCGACAGGAGCTGCTATAGCACCAGCTACACCGGCAAGTGCGAATAAGGCAATTCCCTGCTGTGACAATAGAAAATGACTGGACAGCCATAATGGAATGATCGTCCAAAACAAGCTAAAAGCTCCGAATAAGCAAGCTTGATAAAAAGCACGGCGGCGTAAGATCGCTTTTGTCTTAAAAAGTGACCATAGGGAACGAATGAGATCACGATAGCTCATAGTTGGCGAGGGAGCACGTTTGGGGAGAACAATAGCCAGCACTATTGCCAGTAGAGCAGTAATAACGGCGGAGAGAATAAAGACTGCCTGCCAGCCCCAAAGATCAGTAACAAAGCTGGCTAGTGGCCGGGCAAGCATGATACCTAGCAGCAGTCCGCTCATTACATTGCCTACTGCCTGACCGCGTCGCTCTTCCGTCGCCAGGTGGGCCGCATAGGGCACAAGGATTTGGGCTGCTACGGAACCTAATCCAATGAACATGGCTGCGATCAGGAATAGTGATCCGCTATGGATAAAAGCTGCAGCAGCTAATGCGCAAACCACAATACCTAAAGTAGCGACAACTAAGCGCCGATTTTCGATGAGATCACTGAGCGGCACAATAAATAATAGGCCCGCTACATAGCCGATTTGTGTTAGCGTTACAATTAATCCTGCTGATGCTAAAGGAAGGTGGGTAGCGATGCTGATAGGGCCAACTAAAGGCTGCGAATAATAGAGATTAGCAACAATTATGCCACAGGAAAACGCTAATAGCGCCATGATCCAGTTGGGAATTCGTTTGGTTTCTGATAATCCGTTTCTCATAGGACAATCCCTGCCTTATTTTTAATTTGCTCAACATACTATTGAGCATTTTGGTACTGAACGTACAGTATTGATAATAATTAGATTATAAACTGAACGTTTAGTATTGTAAAGAAATATTTTGGTTTTCTGTACGAAAAATATTTAGTATAATGAACGTATAGTTTACGTAGAAATAAAAGTGAGGTGCTTTTATTGGAAAAGAAAAAAGGGCGTCCTCGTAACGCCGCAACGGAAAAAGCAATTCTTACTGCCTCATATGATTTGCTGCTGGAAACCGGCTTTGGTGCTGTTACTGTTGAAAAGATTGCTGAACGGGCTAAGGTTAGTAAGGCCACGATTTATAAATGGTGGCCTAATAAAGCAGCTGTTGTGATGGACGGTTTTTTGTCTGCTGCCATGTCTAGACTCCCCGTCCCGGATACCGGATCTGTTATAGAGGATATTGTTATCCAGGTTACGAACTTGGCCCGGTTTCTAACAAGCCGCGAAGGAAAAGTCATCAATGAATTAATCGCAGAGGGCCAATTTGATAGTAAGCTGGCAGAGGAATATCGACTGAGATATTTTAATCCTCGCCGGCTGGATTCCCGGCATATTTTAGAGCGGGGAGTGCAGCGGGGTGAGCTAAAGCAGGATGTAGATCTGGAAATATGTATTGACTTAATCTATGGTCCGCTTTTTTACCGTTTATTAGTTACCGGGGAAAAATTAGATGAGGCTTTTATTAAAATATTGGTGACCTATGCATTTGAAGGGATTAAACAGCATAAATGAGATAATAGCGTACAACTATTATATAATAGCAAACAGATATTTTTAATATTGCAACAATAGTGATACTCTTTAAGTAGAAGAATAATGTCCTTTCGACAAAATAATTGCCACGGCGTCTAAGCAGGAACGCCTGTGTTCTTCCTGCAAATTTTAGAAGTAAGGATGATCATGCATGAGCAGCATACAGAAGAAAAAGGACGTTATCCTAATTGGCGGCGGAATTATGAGTGCCACTTTGGGAGCACTGCTAAAAGAGCTGGTACCGGACTGGGACATTACTGTGTTTGAAAGACGCGAAACGCCAGGTGAGGAAAGTTCGAATGAGTGGAACAACGCCGGAACAGGACACTCCTCACTATGTGAGATTAATTACACCGTTGAGCAGCCTGACGGATCAGTGGATATTAGCAAGGCGATCAAAGTTAATGAAGAATTTCAGGTTTCAAAGCAGTTTTGGTCTTATTTGATTGACAGCGGACTGATAAATAATCCACGGGATTTTATCGTGCCTTTGCCTCATATGAGCTTACTGCAAGGGGAAGAGAATGTAGCCTTCATGAGGAAGCGTTTTGAAGCCTTGTCCAATAATCCGCTTTTTGCGGGCATGGAATACTCCGAAGATCGCGCAAAATTAATGGAATGGATTCCACTTATTATGAAAGACCGGGCCCCAAATAAACCTATGGCGGCAACAAGATATGAAACCGGTACGGATGTTAACTTTGGTGCTCTAACCCGGCTGCTGTTTAATCACTTGCAAAGCAAAGGCGTTGCTGTCAAATTTAAGCATAATGTTGATGATATTAAACGTACCAGCGACGGCTCGTGGGAACTAAAAGTGCGCAATGTGGATAGTGGAGCCGTTGAGCGTCATTCGGCAAAATTCGTATTTATCGGCGGCGGCGGCGGAAGCCTGCATTTGCTGCAGAAATCAGGTATTCCTGAAGGCAAGGGGATCGGCGGATTCCCGGTAAGCGGGATATTCCTGGTGTGCCGCAAACCGGAGATTGTAGCGCAGCATCATGCAAAAGTTTACGGCAAAGCTCCGAGTGGCGCTCCACCGATGTCTGTTCCTCACTTGGATACAAGGCTAATCGATGGAAAAGAATCGTTATTCTTTGGTCCTTTTGCGGGCTTTTCGCCAAAGTTTTTGAAATTCGGTTCTATGTTTGATTTAGTAACCTCAGTAAATGCTGATAATTTGGTAACTATGCTGGCAGCAGGTGTCAACAATGTTTCATTAACGATGTATCTGATTAAGCAGGTTATGTTATCAAAAGAAGAACGAATGGCAGATTTACGGGATTTTGTTCCAAATGCCAAAAGTGAGGACTGGGAGCTGCTAGAAGCAGGCCAGCGCGTACAAATTATTAAGAATACGGCTGCAGGCAAAGGCATGCTGCAATTCGGTACAGAGGTTATTAGTGCCTCTGATGGCTCGATCGCTGCCTTGCTCGGCGCTTCGCCAGGAGCGTCCACCGCTGTGTCTGTCATGCTGGAAGTAATCAAAAAATGTTTTCCTCAGCATCTAGCGGAATGGGAGCCAAAGTTGAAAGAAATGATTCCTTCCTATGGCGTTTCTTTATTGAAGAGCCCAGAGCTTATCAGCAAAATTCATGCTTCAACAGCACAAACACTTGGCTTGAATAAGTAGATATAAAAGAGGTCTCAACCCTTCAATAAAGGTTGAGACCTCTTTGTTTTAGCTAAACTTTTACTTACAATTTATGGACAAGGCTTTGGATTAACGGATATTCATAAAACTGTCCATCAGCTGATTTTACGGCAGCGATAATGGAGGTAATGAGCAGTAGCAGCCAAAGCAGTGCCAGTACGGGTACAAGCAAAAAACCAATTAGTAAAATGCATAATAGGCTGGTAATTACGGAAGCTGCCAAAATGGCAAGGTGAGCTACCAAAGCTTGTTTGGCATGGTGATAGACAAAGGGATCTTCTTTACGAAGAAGAAAAATGACCAATGGAGCAATAATAAAGCCAAGTCCTCCTAACAAATAGGCCAGATGGGCGAGTATAGCCAATAATTTTTGTTCTCCTGTTATATTCATAAAGGCCTCCTTTGGAAATGCAGTCCTGATTAAGGCAGCATAAGCTGCTTTTATTTAATATAGTGGAAATGTGAAAAAAAGTATACTGGTATTTGCCGTAAATAAAAACCAATACTGTTGTAAACGTACCTGCTGGTCTTGCCAGACGATTGGCTCTAGCTAGAAGGAGCTTGTCACCAGTATTGGCGAACATATACGTATTATTGAGCGAATATTTAGACCAGATTACTAATAAGCAAAAGTGACAGGAGGACGCAAATATGCTTAAAGCGATTATCCGGCATGACAAAGGTCTGCACACCAGAGTAGCGGCGATGGTGGTCCAAAAGGCCAATGAGCTGCAGAGCCGGTTTGGGGCAATTTTGTACATCCATGATCACAGGGGAAACAAGATTCCTGCCAGTAGTTTACTGCCACTGGTTTCGCTGCATATTCGAGCTGGTGATACAGTTATGGTTTCCTCGGCCGGTGGAGAGCAGGAGGAAGCAGCAGTTAAGGCTTTGGCGGAATTTTTGGAAAGTGACTTTGTGCTAAGCGATGCGGTGACACTCGGCAGTGTAGACAGAATGCTTCAGGATCAAGCGGTTGCCGCTGAGCAGATTTTTCAAAGTCTGGCACATGGCTTGCTTGTGACGGATGAGTATGATCAGGTTGTTGTTTTTAATCCCGCAGCAGCCCGGATTATGAAGCTGGAAGCAAGCCAGGTAATTGGCAGACCCGTGCAAGATGTAATCCCGGATACCCGTCTGCATGTTGTAAACCGGACAATGACTCCCGAACTCTCCTCCCGGCAGGTTTTTGGCAGTACGGTGCTGATCACTAACCGAACACCAATCATTGTTGATGGAGAGGCTAAGGGGGCTGTCGCCATTTTCGAAGATATTTCATCACTCGAAAATACGATGGGCGAGCTGCGAATGGTCAAAGACTTGCAAGAGCGGCTCCATCTCATCCTGGAAACGGTGGAAGATGGAATTTGCGTGGTTGATGCCATGGGCGTTATCACCTATGTTAATCCATCCTATTTACGCATAACCGGTATGACAAGGTTGGAGGTTGAGGGGAAACTGTTATCTCATATCTCGCCGCATGGAGGGCGGGCGAGGGCCTTAGCCACCGGGCAGCCTGTACTTGGACATATCAGCCGTAAAGCGAATGGACAAACAATTGCAGCTAATGTTACACCGATTATTGTGGATGGTGAGGTTACCGGTGTTGTTTCCGTCATTAAGAATATGTTCGAAGTAGAAGCGTTTATGGATAAATTGCATCAAGTGACCGAACAAGCGGAATACTTGAAACAGGAGCTGCGGCGCAGTCGGAAGCCAGTTAAGGCTTTTGACCGGTTTATCGGTGGAAGCGGGAACGTTGTTGAAGCTCTGGCGATTGCAGGAAAAGCGGCGGAAAGTCTGGCAACTGTTTTAATCCGAGGTGAGAGCGGCACTGGTAAGGAACTGGTTGCTGAGGGGATTCATTTTGGAAGCCCCCGAGCCCATGGCCCTTTTATCCGCGTGAATTGTGCGGCTATTCCGTCTGCTTTATTGGAAAGTGAGTTGTTCGGCCATGAGCGAGGGGCTTTTACCGGAGCTATCCGGCGTAAACAAGGTAAATTTGAACTGGCTCACGGTGGGACTATTTTTCTGGATGAAATCGGGGATATGGAAAAAAGCATGCAGGTAAAGCTGCTGCGAGTTTTGCAAAAAAGAGAATTTCAGCGTTTGGGTGGTGAAGAGACACTACAGGCCGATGTTCGTATTATTGCTGCAACCAATCAGGATTTAGAAAAAATGATGGCCGCTGGCATGTTCCGCGATGATTTATATTACCGTCTGAATGTTATCCCTATTTTCCTTCCCGCCTTGCGGGAACGCCAGGCGGATATCCCCTTATTAGCAGAATATTTTCTGAACCGGATAGCCACAACCTTGAATAAGCCCTTCCGGGGGTTCCGGCAGGAGGCACTTGAAGCCCTTTGCCATTATCAATGGCCTGGAAACGTACGGGAATTGGAAAATGTAGTGGAACGGATGTTGACCTTGTCCGATGGCCCTTATATCGAGCTTGACTCTTTACCTGGCTATTTGCGGGAAATACCGCAGTCTGCTGCTTCAGGGAGCTGCATGAAAGAAGACAGTATCTTGCCTTGGGAAGACTATGAGAAAGAGATTATTGAAAAAGCACTAGTACGATATGGCAGCTTTAACCGTGCAGCGAAAGTACTAGGCTTAACCCATAAAACAGTTGCAGCGAAGGCACGGAAATATGGATTGATGAAAAATTTAGTTTGGGAAAAAAGATCAGAATAGGAAAAAAAGATCAGGTCATATTGGGAAGTTGATCTTTTTTACCAATTCTAAGAATAATTCTAAACACTGGAGCTGCTAAATTCAATCATACTGGCTTGGCATGATTATTGCTATATTAAATAAACAGAATTGTCCTACTAATAATCCTTGTTGCATCCAGGTCAGTGACGAGATGAATGGAGGAAGAATGTATGAAAAAAATCATCAACAATCCGGATCATGTAGTGGAAGAAATGTTGCAGGGAATTGTAAAAGCTCATCCGCAATATGTGAAGCGAGTAGAAGGATTTGATGTCGTGGTACGCTCTGCCGGTCCAACCGCTAAAGTCAGTTTAGTCAGCGGCGGAGGCAGCGGTCATGAACCAGCACATGGCGGGTTTGTTGGGCGAGGAATGCTAGACGGGGCAGTGGCAGGTGCGGTATTTACTTCACCTACACCGGATCAGGTTTTTGAAGCAGTAAAAGCCGTTAATGGAGGAAAAGGCGTGCTGCTGATCATCAAAAATTATACTGGTGATGTCATGAATTTTGATATGGCTGCAGAAATGGCGGCTGCAGAGGGAATTGAGGTTGAAAAAGTCATCGTTAATGATGATGTAGCAGTGGAAAACAGTACCTGGACGATTGGCCGCCGTGGAATTGCCGGTACCATTCTAGTGCATAAAATCGCCGGTGCGAAAGCAGAAAGTGGCGCTACTTTGGCCGAGGTAAAAGCCACGGCAGAAAAAGCAATCTCCTCCATCCGGTCAATGGGCATGGCCTTAGCACCCTGCACAGTACCTGCAGCGGGGAAACCAAGCTTTACTCTGGCTGAGGATGAAATTGAAATTGGTATGGGAATTCATGGAGAGCCTGGAACGCACCGCGAAGCGTTGCGCCCTGCCGATGAAATTGCAGCTCATCTGCTTGACAAAATTTTGAAAGATCAATCGCTTGCAGCTGGGGATGAAGTGGCTGTACTGATAAATGGCCTTGGCGGAACACCAACAATGGAACTGTATATAGTCAATCGTAAGGTCGCAGAAATTTTATCTGCTCAAGGTGTGAAAACAGTAAAAACGTATGTGGGCAATTACATGACATCGCTGGAAATGGCAGGATTCTCTATAACCGTTCTAAAATTGGACAGCGAATTGAAGGATTTGCTGCTAGCGCCGGCAGATACGCCTGCGCTGGTACAATTTTAGCGGCTGAAATGGCTTCTGGATAGGAGAAGCGTCAACGTGCAGTACAAGGAGGAATCATAGTGAGCAATAAAACAGTGGCGGCAATGGACGCTATTGGTGAAGCAATTATAAGCAACAAGGATTTTTTAACCACTCTGGATACGGCCATTGGTGATTCCGATCATGGCATTAATATGGCGCGAGGCTTTGAGGCAGTAAGGGGTAAGCTGCGCACCCTGCCTGAAGATGCGGATATCGGTTTGGTACTGAAGACGGTAGCAATGACGCTCATCTCTACTGTCGGAGGAGCTTCGGGACCTTTGTATGGTACTGCCTTCCTCAGGGCAGCAGCTGTTGTTGCCGGTAAGCAGGAAATGGACGGAGCCGGAGCAGCGGCAGCTTTGGCAGCAGCTATTCAGGGAATCAAAGAACGTGGGAAAGCCACAAAAGGCGAGAAAACAATGCTGGATGCTCTGGAACCGGCTCTGGATGCTTTCAATAATGGCTTAGCGTCAGGTAAATCTGTACTGGAATGTCTTGATTTGGCTGTTGCTGCTGCTGAGAAAGGTGTAGAATACACCAAAACAATTATTGCTACTAAAGGACGGGCCAGCTATCTTGGTGAGCGCAGCTTAGGACATCAGGATCCTGGAGCTACTTCAGCAACTATTATGCTTACAGTACTAGCCAGCTTTTGTCGTTCACAACAAGGGGTGGTGTAAATGGTCGGAATTGTAGTAGTGTCTCATAGTGCAAAAGCTGCGGAAGGAATTGTGGAAATGGCTGCGCAGATGTCCCGGAAAGGGCAAAAAATCATTGCTGCCGGAGGTGCCAACGGCACTATTGGAACTGATGCCACGTTGATTGCTGCAGCTATTGAAGCTGCAGACACTGGCGAAGGAGTGGTAGTTGCCGTAGATTTGGGCAGTGCAGTCTTAAGTGCTGAGACTGCACTGGAATTATTGCCTGTTACTTTGCAAACACGGGTCCAGATTGCAGATGCGCCCGTCCTGGAGGGGACTGTCAGCGCTGTCGTACAGGCATCGCTCGGCAGTACACTGGCTGAAGTGCTGGCAGCGGCTGAAGGAGCGCGGGAATTACGGAAAAAATAGCTGCTGCTTGCAGCGGGAGGGAGTGAAATAATGACACAAAAAACATTGAAACTGACCAACCGCCTGGGGCTGCATGCCCGGTCGGCAGCACAGTTTGTTCAGACTGCCGCCAAATTCAGCAGCAAAGTCACTCTTACCGGCAATAATAAAACGGTAGACGCAAAAAGTGTACTGTCGGTAATGACAATGGGAGTGATTGGTGGAATGGATATTACACTTACTGCCGAAGGCGAAGATGAAGCAGCGTGCATTGCCGCATTAACAGACCTGATCGAAAGTCAGTTTGGCGAAGAGTAGGTGTGGCGGGATGGAAAAATTGAAAGGAATTGGCGCTGTAGCTGGAACGGTAATTGGTAACATTAAAAGAGTATCTACTGATCTAACCGGGTATTACGCCGGGTATATGCAAGAAACCCCTGAGCAGGAAAAAGCAAAACTGTTGACCGCACTTGAACAAGCTGACGAACAGCTAAGCAGAATGATTGAGACAGCGGCAGCCAGGGGGAATACCGAGCAGACGGCAATTCTGGAGGCTCACCGGACGATGCTAGCTGATCCGGCTTTAAAAGAAGCGGTGCTGCAAAAGCTGAATGAAGGGGAAGGTGCGCCACAGGCTATGCTGGCAGTGGCTGAGCAATATGCGGCCATGCTGTCTTCATTAGATGATCTTTATTTGCGGGAACGGGCGGCAGATGTACTAGATGTGGGCCGGCGCGTTGCACGGATTTTGTTCAAGGCGGAAACTGGGAATGATGGGGAGCAAACCATGATTCTGTGCGCAAAGGATATTGAGCCATCTTTGTTGGCTGAGCCGGGAAGTGCTGCAGTTCAGGGACTCATCCTGGGGTACGGCAGTACCACATCGCATGCTGTAATTATTGCGAAAGCCAAAGGCCTGGCAACAGTTGTTGGAGTCAACGATCTTTCGCAGTTGATCGATGGTATAGAGGTTATTTTGGATGGGGAAAAAGGGGAGATCCTAATCGCGCCAAGTCCGGAAGTGAGGTCTTTTTACTTAGAAAAGAGTAAAGGTGAACAGAAGCTGTTGGCCGTACAAATGGCACAGGCAGGTGAGCCGGCAGTGACGCTGGACGGTGTTCGCATTCAACTGGCCGCTAATATCGGGGTGCCGGAAGATATGAAAAGAGCCCTCGAATTTGGCTGCGAGGGAGTAGGGCTGTACCGGACCGAGTTTTTATTTATGGGTAAAAAGCTGCCGCCTGGTGAGGATGAGCAGACCGAGCTTTACCGGCAGGTCGTCCAGCAGTGCAAGCAAGAACTGTGCATTATCCGCACGATGGATATTGGTGGAGATAAGCCGCTTGATTACCTGAATATCGGTGAAGAGGATAATCCTTTTCTGGGATGGCGGGCCATCCGCATATCGCTGGAACGGCCCGACTTATTTCTCACACAGCTTAAGGCAATCTTACGGGCCGGAATTTACGGTAAAGCAGCCATCATGCTGCCGATGATTATCAGTGCAGATGAGATAAGGCGGGCAAAAGTTTTTGTTGCGCAGGCTGCGTCTGAACTGGAGCGCGAAGGTAAAGCGTTTTCCCGCGATGTTCCGCTGGGAATCATGGTAGAAACGCCTGCGGCGGCAGTTCTGGCTCCGGTACTCGCCCGGGAATGCGATTTTTTCAGTATTGGCACAAATGATCTGGTGCAGTATACATTGGCAGTTGACCGCGGCAATGCCAGGGTCAGCCAGCTTTACAGCCATTATCATCCTTCCGTGCTGCGCCTGATTGACGGCGTGATTCGCGCGGCTCATAACAGCGGAATATGGGCCGGCGTGTGCGGTGAAATGGCAGGTGATCCGGGAGCTGCGGTATTGCTGGCGGCAATGGGAATCGACGAATTGAGCATGAGTGCTGCCTCAATTCCAAAAGTGAAAGAGCAAATTCGCCGCATTGACATGCGAAGTGCTGCTAAGCTGCTGCAGCAGGTATTCGAACTGAATGACGCGGAAGAAATTAAAAAGGCAGTGCAAAAAGCAGTTGATATGCAAGCAACCTCAACCCAGGCATAATGGTGCCGGGTTGAGGTTGCTTGTTTCCAGGAGCTTTGATCTATAAACGCCTATCCGTTATTTTTTCTGGAGAAATGTTTCGATGTTCTGCAAGGCCTTTTCACTTAGCCGGTCATAGGCCTGTCTGGTGAGCCCCGAGGATTTGTGCATGCAATTTACATGGGGGCTGGTAAGTAATTTACCGGTAGGATCACCGAGTGCGGCGGCGGTGTCGCAGAAGAATTCATTATTACCATGCTCAAGCCATTTTGCGAGAGCGGAGATCGTATGAGAGGGGCCGATAGAAGTATTAAACATGATTTTATGATTGCCGAGCCACTCAAATTGTTCGTCATTAAATAAGATTACATTTTTGTTAAGGCAGGTACAGACGACATCAACAGTAGTTAGCAAGTCTTTGAAGGGCAGGTATTTTATTTGTTTTTCTTCCTGCTCTGGCTTACGGGTGCGGCTGAAATAATACAGGTCTGCTCCTAATGCCTGAAGTCCGGCAGCAATCAGCTGACCCGAAGTGCCAAATCCGACTATGCCTATTCGTAAGCCGGTCAGTTCTACCGGCATTTCCTGCCACTGTTTGCCGCCAAACCCATGAAGATAACGAATAAGCTCACTTGCGATATATTCAACAACGCCTTGATCACCGTAATCACGGACTCCGGACACAGTGATGTTTTTCTCCCGGGCAGCGCGTATATCGACATTGGCACTTTCTTCAGCGTAAAGGCTGCAGCACATCCCGATATAGCGAATGGTAGGGCAGGCAGCGAGTATCTTTTTTTCTATACGGCTTGTATAGCTGAGCAGTACGGCATCTGCATTACCGATTCGTCGAATGATTTCTTCATCACTTTCCGGAATATCTGTAAAAAGTGCAACCTCTTCTGCATATTTGGAGAGCTGTAGCTTGGCCGATGGGGTCAGATTTAGGGGTTCTATGGCAACTAGTTTTTTGAACATATGATGCAACCTCCTAGAATACAATTGGAGCTACGGCATTTTGCAAAACTTCTACTACGCTCCAGGCGGCAATGGAGCTGGTACGGGAATAAATGTTGAGCTCGGTCCGCACTTCTTCGCCTTGTATGACAATCTGATATTCATCACCTTTAAAGCCTGGTACAGCTTGTATATGCATGGCTGTATTTTCGGGGCCGGCACTGGCAAGAGCAGTCGCAATTGCAACATTTACCTTAGTAGGCAGCAGGGAAATTGCTTCACTGGTTGTACCACTGAATACTTGCCGCGGTTCTGTAATGCTCAGCAAATCATCAGTGAAAAGCGGAGTGTTTTTGAGTGAAGACGGTGCCTTTTGCGCAGCGATGGAAGCGGTAATTGGGCTCATTAATGCAGCTGTCCGCAAAACATCAAATCCACCAACTGCTCCGCTGGCGATGTATACGCGGCGCTGATATTGAGTGGCGGTAGCTTTCACCCGCTCGTAAAATTCAGCGTCGGCAAAGGCGCCAATTGATAAGACGACAAAGTTAGAGCCTCCTTTTAATATTGTTTCACAATAGCTTTGTACGGCCTTTACAGAGGCAGCCTCTGCTATAAAATCAGGCTTTAAAGACATGAGTTCATTAATATCGCTGCATGCCTTGCAGGTGTGACGTTCAGCGAAGTCTTTGGTCCGGTCATAGTCTCTGCCCAGAACACCTACTAGTTCATAATCCGGCAGATAGCCCGATTTTAATGCATTCGCTACAATCTCGTTCAAATAGCCGCAACCGATCAATGCGAGTTTCATTTTACCCATATGACACCTCATTTTTTATAGTTAGTATGAGTTGACTACAGTTATCAGAATAGCCTCAGGTTTTCTTTGCACCTTTTATTTCTATTCTATATGCGTAAAAGAATGCCCTTGCCTTCCGGTTCCATGTCGTGAGTTTTTTTACGGATTACTATTCATGTAACTCTAAGCTGCTCGGTAACAAGAGATTGTTAATTAACATATTATACACAAAAGGATATTAGGCAGGTGAATAAATTGGATTGTAAAGGGCTGACCGGGACAGTCATCGTTCCAGGGGACCCCGAATATGAGCAAGCCCGCCAGGATTACAATATTGCAATTGAACAGTATCCAGCTATTATTGTGTATTGCTTTGATGCTTATGATGTTGCGAATGCAATACTTTGGTCAAGAGCACAGGGGATAGAGCTGCGAGTTCGTTCAGGGGGCCATAACTACGAGGGATACTCAAACGGCACATGCAAATTGGTAATTGATACTTCGCCTATGAATCAAATAAGAGTGGATGTTTGTGAAGAAACGGTAAATGTACAGGCTGGAACAAGATTGTTGCCGTTATATGAATGCCTATATGAATATGGTTTTGCTTTTCCAGGGGGGACATGTCCTACTGTTGCCATATCTGGTCTGGTTTTAGGCGGTGGGATTGGATTATCCACCCGCTATTTGGGGCTAACTGCCGATAGTCTCTTAGAAGCAACGCTGATCAATTACGAAGGCAGGCAGTTAACAGTAAGTGACGATTGTAATGCCGAGTTATTCTGGGCACTAAAAGGAGCTGGCGGCGGTAATTTTGGTGTAGTGATTGAATATAAATTTAAACTGAAAAAAGTTGATAAAATTACATTAATTCAGCTTAGATGGGATGACAATAAAGCGGCTAGAAAGCAGTTCTTACAGGTATGGCAAAACTGGCTGCCGCATTTGGATTACCGGATTAGTATGTTTGGTGGAATCACTAAAACCGGTGCATGGGTCAATTCTTTTTTTTATGGTACCCGGGAAGAGGCTAGATATCTTTTTCAGCCGATGCTGGATATACCAGGCTTAACCATTGAAAATTTTCAGTATATTCCTTTTATTAAAGCTGTGAAAAAAATTGGGGCTATTTATCCAAGGCAGGAAGCGTTCCAGGCTGCAGGCAGGTTTGTCGAAGAAAAATTTTCGCAAGATGAACTGGCAAGCCTTGTGGAAATTGTAGACAGAGCGCCTACAGACCGAAGCTCTTCAATACGTGTGTATTCACTTGGCGGTGCTGTCCGGGATATTGCGGTGGATGAGACAGCTTTTGCCGGTAGACAGTCTGATTATATAATGGCAATTGTGTCATCCTGGGAAGAGAGCAGTGAAGAAGAACGACATCGCCAATGGGTGGAAGCCGGTTTTGAATATATATATTCCATTACCAGGGGGTCGTATATTAACTTTCCCTACGGTCAAACACCCAATTATCAACTGGCGTATTTCGGGATAAATCTTCGCAGGCTGCAGGCGATAAAAGAAGTGGTTGATCCCTATAATATATTTAGCTTTCCTCAGAGCATAAAGCTTCCCTTATAAAAGGTAACTTGTGAATACAAAAAAACACTGCCGTGCGGCAGTGTTTTTTTGTATTATTTACGGGCCTTATCAATTCCATCAAGCACTTCTTTATAGTCAGTTCCATATTTTTCGATCACTGGCTTAACAGCAGCCTGCCATGGTTTTAGATCTTTTACTTCTGTAATTGTTACACCATTTGCCCGGATTTTGTCTTCTGCTTCTTTTTCAGTCTTAGCCCAAACTTCCCGTTGATATGAGACAGAATCCAGTGCCGCCTGTTTAATCAACTTTTGATCTTCTGCTGCTAGTTTATCCCAGGCAACTTTACTTATTAGCAAAACCTCTGGAATTCTCTGATGAGCATCCAAAATAAAATGTTTAGCTGACTGGTAGTGGTTTTGCGCGACAAAAGTAGGATAATTGTTTTCTGCTCCATCAATTACGCCTGTCTGCAAAGCACTGAAAATTTCCCCTGCAGGCATGGGAGTTGCACTTGCGCCTAAGGCTGCAACCATTTCCATGTTTATTTTATTTTGCATAACGCGGATTTTTAACCCTTTCAGGCTGTCTATTCCGGTAAGCGGTTTGAGTGAATAGAAACTGCGGGAGCCAGCGGTATAGTAGGCTAAGCCTTTCATCCTGGAGGGCTGTAAATCATTCAGCATTTTTTCGCCCATTTCACCCTTAAGGAATTTCCACATGTGATCTTCACTGTCAAAAATATATGGTAACGAAAACACACTCATTTGTTTATTAAATTCACCAAGTGGTGATGCGCTTACACGTGTAAACTCAATTGCACCCAATTGCACCTGTTCCAGGACTGCTTTTTCTTCCCCTAATTGTGCGCCGGGGAAAACATCAATACTTATACGCCCGTTGGAACGTGTTGCGACTAATTCAGCAAATTTTTTGTCTCCCAGCGTTACCGGATGTTCAGCCGGGTTGCTTTCCGCTAATCGGAACTTTAGCTTTGTACCCTCTTTTGGAGCTTCCGTTGCTTTGGAGTCTTTTTGTCCGCAGCCTGCTAGCAGCATAGAACCTGCTACCACTACAGATAACGCTGCAACTACGAGTCTCTTGGTATTCATATACGATTCCCCCTTATGTTTTTGGGATCTAACCCGATTAAGTTGGAATGACTACTGAGCGTGAACTCAGTACAGCAGAAGTAGTACACATTTATAATTCAATTCCAAATATTCTATATAATGCATAAAATGCCTTTGATCTCTTGTTCCATGATGTGAAATATTTTAAAAGAAGAAAAAGCCCGTGTTACTCTTCGGAAAGTAACACGGGCCTGTAAGTTGAAGGCTAGTCGATGGTTATTCCAGCGCTGGCGTAGCCTGATAATGAATTTGCAAGGCTAGCTCCTGCAGCTGTTGCAGAAATAACCATTAGCAAGCGGGAACCTGCTGTTACCGGTATCGATAGTCCAGTTGCAAGGACACTGCTGCTATCTCCCGTAGCGGGTGTTCCGGTAAAGGCCGGAGCCAATGTTACAGTGCTGCCGGCAAGGGGAGTAAATATATTATCTAGCGTGGTCGATTCATAAAGCTGTGCGGATATCGTTATCGTCGTTCCTACGATTGTCAAGGGATCAGAGAGGCTAAAGAATGCTGCGATTGAGGTTACTGTCCCGCTGTTGGAAAGCGAAAAGGCAAAATTGAGTGTTGCACCGTTGCTTGTAAGATCAATAGTCGGACCAAGATTATCTGGTCCACTATTAGAACTGCCAAAGCCTAGAAGTGAAGGGACTCCGGCTGAGCCATCTGCAAGTGTGTTTAAGGCTAAAACTGAGCCGGAGGCAAAGGGAATCATTGTGCCAGAGCCAGTAGCCCCAGTGGCACCAGTTTCGCCAGTGGCCCCGGTGGCACCAGTAGCGCCAGTGGCTCCGGTAGCACCGGTATCGCCAGTAGCCCCAGTAGGTCCAGTTTCGCCAGTGGCCCCGGTGGCACCAGTAGCGCCAGTGGCTCCGGTAGCAC
>NZ_DALZUO010000041.1:0-68 GCF_032013335.1 Anaerospora sp. | reverse complement strand
CAGTAGCCCCAGTAGGTCCAGTTTCGCCAGTGGCCCCGGTGGCACCAGTAGCGCCGGTGGCTCCGGTG
>NZ_DALZUO010000040.1:0-26027 GCF_032013335.1 Anaerospora sp. | reverse complement strand
AACAGGAGTCACGGGTGGAACAGGAGCAACGGGAGTCACGGGTGGAACAGGTGCAACGGGAGCCACGGGTGGAACAGGTGCAACGGGAGCCACAGGTGAAACAGGAGCAACGGGAGTCACAGGTGAAACAGGAGCAACGGGAGTCACAGGTGAAACAGGAGTCACGGGTGGAACAGGAGCAACGGGAGTCACGGGTGGAACAGGTGCAACGGGAGCCACAGGTGCAACGGGAGCAACGGGAGCAACGGGAGCCACAGGAGCCACGGGAGCTACAGGAGCCACGGGAGCTACAGGAGCCACAGGAGTAACAGGTGCAACAGGGCCTGATGTTATACAGCAAGCATGGGCTACTATAGCTGTTAACCCGCAGACGGTAGAACCGGGAGCTAATGTTGCTAGTCTTATAATTAATCAAACAACTGTTTCGGGGTATACAAGTGGAAGCATAGAAATCAATCCATTAACGGGGGTTTTTACAATCTTGGATGGTGGGGTATATTATTTTGAGTTTACTTTAAATTTAGCACCTTTTACAGGCACAGCACTTTTTACGATACAGGGGGCAAATCCGAGTTTTAATGGTGTTCTCGGCGGAAACCAAACAGGCGGACAATATAAAAACTCATGCGTTGTATTAGTTCCTGACGGGTTTACTTTTAGTATTGTAAACAGAAGCTCTCATTCTTATGAGCTTGTCAATGGTATAAATGATGCTGGAACTACAAGTCCTTTTTCGGCTGGAAGAATAAATGTATTTAGATTTGCGGATAGGGCGCTTGCATAACTAACACATTAAGGTGAACTAGCATTTAAAGTAATAAGAAGTTAACTGCCTTGGCATTCTGTGCAATTAGAAGGATGGGTAAACGGTGAAATGTAGTTTAATGATAAAAAATGAAGCAACTTATTGTTAACAACGTTGCTACCCCCCGAAGTAATTGAGCTACTAAACTGCATCAGACAAAATATTAATGATCTGATCAAGCGGGGAAAAAACTGAATCCAATTGAGAAATGGGATAGGGATAAACTGTTCTTAAAATCTGATATACTGGCGCGTTTAGAGCAGCCTGAGTAGGGCTGCTCTATTTTTTTACTTTTCGGATTTTTAAAGCGCCACCTTACCTTAATTGGTAGGGTGGTATTTTCATTTTTTTGCTAACACCCAAATTGATGGATTACATATACTGAAACATATGTTTTGCGACCGGGCTATTTACTTAGTCCCTGTGTTGCTTTAAAAAACGGGGAGAGAAATGAATGCCAGCGTTATCGATATATCTTGAACGTCGTTTAGAGGGAGCGATAGCTCCAAACGCTAATGTTTTATTCGATACTTTAGTTAGGAGCAGTGGGGCTATTGGTTATGATGCCGTTACAGGAGTCATAACAATTAACCAAACGGGGAAATTCTTAGTGAATTGGTTTGTTGGTTCCCAGTCGGCACCAGGTACATATGGCATTGCTTTTTCCGTTATGACGTCACAAGGTGATAATTTTCGAGGAGAGTCACCTGTTAAACTGGGTGAAGTAGTGGGATTTGCGGTTATTCAGGTTGATGCTGCTCCGATAACATTACATTTAGTTAGCCAAATTCCGAGTATTGCATGGTATTCACAACTTGCAGAAATTAAGGCTGCGCTTTTATTAACAGAGGTACTTGAGGAGGAGACCGGAGTCACAGGAAACACAGGAGCTACAGGAGATGCCGGAGTAACAGGGGCCACGGGCGAAACAGGAGAAACAGGAGTCACGGGTGCAACAGGAGCAACGGGAGCCACAGGAGCAACGGGAGTCACAAGTGCAACAGGCGCTACTGGAGTTACAGGAGCCATAGGTGTAACGGGAGCCACAGGTACCACGGGTGCAACAGGAGCCACGGGAGCCACAGGTGAAACAGGAGCAACGGGAGCCACAGGAGCCACGGGAGCCACAGGTGAAACAGGAGCAACGGGAGCCACAGGAGTAACAGGTGCCACGGGTGGAACAGGAGCCACAGGAGCCACAGGAGCAACGGGAGCCACAGGTGAAACAGGAGCAACGGGTGGAACAGGAGCTACTGGAGCCACCGGGCCTGATTTTATACAACAAGCATGGGCTACAATAGCCGTTAATCCACAGACAGTAGAACCGGGAGCTAGTGTTGGTAATCTTACAATTTCACAATTTGCTATTGCCAATTATTCTGGTTTGGAAATAGATGCTGCAACAGGCGTTTTTACATTTGTGTATCCAGGCATATACTATGCTGAAGGTATTTTTAATTTGGCAACTTCAACAGGCACGGCAGTATTTACAATTCAACGGACAACTCCGGTGAATTTTGCAGCTTCTGTCGGCGCAAATCAAACAGGCGGACAATATAAAAACTCATTTGTTGGGTTAGTACCTGCAGGGTGGGCTTTCTCTTTTATAAATAGTAGCGCTGAACCACGTCAACTTATTAATGCTACAAATGATGCCGGAACTACAATTCCTTTTTCAGCTGGAAGAATAAATATATTTAGAGTTGCGGATGGATCTCTGATCGTATAGGGGCCGGGGGATAGTCGCTTATTTTGAAATTACTTTAATCTATATCTCTTACATAAGTAGGTAGAGAAAAACTGAAAAACACCGCTCTACCTTAATTGGCAGGGCGGTGCGTCCTTATTCATTACATAATATATTTTAGCGCTATTTTTCCCATTTACGCAAATTGATGGTGCCAATTAATGCCTTGTCACCTTGGTTTGAGCATCTAATAAAATGTGGTCAGAATTTTTGTAGCGGCTATTTGAACGATAGTTTCCTTTTTGGAGGCAGGATTCGCAAATATAGCAGAAAATTTTTTGGCGAATGCTATCAATCGTTGCACCTGTATTGTTAGCAAAAGTCATCTGCAAAGTAAAGATATCTGCGCAATGAGGATGATTACAAATTGAACATTGAATGATTTCTTTCATAGTATGATCCTTTCAATTTGTGTTTTTTTTTAGTGTATCATGTAGGGAAGAAAAGAGTGTAAAATCTTAATAAATATTTATAAATAGAAATAGAATTCAGTCTTGCTTCACAGTATGTAACTGTTTTCTTGCATATAATATGTTAACAGTGAAAGCTGAAACCTATTTAAAAGGTGATAAATAGCTGAAGTTTTAAATTTTTTTGCAAGTCAAAACTAATTTAATCATTAGGTGTAACCAATGCCTCAGTGGCGGCATACGCTATAGCAGGATATAACTATTACATATCCAGCAGAGGAGGAATATCAAATGGGTTTTGGTGGCTTCGGTAATAATAATGGTGGATGCGGGATTATCATCATCATTATCATACTCTTACTGTTTTTCTGCTTTAACGACGACGGCTCTGAGTGCTGCTAATTTAGTTTTGAGCGTCAAAATAGTCGAGGCCTCCCTAATTGGGGAGGCCTCGACTATTTCTATGTCCTTATATATCAAAGATTTTACCAGGATTAAGAATTTGGTTAGGATCAAGAGCAAGCTTTATTGCGCGCATCATTTCCAGCTCGGCGGGCTGCGTATATTCCTGCATTAGCTGTTTGCGTTTATAACCGATACCATGTTCGCCGGAAAGCTTACCGCCAAGGCGGTAAACGATTGCATACAATTCAGTTTGCAGTGCGGAAAGCAGCTCATCCCATTGGGCATCAGGCATAGTTCCTTTGAGGATGTTGAGATGAATATTGCCGTCGCCTGCATGGCTTGCTGTGCGGGTTATGAGCTGATATTTTTGGCTCAAAACGGCAATTTCCTGCATCATTTCAGGAATTTTATCAATCGGAACGACAATATCTTCTTTGCCCATCACCAGGCTCTCATGGCGAACTGCTTCGGAAAAGGCTTTTCGAGCCCGCCATATTTTTTGCGGATCGGCTACCAGGATGTGAAGTGCTCCATTGGCATTGCATAATTCATCAAGTAAAATGGCTTTGTCATCAAGGGCATCTTCGTTATCTGCTTCAGCCTGAATAATGACGTAATGACCGGTATCGCTGCTCGGCAATTTCTCATTTAAGAACCGCTCAACCATTTTGATTGTTTCATTATCCATAAACTCGATACAACTTGGTGTTACTCCGGCTTTAATCACTTTGCCGACGATACCGATGGCGGATTCAATATCGGGGAAGATGGCCAGCAGGTCAATTACATGTTGGGGAAGAGGCATCAGTTTTAAGGTGATCTTAGTAATAATGCCCAAAGTACCTTCTGATCCCATGATAAGCTGCTCAAGACAATAACCGGTAGTGTTTTTGTTAAGACGTCCGCCAAGTTCAACGATTTTCCCCAGCGGAGTTACGACTTCAATACTGTATACCTGATGGCGGGTTGTACCATATTTGACAGCTTTATTGCCGCCGGCATTAGTAGCTACATTTCCGCCGATAAAGCAGCTGTCGCCGCTGCAAGGATCTCCTGCATAGAACAGTCCGTGTTCTCTTGCTGCTTTTTGCACATCATCAGTACGAACGCCCGGTTCGACGACCATATAGAGATTATCGACATTGATTTCAAGGATATTGTTCATGTTTTCCAGACTGATCACAATACCGCCATAAATAGGAACAGCTCCGCAAGCTAAGCCCGTTCCTGCACCCCGGGGAACAACCGGTATTAGTTCCTCATTCGCTAATTTTATAATTTCTGCAATTTGCTCTGTTGTTTCAGGAAGAACGACTACTTCCGGCAAGTGATGATAGCGTTGATCGGTTACTTCATCATGTGAGTAAACTTCCAGTCTTTCTTTATCAATAAATACATTTTTTTCACTTACCAGGGATTGTAACTGTTCAATGATTAAAGGTGTGACAGCATGATAGGTTTGCATAGATATTCCTCCAGTATAAGGTTATTGTACCAGACCTAGCCACTTCCAATAGGTTAATACTGTTATGCTCATGAAAACTGCTGCCAACAAGCTCATAACGGCACCAGTCTTCATTAACTCACCGGGAGTAATATGGTTAGTGCCCATTGCTACGGCATTTGGCATGTTACTCACAGGCAGCAGATATTGATGCTGCATATTCATACCTAATATGAGTGCGAAAACCAGGGGGTCTGCACCAATCGTAACTGCGTGGGCGATGACGATCGGTGTTAAGGCAGTTGTTTTTGGCCCGCCGCCAGTGAAAAATACCTGTAAGCCAGTAGCAAGCCAAATTAATATTATCATTTGGGCTGCATGCCCCATGAAGGCAATTGGAGATAAAAGTGTTCCTGCCAGCCATTTTGCAGCTCCTGAACTTACAAGAGCGGTTCCCATCGATAAGCCTGCTCCATAAAGAATAAACACGTTCCAGGGAACTTTTTGCTGCGCTTCCTTCCAAGTCATAATGCCTGTACCTGGCCATAAAAGCAGGATTACAGCCAGCATTCCAATGATAACAACATTGACTTTATGTAATGAATCAGTGGCCCAGAGAACGAGTGTTATTGAAAAGACGAATAACGTGTACAGTTCCTGCTTGCTCAGTTTGCCGAGAGCGGCAAGTTCCTGTTGAACAAACTCCTGACCTTTGCCAAGATTGTTAATTTCGGGCGGCCACATTAACCGTATGACATAAACGGATATAAAGGCCAGTACAAAAGCGGGGGGAGCTCCGATGCGCAGCCAGTCTGACCAGGATATTGTTTTTTGCGTGGCAGCCTGAATAAGGCCTGCGGTAATGGGGTTGCCTACGTGTGCGGTAAGAATACCGATACTCATCATAGTGCCACTCATAGCTACGATAAATAAGAGCGCTTTCATGATATTACTCTGACCCTGGCGGGCATCAAAGGCCTGGCCAATGCCTAAAATAATAGGCAGCATAAGCAGTGTACGGGCTGTGATAGAGGGCACTAAAAAGCTCATTACTGCCATAACCAGAGCAACAGCCCAGTAAACCCTGACAGCCGAACCGCCTGCTGAATTTACCAGAAATAAAGCAATGCGTTTAGAAAGGCCTGATTTTTCCATGCAGCCGGCCATGATGAAACCAATGACAATTAACCATAAAGCTGTGTTGGAATAACCGCTAAAAGCTCCAGTGATGTCGGTAGCTTTCATTGAGGCGAGTAAGAAAACAATGATAAGTCCGCTTAAGGCATCATCTACTGCTTGTGTAACCCAGATAATAATTGCGAAAACAGCAATGGACAGTGACGCTTTTGCAGCCGGCTTAAGGCCAGCCATTTCAGGGGTGAACCAAGTAATGAACGCGAGGCAGGCAAATGCTAGAAAAAGACTACCCCACTTTTTCTCAACCATGTCGTATCACTCCTTTTTTACTGAGTTGATTCTGTAATTCAAATTTATTCCAGATAGACAATGGTCTTACCTGCTAATAATGAATAAATAAAAATAAAAAAGCTCTCCTTTACAGAGAGCTTTTTTGTGATCAGGTAGGTACGGAATTCTTGCAAGGCATATTTTTTTTCTGATCTTTTTGATCTTTTACAGCCACGTCAGAACTTTTTGTTTTATCTTCTTTTGCGCCAGAGCGATCTTTAGCCATAATATCACCTCCTGTGATTAGTCTTCCCTTTCGTACGGCTTGTAATGAACGAAAATCAAAAGCATATTTATCCTGCAGGAAACCAGTATAATATTCTTCTCGCAAGATTTTGATATTCGTATAAGAGCTACGTACGCGGGTATAATGGTAGAGTATACGTAATCCGACAGGAGGGATATTAATGAGAATGAGCAGAGTGCCGGTGGAGCGCGTTTACATTGGACGCATACCATTCGCTGGTAATCATTACGAGTTCACTGTTGATTGTGGTGCTGTGTATTTTGATGTTGTTTATGATGATGAAGGAACATTGCTTCAGATTAAACAGTATTTTTACAGCGAAGCTGATGCAGAAGAGGCAATAGAAGAAACGGTTGGAGAAGATGAATTATTGAGCGTTGATTGCAGGGACTTTCCTGCGAAGGCCTATTTATTAACAAAAGAAGAGCAGGGTAACGAATGGCTGCGGTTTCATGCGATCGTACCGGATGAGATCGACCCGGATTACTTCTATCAAAAATATCTTGGCGAATAAAAACACTACCAAACAGGCCGCTGCATAGCGGTCTTATTTATTAATTAAATGCAATAAAATGGTAAAAAAAGGAAAAGAAGACAAAGAAGGCAATCATTATGTGATTGATAATATTTTTTTAATGTAAATATATGGAAAAGATAATTTATTTTGTCGAATTACCTTATTGCTTATTCAATCAAAGAATGCGAGGTTTCCTAGTATTGCTCATATCTTCTAATAAAAAGTAATAGAGAACGGAAAAATTCGACATTTATCCTGCTGTTTAAGCAGTATTGTGTCAGTTTTTTACGATTTTTAATTGGTCTATTTTTGCAGGAAATACAATTATTTACAAGAATGTTATCTATCACCTTACTTCAGAGGGATTGGAAAAAAGGGGATGAAAGACTATGTACTCTGCTGAGGCTGTAAATAACAAAGTGATTTATTTGAGCCGTGAAGAAGAGGATAGAGAGTATTTCGAAACTGCAAAAAACGGTATCGTATTTGTTGATAGTACAATGAAATTAAAAAATCTTAACCGGGAAGCAGAAAAAATATGTGGAATAGAGCGTAACAAAGCAATTGGCAAGCCTGCAGAAGTAGCTTTTCGGCACCTGGGTGAGAAGTTTTTGCGTATTTTTACTATCTCTGAATATGATGATATTTATACAACAACATTAAAAGTCCGTGTTAAGGAACAATATATTTATGTACATGTTGATACTCTTAAGCTGCGGGATGCAAGTGGCAGCATTAGCGGTATTATTGTAATCATACAGGATCTGTCTGCTATTCGGGCTGCAATAAAGCAAATACAGACAACGCAAATGCTTATGTCGTTAGGAGAACTGGCGGCAGGTGTAGCTCATCATGTAAGAACGCCGTTGACTACGATCAGCGGATATTTGCAGGTGATGCTTAACCGGTTGGAAGATAACCAGTACACGGTACGCCGTGATGTGGTGGAAACATTACTTGATGAAGTTTCCTATATTAATAATGTTGTCAAAGAACTCGTATTATTTGCAAAGCCGCAAATCAGCAAAGAACCCTTTGTGAACTTAAACCGTGTTGTGGAAGAGGCGCTGCTGTTAACCTTTAAAGAATTAGGCGGTGAAAAAGTAGCTATTGATAAGCAGCTTGTTGCCAATTTGCCGACAATTATGGCAGATGGTAATAATCTGAAGCAAGCATTGGTGAACATTATGCAAAATGCAATGGAAGCTATGGTTGATGAAGGAACCTTAACGGTGAGAACCTGGCTGCATGCAGAGTTGAATATGCTGGTAGTGGCCATTGCTGATACGGGGGTTGGGATTGGCCAAGAAATACTCCCCCGGGCCTTTGAACCTTTTTATACAACAAAGCTGGATCGTATGGGACTTGGTTTACCGATTGCTCATCGAATTGTTTCTGAACACGGAGGATTTATTAATATCAGTGCAGATGAAGTAAAAGGGACTAAGGTTCATGTATATCTGCCGATCAATGATGACCGCATTCGCCGGCTTACAGTAGTTCATCAGCAGATTCTTAATCTGCAATAAAACACAGTCATAGTACTAAGCATCCCTTCATATTAGTTTAGTGTTGCTAAACTAGTCAAAGAAGGGATGTTTGTGTTTTATGTGCGCTTAGTAATAATTGCCTTTTGTGTACTTGTTTTGTCCGCTTTTCCTGGTTATGCCAGTCGCAACCCCGATTTGCTCTCTCCGGCTGTTGTCATTAACTTGCCAAGCAGAACATTGGAACTTTATTCGGGAAATACACTTGTTAAGACATATCCAGTTGCTATCGGCAAGTTCTCTACGCCAACGCCCCAGGGGACTTTCTTTATCACCAGCAAAGAGATCGATCCTGCCTGGTATCCTCCTAAGGGCGGCAAGATTGTTCAGTCCGGTCCTGATAATCCTTTGGGGTACCGGTGGATGGAGTTTTTTCCTCTGTATGGCATACATGGTACGAACGCACCGTGGGCGATTGGCGAGGTCGTATCCAATGGCTGTGTACGCATGCAGGAGGAAGATGTAGAGGAATTATTTGAGATTATTCCTTGCGGGACCCCCGTCTATGTTACCTATGAACGAATAAAGGTGCGCGTTGACGAACAAGCGGTGTCGATCGGTATTTATCCGGATGTATATGATCACGGCGGTATTTCAGTAGAAGAAGTGAAACAAAAATTAGCTGCTCATAATTTGCAGGGGTTAGTTACGGATGCTTACATCAAAGAGCTAATTAGGGAAGAGGCTGATCAGCAAGTAATCATTGCCCAGTTTTCTAGGTTAAAAGTGAATGATAAAATGCTGGCGGAACATGCTATTATTCAGGGAGATACCAACTATATACCAGTGTGGGCGATTGCAAAAATTGCTAAAATGAATGTAATATGGAATGAGCAGACGGGGACTGTTAAAGCAGGTGCTGTGGAAGTGCCAGCTGAGGTAAAAGGCAATATTATCTATGTCACTACCCAAAATCTGCAAATCCTTTTTGGCGGTCAAGTACTAGTAAAAGCGGATGAAAAAGTGATAGAATATAATATATACAGTCTGATGGTTAATAACAAATCGATTACAGGTGAGGCTAAAATGACGGGTGAAGTATTAGCAGTTCCTGTTTTATCTGTTATCGAGTCACTAGGTTACAGGGGTGTGTGGGATAATGCCGGTAAAGCTCTTTTCATTCAAGGCAGGCAAATTCCCGTCATAATGATTGGTAATCAGCCTTATTTGCCAATTACACAGATCTATGAATACTTACGGGCTTATGTATTTTTGAATCAGCAAACGTATACTATAGAACTTACCTATCCTTTTACACCGCAATAGAAAGGGAGTTTATATTCCTTTCTATTTTTTTACATATGGCTGTTGATATCTGCCTGATTAAAGAGGATTTTTACAACAACCTGCCAATATATACAGTTTGGTATAGGTTGACACATTCGTTAAGCTTGACAAGCTGCAGAGTACGCAGCGCCAAAATACGAATATTTTTGACAGATAAATAGGATGGTGAGCATATGTCTGATAAATTTGTCATTGTTGACGGCAGTAGCCTGGTCCATCGGGCCTTTTATGCATTACCTCTTCTCAGTACTGCCAGTGGGCAATACACGAATGCCGTGTATGGTTTTACGACCATGCTGCTCAAACTGATTGAAGATGTAAAGCCGGATAGTATTGCCGTAGCTTTTGATAAGGGTAGAATTACTTTTCGTAATGAGCAGTACAAGGAATATAAAGCGCAGCGTAAGCCCACTCCTAAAGAATTATCGGAGCAGTTCTCTTTGGTGAAGGACGTGCTTTCCTGTTTAGGAATTGCTATGCTTGAAAAAGCCGGGTTTGAGGGCGATGATATCATTGGTACTCTTGCAGTCCAGGCAGAAAAGCGGGGCTGCGAAGTTGTCATTGTAACCGGAGACCGGGATGCGTTGCAGTTAATTACAGATCAAACAAAAGTACTGTTAACTAAAAAAGGCATTTCCGAAATGGATTTAATGGATGCCGGTGCCGTAGAAGCAAAATATGGTGTAACACCTAGACAAATCATTGATTTAAAGGGATTAATGGGTGACACTTCGGATAATATACCTGGTGTGCCTGGTATTGGCGAGAAGACTGCCACTAAGCTGATCAGTGAGTTTGGCTGCGTAGAAACCTTGTTAGCCAATCTTGATAAAGTTTCCGGAAAAAAGCTGCAGGAAAATCTTCGTAATAATGTGGAAGCCGCTATTATTTCTAAAAAATTAGCGACTATTCAGTGCGATGTGCCAATGGACGACTTGCCGGATAGTTTTATTATGCAGCCACAAGTGGACAAGCTTTATGAACTGTTTATCCGCCTGGAGTTTAAGAGCCTTGCGGCAAGAATTATGCTGCTATTTTCGGACAATCCTGTTGAACAAATTGACAAACGGACAGAGCTGCAACTGCCAACTATTGACATTATAGTAAAAGGGTATGAAGTGATGGATATCCTCTGCAAAGCCCGGACAGCGGATGTTATTGCGGTTTACCCTTTGCTTGCGGGCCATATTCCGGCTACTGAAATAAAGGGGATGGCAATCTCTTTTGGTGACGAAGGCTACTATATTGATGGTACCGCCGAGCATTGGGACGAAGTGCTGGGACTGCTGGCTGATGAGTCCGTACGCAAGATAACTCATGATGCCAAAAAAATTTTAAATGCCTGCAATTCGTTGGGAATCGCAGCCAAGAGTATTGAATTTGACACATTGCTTGCGGGGTACTTAATGGAACCTACTGCAAGTGAATATACATTGCCTTCGTTAGCTGCTAGGTATGGTGAGCAACAGGTAGACTGGACAGAGAAGAAGCACGGACATTCCCCGGAATATATCTATTGGGCTGCACAGGCAATTAATGAGCTATATCAACCAATGACAGAACGCTTGCAAGGGGCCGGTCTGGATATCCTGTATAGAGAAATTGAGCTGCCCTTAATTAAGGTGCTTGCTGCAATGGAGTCAACAGGTATTCGCGTTGACCGTCAAGCTCTGCGAAATATGGCGATTGAAATTAGCGAAAGAATTGGCTTGCTGCTCACCGAGATTTACCGTTTGGCGGAAGAAGAATTTAATGTAAATTCAACGAAGCAATTAGGTAGTATTCTCTTTGAAAAGCTCAAGCTGCCGGCTGCTAAAAAGACAAAAACAGGGTATTCGACAGATGCGGAAGTATTGGAAGGTTTGGCAGGGCAGCATGAAATTATCGATAAGCTGCTGGAATACCGTGTGCTTACAAAACTCAAATCTACGTATCTTGATGGTATGGATGTACTTATCAATAATAAGACAGACCGTATTTACACAACCTTTAATCAGACGGTTACCGCAACGGGCCGACTTAGCAGCTCTGACCCTAATCTGCAGAATATACCGATTCGCACGGATATTGGCAGACGCATCCGTGAGCTATTCGTTCCCGGTGAAGGCTATGATTGTATTATGTCAGCCGACTATTCGCAAATTGAATTGCGCATTTTGGCTCATATCTCTGGTGATCCTGGTTTGCAGGACGCATTTGTCACTGGCCAGGATATTCATACTCGTACCGCTTCAGAAGTCTTTGGTATACCGCTTGCTGAAGTAACCGGAGAAATGCGTTCCCGGGCGAAGGCTGTGAATTTTGGAATTGTCTATGGTATTAGTGATTATGGTCTGTCACGTGATATTGGTGTTACCCGTAAAGAAGCAGGGCAGTATATTGATAATTATTTTGACCGCTATAAAGGCGTAAAGACTTTTATGGATGAGGTAATCGCCAGTGCCCGGACTACCGGTTACGTGACAACACTGTTTGGCAGGCGGCGGTTTTTACCCGATATTAACAGCAGAAATTTTAACCTACGCTCTTTTGCCGAACGGACAGCCATGAATACGCCTATTCAAGGAACTGCTGCAGACGTGATAAAGAAAGCCATGATTGATGTTTCCCAGGCTCTTCAGGAGAAACAGCTATCCAGCAGGCTTTTGCTTCAGGTTCATGATGAATTGGTCCTTGAAGTAAAGGCGGAAGAAGTGGAAGTGGTGGGAAATATGATTAAACAAGCAATGGAGAAGGCTGTTTCGCTTAATGTGCCTTTGATCGCTGATATTAAGACTGGACCTAACTGGGCCAAAGCAAAATAAGGGAGGAAGCTATGCCTGAATTGCCGGAAGTAGAGATTATTAGGCGTTCGTTAGTTGACAAATTGGAAGGGCGTCGAATTCATGGTGTAGAGATCTTGTTGCCCCGCCTGATTAAATGGCCATCAGCTTATGAATTTCAAGCTTTGGTGACAGGTAAAACCATTCAAAAGCTTGAAAGAAAAGGCAAATATTTGATTCTGCAGTTAGATGACAGCATGATGCTGGTTATTCATCTGCGTATGACCGGCCGGTTATATTTTGTTGATAATGAAGAAAAGACCGATCGGTTTACACACATCATTTTTGATTTGGGCGAGGGCTGTAAGCTGCTTTATGCAGATACACGAACATTAGGGACGTTGTATGCAATGCCTGCAAGTGAATTATGGCGCATTGCCGGATTAGCGGGTATGGGACCGGAACCTCTTACTGCCGAGTTCAGCCTGGCTTATTTCAGAGGATTAGTTCATGCCAGAAAAGGGAGAATTAAGGCGCTGCTGCTTAACCAAAAGCTGATTGGCGGTTTAGGCAATATATATGTTGATGAAGCGATGGCTATCGCGAGGATTGATCCGGACCGTCTAGCCTGCTCCTTAAATGATCAAGAGGCTGGCCGGTTATATGAAGCGATTAATCAGGTCATTGAAGACGGTATTAATCATGGCGGCACTACTTTTCGGGATTACCGTGATGGTACCGGTAAAAGTGGCAGTCATCAGAATTATTTAGCTGTTTATGGTCGCAAAGGACAACCATGCAAGCGGTGTGGGACACCTATTGAACGCAAAGAAGTAGCTGGCAGAGGTACGCATTATTGCCCGAATTGTCAGCGTTAACGGAGGTTAATGTGTATACAATTGGGTTAACTGGAGGTATTTCCAGTGGAAAAAGCACAGTTAGTGCTATGCTTGAACAATTGGGAGCAGCTATTATTGATACAGATATAATAGCACGCAAGATTGTTGAACCCGGACAGCCTGCATGGCAGGAGATTGTTGCCGCCTTCGGAACAAGCTGTCTTTTCCCGGATGGTCATATTAACCGAAAGCTGCTTGGTGAAATTATTTTTACCGATGATCATAAACGGCGGGTTTTAGATAAAATCACTCACCCCCATATTCAAAATACTGCTAGGCAAGCTTTGCAAGCTGCAGCTCAACAGGGGATAAAAACAGCGGTTCTTGATGCACCACTGCTGATTGAAGTTGGCTGGCAGCACATGGTGCAAGCGGTTTGGGTTGTGTATGTTGATGAAGAAACGCAGATTGAGCGGCTAATGAGACGGGATCGCTTAGATCGAAGTCAGGCCTTGGCCCGTATTCATTCTCAAATGAGTTTGCGTGAAAAGCTTCTCTTTGCTACCGTTGTTATTGATAACAGCGGTAATTTGGAGGCGACCCAAAAGCAGGTATTTGCCGCCTGGCAGTGCCTTGCAGCGAATCAATGAAAGAACATCATATTTTTTGAGATTATACATAGGCTGTAAAAGAGTACAGTACATAGATGGAGTGATCATATTGCGCAGAAAAGCCTGGCTGAAAGTTTGGCTCGTTGTTATGATACTTTTGGCGGTTGGCAGTTACGCAGTTTATTGGACTGACTGGTTTCAGAAAAAATTTGTATATCCTTTGCCCTATCAGGATTTGGTGTATCAATATGCATTAGAAAATAATATTAGCCCCTATCTTGTTGCAGGAGTTATTCTTGCAGAAAGCAAATTTAACCCTAAAGCAAAATCTCCTAAGGGAGCTACCGGTCTCATGCAAATTATGCCTGAAACAGGCCAATGGATTGTCAGCCAAATAGAGAATGAATATGAGCAAGTCGGCGATTTAACAGATCCAGAAACTAATATTCAATTAGGAACTTGGTACTTGACTTCTCTTAGAAAAGAGTTTTCCAGTAATGAAGTGCTGATGCTGGCTGCCTATAATGGAGGCAGGGGCAACGTAAAACAATGGATGAATAAATATGGCTGGACGATGCAATTTGACGAAATTCAGCAAATTCCGTTTCGGGAGACGCGTGAGTACGTAGGTAAGGTGCTGCACAATAAGCAGCGCTATGAAGAGTTATATGGCCGCTAAGTAAAGGGGTTGATTTTTTGCAGAAGAAAGCGGTTCTTTTATTGATTTGTTTAGTGCTTACTGCTGCTATTGTTACCGGGTGTAGTAAAAAGAGTGATCCTTCGCAAACTCAGCCGGCTAAACAATTGCAGCGGGGAGGCCAGTTGACTTATGGAACCTTACAGGAGCCCAATACACTCAATCCTTTATTATCTGACTTGATGGCAACAGCGGAGGTTGGCAGACTTGTATTCAGTGGTTTAATTACCAGCGATGACAAAGGACAATGGATGCCTGATCTTGCTGCAGAAGTGCCTACACTTCAGAATGGGGGCGTTAGTGCTGACGGCCTGACGGTTACTTATAAGCTGCGGTCAGGGGTTACCTGGCATGATGGGATACCGTTTTCGGCAGAGGATGTAAGATTTACCTGGAATGTAATTATGAATGGCCAGAATAAGGTTGTATCTCAGGAGGGATATAACTTTATTACAGCAATAGAGATACCGGACAGTCAAACTGTTATTGTGCGTTTCAAGGAATACTATGCACCTTATTTGACGCTATTTTCGACTATTCTTCCCAAGCATAAATTAGAAGGAACCCCGGACCTTAATAAGGATTCTTTTAATCGTATGCCTATAGGGACGGGGCCTTTTAAATTCAAAGAGTGGAGAATTGCTGAGAGTATAACCTTTGAAGCAAATGGTGCTTATTTTCAAGGTCGACCTGCTCTTGATACGATTCTTTATAAGATCATTCCGGATACGAATATTTTGCTTACTCAATTAAAATCCGGCGATATTGATCTTGTTACAAATATCGTTCCTGCTCAGTTGGAGCAATTTAAGGCGATTGCCAATGTGAAAACCATGATTACTCCCAGTATGGTTTGGGAGCATTTGGATTTTAACTTGGATAATACTCTGTTTCAAGACGTTCGGGTGCGACAGGCCATTCAGCTGGGCATTGACAGGCAGGCGCTGGTAGCTGCATCACTTCGCAATGTAGCAAGTGTGGCTTTAACCGATCAACCGCCGTTTTCCTGGGCGTATAACGGGAATGTAAAATCGATCGGCCGTGATGTAAATGCCGCCAAAGAACTCTTATCACAAGCCGGATGGCTGCCTGGTATTGATGGCATTTGCGCAAAAGACGGACGCAAATTAACGTTTACACTTGTTACAACAAATGGCAATAAAATGCGTGAAGCAGTGGCACAGCAGCTTGCACAGCAATTGAAGGATATCGGGATATTGCTGCAGGTGCAATATGTAGATGTTCCCGGTTTCTTTGCCGATGTGCTTAAAAATCGCCGTTTTGAAGCAGCTATGTATGCCTGGGTGGCAGGCATTGACCCTGAAAATAGCCGGTTATGGCATTCGAAATATATTCCCGGGCGGGCAAATGGCTTTGACGGACAAAATTACAGCGGCTGGCGTAATCCTGAGATGGATAAATTGACGGAACAGGGTAGAATGACGGTGGATATGGAACAACGCAAGCAGATTTATTACCGTATGCAAGAAGTAATCGTCCAGGAAGTTCCCGTTATCCCGCTTTATTACCGGGCGACAATTGATGTTGTGAAAAACAATATCGCCAATTATCGACCGAATCCTACGCCGGCAGGAAACTTCTGGAATGCTTGGCAATGGGGATTTATAAAATAGATAACTAATCATTTTATGTAAAAAGGTCTTGACGCAATAAAAGTGTTATGGTAATATAACAATGTCGCTGATGGCGATAATGTGTAATGCGGTCGTGGCGGAACGGCAGACGCGCTAGTCTCAGGAACTAGTGGGAGCAATCTCGTGGTGGTTCAAATCCACTCGACCGCACCATATCCTTTATACCCCTCACCATGCGGTTGTGGCGGAACGGCAGACGCACCATCTTGAGGGGGTGGCGGAGAGATCCGTGTGAGTTCAAATCTCACCAACCGCACCAAAAATGAAAGTAAAGCTTACAAACAAAGTGTTTGTAAGCTTTTTTTATTTTGCAAATGAGAGTAACGTCCAGTACCTTGTCAGCTCTAATCCGGTGAATGCTGGCGGCCAATTTTCCGCAACCCTTCGTTGTCGTCAGTCAACATACATCCGGTATGCCTCCTTCCTCCGCCTCGGTTTGCGAAAAATAGCCTCACCACTATCCTATCGTTTTAAAGCTGAGAAGGTACTAGCTTTTTGCTTGACAAAGGCAGACTTAATTTGATAGTATATATATAAATAAAACATGCATAAAAATTAAATAATTTCACCAGATATGCAGAACTCTTTATTGACGAATGGTGGTTTATAAAAAGATTCCTTGCTATTTGGCAAGGAGTTTATTATTTCTTCTAATGTATTTTATTAATAATTATTCAAAGGTGGAGTTGCTATGAAGGGGAAATTGGTCCTGGAAGATGGAAGCTGCTTTTACGGACAAATGATTGCCGGTGAGTTTACCACTGGTGAAGTCGTTTTTAATACAGGGATGACTGGTTATCAAGAGATACTTACTGATCCGTCTTATTGCGGGCAGATTGTTACAATGACATATCCGTTAATTGGCAATTATGGTGTTAACGCAAGCTTTGATCAATCGCGAAAGCCTTTTGTAAAAGGTTATATTGTGAGCGAACTGTGTGATAAACCAAGTAACTGGCAGTCAGAAGATTCGTTAGTTAACTACTTGAAAAAGAATAAAATCTCCTGCCTTTATGATGTAGATACCCGTGCTATTGCCAAACGAATTCGTTCGGCCGGTACGATGCGTGGCTGGATTGTTCCTGAGGATATTGATGAGCTGGCGCTGAAACAGGTAATGGAAGTCCCATTGGATAATCAGCAGGTTAAAGAAGTTACTACAGAACGTGTATACAAAATGCCGAATACGGGATACAAGGTTGTCGTTATGGATTTCGGTATTAAGCAGAATATCCTGGATTCTTTGCATAAAACAGGTTGTGAATGTATTGTGGTTCCGGCACAAACAGATGCAGCTGCGATACTGTCTTATGAGCCGGATGGAATTTTCTTATCAAATGGCCCTGGCGATCCTCAGGATGCCCAATATGCAATTGAAACAATAACAAAATTAATTACACAAAAGCCTATTTTTGGAATTTGTCTTGGTCATCAGCTGTTAGCGTTGGCGATGGGAGCGCAAACCTATAAACTCAAATTTGGCCATCGTGGCTCGAATCATCCGGTGAAAGATTTGGAATCAGGACGTGTGTATATTACCTCTCAAAATCATGGCTATGCTGTCGATGAGGCTTCGATCAGTAATTTGGATGTTACTGTTACTCACCGGGCCGTTAATGACGGTACAATAGAAGGATTCAAGCATAACAGTTTGCCCGTATTTTCTGTCCAATATCATCCGGAAGCAGCACCGGGACCAGATGATAGTGCGTATTTATTTACTGAATTCATTTCGCTGATGGCGAAGGAGGACTGACATGCCGAGAAAACAACATTTACATAAAGTAATGGTTATAGGGTCGGGGCCGATTATCATTGGTCAGGCCGCTGAATTTGATTATGCCGGTACTCAGGCTTGCCAGGCTCTGAAGGAAGAAGGGCTGGAAGTCATTCTTGTTAACAGCAATCCGGCAACGATTATGACTGATGCTAATATTGCAGATCGTGTGTATATTCAACCGCTTACGCCGGAAGTTGTAGAAGAAATAATTGCAAAAGAAAGGCCTGACGGCTTACTCCCAACACTAGGAGGCCAGGTAGGGCTTAATCTTGCGGTTAAGGTGGCGGAACTGGGGATATTGGCTAAATATCAGGTAGAGCTTTTGGGAACTCCGCTGGAAGCAATTAAGAAGGCTGAGGACCGGGAGCTGTTTAAGGCTACGATGGAGCAAATTGGTCAGCCGGTACCAGAAAGTGCAATTATTGAACATTTTGATGAGGCGCTTGAATTTGCGCATAGAATTGGTTACCCGCTGATTGTCAGACCGGCCTATACTTTGGGGGGGACTGGCGGCGGTATTGTTACAGATGATGTTGAACTCGAAGAGATTGTTGCCAAGGGCTTAAAACACAGTTTGATTCATCAAGTGTTGTTGGAGCGCAGTGTAGCGGGCTGGAAAGAAATCGAATACGAAGTTATGCGTGACCGGGCCAATAATTGCATTACCGTGTGTAATATGGAGAACTTTGATCCTGTAGGGATTCATACCGGTGATAGTATTGTTGTGGCTCCTTCGCAAACGCTTACCGATCACGAATATCAAATGCTCAGGACGGCTTCTTTAACCATTATCCGGTCCCTTGGAATTGAGGGTGGCTGTAATGTACAGTATGCACTTGATCCCTATAGCCGCCGCTATTATGTTATTGAGGTCAATCCACGGGTCAGTCGCTCCAGTGCACTAGCTTCCAAAGCTACCGGTTATCCTATTGCAAAAGTAGCGACTAAAATTGCGATTGGCTATCATTTGGATGAAATTAAAAATGCCGTTACACAGAAGACAATGGCTTGCTTTGAACCGGCATTGGATTATCTTGTTGTTAAATTCCCCCGATGGCCTTTTGATAAATTTGCCCATGCTGATCGCATATTGGGAACACAGATGAAAGCAACCGGCGAAGTAATGGCAATTGACCGTTCTTTCGAAAGTGCACTATTAAAAGCGGTACGTTCTCTGGAAATTGGTGTGCACAGCTTGCAGTTAGCTACGACAACTGAATTATCGCCACAGGAGATTCGCCATAAATTACGTATTGCCAATGATGAACGGTTGTTTGTGATAGCTGAAGGTATGCGGTGGGGAATAAGTATTGAGGAAATTCATGAAAGGACTGGAGTTGACCGGTTCTTCTTAGAGAAAATACACAATATTATTGCTATGGAGCAGCGGTTGTGCCGTGAAATTCTTACTAAAGAGCTGCTGGCTGCAGCGAAAAAAATGGGATTCGCTGACAAAACAATTGCTGAGCTCAGTCGTAATACCCAGCAAGAAATCCGCAGGGATCGTCAGCAATGGCAAATCAGGCCGAATTATAAAATGGTCGATACCTGTGCCGCTGAATTTGAAGCTGTTACTCCTTATTTTTACTCTACGTATGCGCAGGAAGATGAAGTGAATGTCACAGACCGGCAAAAGGTTATGGTACTGGGATCGGGTCCGATTCGAATTGGCCAGGGCGTAGAGTTTGACTATTGCTCGGTCCATTCGGTATGGTCGCTAAGAAAAATGGGACTGGAAACGATTATTGTTAATAATAATCCGGAAACAGTTAGTACTGATTTTGATGTTTCTGATCGGTTGTATTTTGAACCGCTTACACCAGAAGATGTGCTGAATATTATAGAGAAAGAACGGCCTGAAGGTGTAATCGTACAGTTCGGCGGTCAGACTGCAATTAACCTGGCCGGTCCGCTGGCCGAAGCAGGTGTTGCCATTCTAGGGACTTCAGTAGCTGATATTGATCGTGCTGAAAACCGGGAAAAGTTTGACGATTTGCTGGAAAAGCTGGATATACGGCGGCCTGTTGGTGCGAGCGTAACTAATTTTCAGGATGCTCTTAGCAATGCTGAGCAAATCGGTTTTCCCGTGGTGGTTAGACCTTCTTATGTATTAGGCGGCAGAGCCATGGAAATTGTATATAACGCACGTGAGCTGGAAGATTATATGACGAAAGCTGTTAAGGCCTCGCCAGAGCATCCTATTTTAATTGATCATTATATGCAGGGAACGGAGGTTGAGGTCGACGCAATTGCTGATGGACACCGGGTATTTATACCGGGCATTATGGAACACATCGAAAGGGCGGGAGTCCACTCGGGTGACAGCATTGCAGTGTATCCTCCGCGCAATCTTTCAACCGCTGTAATTGAGAAGATTGTGGACTATACGGAACGGTTGGCCCTCGGACTGCATGTAAAGGGACTGATTAATATCCAGTATGTGATTGTGGAGGAAACTGTGTACGTACTGGAAGTAAATCCTCGCTCTAGCCGCAGTGTGCCGTTTTTAAGCAAAGTAACGCATGTCCCTATGGTTGACATTGCCACGCGGATTGCGTTGGGAGCAACTCTGGAAGAAATGGGCTTTCAGTCCGGACTATTGGCTCCAGCTGGATATTGGGCAGTAAAAGCGCCGGTATTTTCCTTTGCAAAAATGCAACAAGTGGATATTGGCTTAGGCCCTGAAATGAAATCAACGGGTGAGGTAATGGGGATTGCGCCGCAGTATGAACAGGCGCTGTATTTAGCCTTAATTGCTGCAGGTATGAGTATTCCGCATAAAGGAACGGTACTATTTGCAATCGCTGATAGAGATAAGCTGGAAGCCGGTAAAATTGCAGCTGGTTATCAGGCATTGGGATATGATTTGGCAGCTACAAACGGTACCGCAGAGTATTTGCAATCACTCGGTCTTATTGTACAAACGATTGATACAAAAACGGCAGGCTCCACTAACCTGCAGGCTGCAATCCGGTCGGGAAATATCAATATGGTAATTAACACAATCACCAGGGGTAAGCATCCGGAAAGAGAAGGCTTTAAATTACGGCGTGCGACGGTGGAATACGGAATTCCCTGCTTGACATCTATGGATACGGCACGTGAAGTGATCAGTATTGCCAGAGATATTCGGAACAATACGATGCCGACTATTTTGGCAATGCAGGATTATGAGAAACAGTTCATGGCTGAGAAATGCTGAGAAAATTATAATTATTTATTGTTAACTAGGAAAAAGCCAGTTGATTTTTTTCTAAACTCATGATATTATTAAATCCCGGTAAGGTATTGTAACTTTGCCGGGATTATTGCGGCCCTGTGGTGTAGCGGTCTAACATGCCGCCCTGTCACGGCGGAGATCGACGGTTCAAATCCGTTCAGGGTCGCCAATTGCGGAAGTAGCTCAGCGGTAGAGCATCGCCTTGCCAAGGCGAGGGTCGCGAGTTCGAATCTCGTTTTCCGCTCCATAGGGGTATAGCTCAATTGGTAGAGTAGCGGTCTCCAAAACCGTTGGTTGAGGGTTCAAGTCCTTCTGCCCCTGCCAGACTACAAAGCCCACGGAAGTTATTCCGTGGGCTTTGTGCATGCTATTTAGCTAAATTCCTGTTCTTTCACCTTTAGTACTTCATCGCGCAAGCTGAACCATACCTGCTGAAATAACTCGTTGTAGCGAAGTGTAGTTCTGAGGGTTGCTATATCGCGCGGGCGAGGCAAGTCAATATTGACGATTGTTTTAATTGTTCCCGGATGAGCGGTCATAATCATAATCCGGTCACTGAGGCAGAGCGCTTCATCAATGCTATGTGTGATGAAAACAGTTGTCTTATAGGTTAATTCCCAGATCTTTAACAGCTCCTGCTGAAGGATAATCCGATTTTGCTCGTCTAGCGCGCCAAAGGGTTCATCCATTAGTAGGATTTCCGGATCGTTTGCAAAGGCGCGGGCAACGCTGACCCGCTGCTTCATGCCGCCTGACAACTGACAGGGATAAGAATTGGCGAATTTAGACAAGCCAATCATTCTGATAAACTTATCGGCAATTTCATTTCGCTTTTTTTTAGGCATGCCTCTCATTCTTAGGCCGTAGGCAACATTGTCTTTAACCGTCATCCAAGGGAAGATGGATTGTTCCTGAAAAACCATTGAATTGACGGGGCGGGTATTGTCATTTGCCTTTAGTTCAAATTCGCCAGATGAAGCTTCTTCAAGGCCGGCGAGAATTCGGAGCAGGGTAGTTTTGCCACAGCCGCTCGGACCTACTATAGAGAAAAATTCGCCATCTTGGATTGATAAATTAATATTTTCTAAGGCCCATACCGGATCAGCTTGCGTTTTAAAGTTTTTACTGATATTTTGGAGTGTGATTTTTACATCACTATTGCTCATCATCAACACCTCCTAGCGGCACTGCTGCTTCCAGGGTAAGACCCAGCGCTCCAGTATATCCAGCACGATGGAAAAAATATATCCAAGGGCCGAAAGTGTCATTAATGCAACAAACATTTGCTCTATGTCGAACATATCGTAGGATCTCCAGATCATCCAGCCGACACCCGCTTTAGCTGCAGATAATTCAGCTGCTACTATGAGAATCAGAGCCATGCCCATGCCCAGTTTAAGCCCAGCGAAAATCATGGGAAGTGCTCCGGGAAAGGCAACGGTGAGATAAAAATCTTTGCGGCTGGCCCCGAAGTTTTTGGCCACATCCAAATATATTTTGTCGATGTTCAGAACACCGGCCATTGTATTAATAACGACTAAGTAAAAGACGCCAATTGCTATAGTAAAGACTTTTGAAGTTTCTCCTAATCCGAAAACCAAGAGAATGAGCGGCATGATGGCAAGTTTGGGGATAGGGTATGTAGCTGCAATCATTGGCTCAATGGCGGAGCGGACGAGTGGTGATAACCCCATGCTCATCCCGATCAGGATGCCTGGAATGGCTCCCGCTAAAAAACCTAATATAACGCGCTGTACGCTGATGGCGGTATTGTATAATAATTCTCCGGAAAAAAGTAAAGGGAAAAAAGTTTGAATGATGAGGCTTGGACTGGAGAATAACCGGATGTCAATGATCTGAAAGCGGGCGAGAAATTCCCAAAGAAGGAGAAGTGTTAAGGGTGACAGGATGGATAAGGTGCGAACGAGCATAGTAGTATTCGTTAACTTTGCCATATTATTGGTACTTACCAAGCGTTTTTATAGCAAAGTCAACATACTTATTGTCTACAGCATCTTCCAACTTTAAGTCGGCTTTAATGAGATTATTCTTTTTATACCAGTCAATATCCAGAGCAATCCCTTTCATACGCACATAGCCATCCGGGTTGAGTCCGGTAGGAAACATTTTCTCATATAGGCCAGGGTCTTTGATGACTGAGTACTTGCAAAGTATGTCAATGATCTCTTGTTTTTTACTGTTTTTAAAAAAGGCGTCATTATAATCCCGCATCGATTTTACATATGCGGTCATGAAACGATTAGCCATTTCGGGGCGATTTGTCATGCTTGTGCCATAGACAAGTAAGGCTGTTTGCGCATCGGGGTCATAGTCGCTAGGGTCTTTCCAGGGATCGATAAATTCCTTGGCAATGCCTTGCGTGATAAAGGGCTCTATTACCATTGCAGCATCAATGCTTTTATTGGACATAGAAACCAACATGTCGGGGAAAGCGCGAATCACTTGCAGGTCAATATCATTAGTTGTGAGGCCGGCTTTTTCCAGTATGCGTACTAACGCAATTTCATCGAGAGAGGCAGTGCCTACAATTGCAATTTTTTTGCCTTTTAAATCTTTGTAATCATTGACTATCCCAGCGAGATCTTTGCGGATAACGAGGCGGTAGTACCCTTTGCCTGCTACATTAATGCCTTTATCAGCTACGATTTTTACAGGAATGTCACGGGACATTGCATTTAAAAGACCGGCAGCTGTAACGGTTGCACCTACATCAAGTTGACCGGCTGCCAGCTGGTTAATCATTTCCTGGCCTGAATTGAATTGTACAGGCTCGATGGTAATGCCTAAATCCTTGTAATAGCCCTTAGCCATTCCGATTAGAATGCCTGCATCCGAGATGACTTGTTTCATACCAACCTTGACCACTGTATCCTGTGGAAGCGGAGTTAATCCAGGTGCCCAGATTGGCCCCGCCTGTTGCGCTTTTGAACTTTGCTGAGTTGTTGTGGTTTGCCCGCAGGCGGTGAGTAATAGCGTTACCATTACTAATACGGCCGTCAGAGCAGGCCAAAAACGTCTTCTCATAAGACATCCTCCTTTGCTCGTTAAAGATTAATGCATAGTATTCAGTTCTGAGAAAAATGGTCACTCAAGGTGAGAGGTTTTTACGAATCTATACAGAATACTTACTAAGTTAGGTGATAATGATGGAAAAAATAGTAACACAATTAAAAGAGTGGTCATTTCTGCAGAATTTAGAACCCGAATTTGCGGGATTTATGTTAACGACAGAATTGATGCAATGTGACAGCCAATACCGGATATTTACTTATCATAGCGCTGCGAAGTACCGTAGTTTTTCTGTTTTATATGATGAAGCGACTAAGGAGTTCTTAGTCCGCGTGGTAGTCGGCTTAACGGAAATGTGTGATATTAGCTTTATTATTGGTGATTTGGCAGGGTTAGAGCAATTGTTGAATCTGCGAATGAAAGAAACAATTCAGCGATTGGCTGCTTTTGATGAAACTACTTTGTGCAGTATTTTTCGTGAAAAGAAGATAACGGATTGGTCTTTTGGTGCTCAATTACCACAGCAGTTAGCTGGGTTTGATTTGTATATAACACCACTTCAACCAGTAAAATCGCTTAATGGTTCTTATATCATCATTGATTATAGTGATTTTTCAGTAGAATCTAATCTTCTGATCTATTATAATATTTATCGTGATGAATTTTTTGGTGAACTGCGTGTTCGTCGAACCCCGCGGGTAATTAGTACTTTTGATACAAAGCAATTGAGTGAATTAGAACAGTGCTTAAAAGAGCACTTAGAGAGAATTTTAACTGAACTGCGGCTGGAGCTCACATAAGGCAATGCAATGTTGGTGCAGGGAGGACTTAGTTTGGCGAAAATACTGATTTGTGATGATTCGGCTTTTATGCGAATGATGTTGCGGAGAGTACTGGAAGAAAATGGCCATGAAGTAGTTGGCGAAGCTGGTGATGGTGAGCAAGCTGTACAGCTGTACAATGAATATAGTCCCGATTTGGTTACGATGGATATTACTATGCCAAAAATGGATGGTATTGAGGCGGTTAGAAATATTCATTCTAACAATTCGTCGGCGCGCATTGTTATGGTTACAGCCATCGGTCAACAATCGATTATTACTGCGGCGATTGAGGCTGGTGCTGCTGACTTTATTGTAAAACCATTTGATCCTGTCCAGGTTATTGCCACTATATCAAAAGTTTTACAATAATTATTTACAAAACTACTTGACAATAACTTTAAAAGCGATATAATAGATCTTGCAGTTGCTGCTGATGCAAGTGCGATGTTGATAAAAGAAAAAAAGGTATTGACATCTTGGAATTAATCGAATATAATAGTATATGCAGTTTGTAAATGGCCCTGTGGTGTAGCGGTCTAACATGCCGCCCTGTCACGGCGGAGATCGACGGTTCAAATCCGTTCAGGGTCGCCATTTTGCCTCGGTAGCTCAGTCGGTAGAGCAGAGGACTGAAAATCCTCGTGTCGGCAGTTCGATTCTGCCCTGAGGCACCATTTCTGCGGAAGTAGCTCAGCGGTAGAGCATCGCCTTGCCAAGGCGAGGGTCGCGAGTT
>NZ_DALZUO010000039.1:0-27233 GCF_032013335.1 Anaerospora sp. | reverse complement strand
ATTAAGTAGTCAAATGCGCCTAGTGCCGCATTCGCACCGGATCCCATAGCAATAATAATCTGCTTATACGGGCTGTTCGTGCAGTCTCCTGCTGCGAATACCCCTGGCACATTCGTCGCTCCATGGCTGTCTACAACGATCTCACCAAAGCGATTGCGTTCTACGGAGCCATTCAGCCACTCGGTGTTGGGAACGAGACCAATCAGGATAAATACGCCTTCCAGCTCCAGATGATGGATCTCCTCTGTACCGCAAACCATATAAGACAAACCGTTAACCTTATCTGTACCGGTAATCTCTTTAGTTTGCACATTTTTTAATACAGTCACATTGGGTAGGCTGAATAAACGTTTCTGCAATACAGTATCTGCTTTCAGCTCGGGCATGAATTCCAGCACCGTCACATGCTCTACAATCCCTGCCAAATCAATTGCCGCTTCAATTCCGGAGTTGCCGCCGCCTATGACAGCCACACGCTTTCCTTTAAACAAGGGACCGTCACAATGAGGGCAATACGCTACCCCTTTATTTTTATATTCGGCTTCTCCCGGTACACCAATATTGCGCCATCGGGCACCTGTCGAGAGAATCACCGCTTTACTCTTTAAGACAGCGCCATTTTCCAATTCAACTTCTACAAATTCTTTCTTTGCCAAACTTTTGGCGCGCTGCAGCTTCATTACGTCAACCGGATATTCTTTGACATGCTCTTCCAGGCTTTCAGCAAGCTTGGGACCCTCGGTATATTTCATACTGATAAAGTTTTCAATTCCCAGCGTCTCTTTAACCTGACCGCCAAACCGCTCAGCAACCATGCCTGTACGGATCCCTTTTCTTGCGGCATAAATAGCCGCACTCGCACCAGCGGGGCCGCTGCCTACAACCAGAATATCAAACGGTTCTTTTTCGTCAAACTCAGCTATGTCAGGACCACTATCGCTGATTTTGGCTAGTATTTCCTCAACGCTCATACGACCGCTGCTGAAAAATTCACCATTCAGGTAAACAACAGGCACTGCCATAATATTCTTAGAATGAACTTCCTCTTGAAAAACAGCACCATCCACCATAGTATGCGTAACGGCAGGATTGAGAACACTCATTAAATTTAACGCCTGGACAACCTCTGGACAATTATGGCAGGTCAGGCTGATATACGTTTCAAAACGATAGGTGCCTTTAACTGCCTTAATCTGATCAATTACTTTTTGCTCAACCTTAGGCGCTCTGCCGCTGACCTGCAACAAGGCTAGCACCAAAGAATTAAATTCATGCCCCAAAGGAATACCGGCAAATGTTATTCCACTATCTGCTCCTACCCGCTGGATACTAAAGCTAGGCGTCCTTGGCAGCTCCGTCTTCTCGGTTGTGATCAAGGGAGACATCGAAGAAATCTCTTCTACCAGAGCAATCATGTCACTAGATACATTGTCGCTGCCTGCGCTGACTTTAATCAGCACATTGCCTTCCATTAATTGCAGATATTGAGATAGTTGTGCTTTTACATCGCTATCTAGCAACATAGAACTCACCTCTTAAATCTTCCCAACAAGATCCAGGTTTGGTTTAAGGGTGGCAGATCCTTCACGCCATCTTGCAGGGCAAACTTCGTTAGGATTTTTTCTAACATATTGGGCAGCTTTAATTTTATTAATCAGCGTGCTTGCGTCACGGCCAATACCGCCGGCATTGATTTCAACAGCCTGCACCAGTCCATCTGGGTCAATAATAAAGGTACCGCGGTCAGCAAGTCCTTGTGCCTCAATCAATACTTCAAAATTTCTTGATAAGGTATGGGAAGGATCGCCAATCATAACGTAAGTGATTTTTTTGATCGTTTCCGAACTGTCATGCCAAGCTTTGTGAGTAAAGTGAGTATCTGTGGAAACAGAATATACTTCCACTCCCAGCTCTTTCAAAGCAGCATATTGGTCTTGCAGATCCTCAAGTTCTGTTGGGCATACAAACGTAAAATCTGCCGGATAGAAGCATACCACGCTCCACTTTCCTTTGAAATTCGCTTCAGTTACTTCAACGAATTTTCCATTGTGATACGCCTGCGCAGTAAACGGTTTTACCTCAGTTCCAATTAATGACATAATCAATTACCTCCATATGTAAATTTTATTTTTGTAATTATTGCTTAAGCAAAAAACTAACTAAGCAATAATTATTATCATTTGATTTATATTATCATATAAATTTTACTAAACGTCAATACTTATTTGAAAATTTTACAAATAAAAAATAGAATTACTTGAATGTAATGACTTCACCGAGTAAAAGATCTATCTTCATACTGAATAGTTGTCTCCATGTTTCAAGAGGAGTATACCCTTAACCAAAGGCGGTAAAGGAAAACAAAAGAACGTGTCCAATCCATATTGAGATTGGACACGTTCTTTGTCAGTTAGACACTTCTTTTAAACCTTACACGCTCACATACTCGCTTCAGCAATTGTATAACTGCTGGAATAGTACCGCTTCGATAACCGCGAATAACGAGCCCGCATTTTCTGCATCTCGTAAAATATTGCTTTTGTGGACTGCTTGTCGAAGTAATATCTACGTTTTCAAACACCGAACTGCCACACTGACATCTGTGCCTGTTGTTCTTCTTGTTGTTCCCCATTGGTTCCTTCCCTTCACATTTCTTATTTAACATTACATAATTTTTCTGTTTACGCTCTTGGCTTATAAAAAGAATAAGTCTCGCAGCATTTATCGTAATACAGCCAATTCTCTATCACAAGTAAAGATGTACAAAAAAATATCAAGAATATTTTAGAATTTTTTGTTAATTTTTTCTTGACAAAATAGGAAAAAGGTCCTACTCCTTTTTGATAAGGACCAGGACCTTTGTTTCATGTTCTTCCAGCAAAGAAATCTGCTTGCTAATAAGCCTGCAGCTACCTTGCTAATTCCATAAAGAGAATGGGATAGTTCTTCCCTGCAGCGTCTAGCTCCGAACGACCAGTAACGCAAAAACCCATATGCTTATAGAAATCAACAGCTTGTGTATTTTGCTCATTAACATCTACTTTTCCTATATTCAATTGATTTATCCCATATAATAACAACTGTTTGCCAATTCCTTGGCCGCGCATACAATCATCAATGAACAGCATTTCCACTTTATTATCTGCCACTCCTATGAATCCATGAATAGCAAGAGCTTCATCCTTGTAGCAAAATAAATCTACCGCATGAAAATATTCTTCCAAAATCAGCGGTTTATAAAACTGAATATCCGCTTCGGTTATAAAGTGATGCGTAGCACGCACTGAACTTTCCCAGATAGCGATCAGCCTCTGGTAATCACCAAAAACTGGTTTTATTATCATTGTTACCTCTTCCCTGTGTCATTGCTTGTTGGAGCATTTACTCTACTCTTCAAAATTGGCATTATTGTAGCGAATGCCAGCACTACTAATAATAAAAATGCCATTTCATTCGTAGCAGCAAATCCGCTTGGTCCATTTCCCTTTATCACTCCGGATAATTGCAGGATGATACCAATCAATCCTACAATCGAGCCACCAGCAACAAGTCCGGAAGATAAACTTATGCCATTAGCGACTCTCACCTCTTTTTCGTGTTCTGATTTACACGATTTTTCTACAAAGTGACGAAGAAATGCACCGATGAGAATGATCGATGTTGTTGATATCGGCAAGTAGAATCCTATAGCAACTGTCATGATAGGAAGCCTTAATAAAAACAAAACAAATCCCATAACAACGCCGACTATGATAATCGGCCAGGGCAATTGACCTGACATAATTCCTGCAGTTAACGTTGCCATTAAGTTAGCCTGTGGTAAGGCAAATGGTACATTATCACCAGTCAGCGCAAGCTGGTTGGAAAGTAATATGATAACACCAATCACTACTGCAACACCAACTACAGACGCAATGGTAAAATATTTATCCATCTCATTGCGCTGTCCGCCTATGATAAAATTAACCTTTTGTGATTGACAATAACCACCTGCTACGGATATTGCAATAACGATAAACGTGCCGAATAAAAGCAACGATTTATTACTTTCCTGATTTTTCCAGCCAAATAAAACAAATAGCAAGGTCACAATGACTAACGATGCGATTGTCATACCTGATACGGGAAGATTGGAGGTACCTATTGTGCCAGTTAGACGGCCTGAGACAATAACAAATAGTAACGATAAGAATAGTGATAAAACGGTAGCTCCAACTGCCATTACCATATTGCCACCGGATATCAGAAAGCCTGCTGCAAACCCCACAATTACCCCTGCAATGAGTATAACGTTCGCAGCTGACGAGCTGCCGGAACCATTAGCAGATTTTGCATTAAGCGTTTCTTTTATCGAAGAAATAATTGTAGGTATCAGTCTAACAGCCCCGATTAGGCCACCGGAAAGCATCATCCCGGCACCGATATATTTTACATAGCTGCCTGCTATATGCTTCACTTGCATAGCGTTTATCGCAACATGCTGATTATTCCATATAGTTGCTCCGTTATTCCCGAAAGAAGCGAAATAGCCGATTAAAGACATTATACCAAAGTTGGCCAATATCGAGCCGGCAAACATGGTGATAGCAACATCTAATCCGACAATGAAGCCTATTCCAACTAATAGTGGGTTAACTTCGACTTCAAATTTCCATTTATAGAAAGTTTCGTTTACAAAACTGATTACGGTATTCGCTGCATTTAAAAATGATTCCGTAACAACGGTTATTAGTCCGCTTACGCCAAAGCCAATCCCCATATACTTGACGGATTCTCCAGCCCCTTCGGACGCAACAAGAGTTTCTGATATAGCCATTGACTCAGGGTACATTAATTTGCCGTGCTCTTCAACTAATAAATAGTTGTAAACAATAGAAGCAATGCCAATGCCGAACAATACTCCACCTACACCGACAGCAAGGCCTTCAAGAAAAGAAACCTGCGCTCCAATTAGCAAAATTGATGGCAAAACGAAAATCATGCCGCTTGCAACAGATTCGCCCCCGCTGGACATGCCTTGAATTAAGTTTTTGCCAAGAATACCTTTTTGCTTAGCGAATGCGGCTATAAATGCGGAACCAATAATTGATCCCGGTATGCCAGCTGCAACCGTCAGCCCTGATTTCATGCCTGAATAGGCAGTGGATGCTGCAAATAAAGCCGCTAAAATAACACCAATCATTAATACGGCAACATTTCCACCCAGTTTAGAACCACTGGAAATGTAAGGCACATAGTCTTTACCGGCTACGCCGCCATACGCGCCTCTTGAAAGCTTTTTGTTCATTTAAATACCCCTTACGTATTATTTATCGCGCTGCCATTAAAGATAGACTTTCCGCCTAAACTATTTTATACTCTTCAGTACTTCCAGCAGGTATTCCCATGTCCGTTGCACGGAAGATATGCTCATATGCTCATCCGGTGTATGCACATCATATAGGTTAGGGCCAAAAGAAATTGCATCCATTCCGTCAAATTTCTCTGTAAATAATCCGCACTCCAATCCTGCATGTATCGCGGTAATATGAGGTTTCTTTCCGTACATCTTTTCATAAACATCTTCAAAAACGACTCTTATTTTTGAAGATGGGTTATAAGCCCACTCCGGATAATCACCTTCACCAACAACACTTCCGCCGTTTAATTTTGCCGTTACAGCTAATCGATTATATAATTCTGTTTTTAGACTTTTAACAGAACTTCTGATTGCGCTGATAAACTCAATCGATTCCTTGTCTGTAGAAATTACGCCAAGGTTCAATGAGCTTTCTACTAGTCCCTTAATATCCATACTCATTGAGGTAATACCATTTAAAGCGATATATAAGTAGTTAACCACATGATGAGTAGATTTTCTCGAAAGCATTTTTGGAGGCAGGGCAGGTAAAACTTCATATTCCACTTGTATATCCGCGTCGGATGTCCTTAGTTCAGTCGAAAATACATTTCCACACTCAACTATTTTTTTCTCAACAAAATCCTTGTCCTTGGCATGGATTAAAATAACTGCTTCCGCTTCCCGTGGAATTGCATTGTTCTTTGCCCCTCCGCTGATTGAACTGAGGCTAAAGTCGACCTCTGATAAAACAGACATCAATATCCGACCTAATAATTTATTAGCATTTCCTCTTTCCTTATCAATTTCCATTCCAGAATGGCCACCCTTCAGGCCTTTTACCTTAATGCCATAGGGAATAAGAGTTGTATCGCTTGTTACTTCCCATTCTGCCGGAATCTTTGTCTTAGCGGTAACTCCCCCAGCACAGCTCACTAATAACGTACCTTCTTCTTCAGAGTCGATATTGATCAGCGTTCTGCCCTCAACATCCTTAGGATCTAATGCTACTACTCCATCCATACCGGTTTCTTCTGAAGTTGTAATAACTACTTCTATTGCAGGATGTTGATACTGATTGGAAGCCAATATTGCCAAGCCCATGGCCACAGCAATTCCGTTGTCTGCTCCCAAGGTTGTACCTGTAGCATAAATCATATCATCAAGGATTCTTAACTTGAGTGGATCTTTAGTAAAATCATGCTCGACATCTCTATTTTTTTCACAGACCATATCCATGTGTCCCTGCAAAATGATAGAAGGAGCATTTTCATAGCCTGGTGTTGCCTTCTTTTTTATAACAACATTAAGTGCAGCATCCTGCACATATTCAAGTCCGTGCTCCTTAGCGAAAGCCGCTAAATAATCGCTAACCTCTTTTTCATTTCCAGATCCTCTTGGAATCTGGGACAGCATTTCAAAGTAAGTAAATACTTCAACCGGTTGTAGATCCTTAAGTATTTTTGTCATTATCATTACTTCCTTTCCTGTTAAACTTCAAGCCATGTCACATACCCGCCACTGTCAGTTCAACTGACGGCTCTCCCTCCCCTGCCTTTACAAATCAATCACAAAAACAGGAAAAAAACTTAAATTTCTAAGTTATATTGTAACATTCTTAATATTCTCTCCTATAGGGGCAGATTGTACAGAGTTTTTCTTTTTTGTTTGTTCAACATATACAATGAGTAACACAATTAGTCTTTACTTTTTACCGTACTGAGAATATTTATGAATCCTAAGAAAAAGCACCCCTATTCCATGCCGCTAGAGCCGGAGCGAGAGTGCTATCGACAACAGGATTGGACCATATGCTGTATATGCTTTATCTACGAAATGCGTTGATAATCAATTGCTTGCAAGCACTCTGCTGCCTCGTTGAGATCACGCAAAAGATCCTGATAATCTTCCAAGCCGGCGTGAAAACGTAAAATATAGCCCTTTGGCAGAGTTGTAACTTCCCGCTTAGCATGCACCGGCAAAACAAGTGATAAATGGCCGCCCCAGCTTTCGGCAACCCAGAACAGGTTTAGTTCATCTACAAAGGCCTCAATATTCTTCGCTGCTAGTCCAGGATGAAAAACCACACTAAACAGACTATTGCCTTTGCCAAAGTAACGCTGGAAGCGTTCGTAATATGGTGAGGTTTCTAACGTTGGCGATAGAACAGCTGTGACAAACGGCTGCTTCAAAAACCACTCGATCAGCCGGCCAGCAGTGTCGGCGTGCTGATTGAGACGCTCCTCTGTCGAATCAATTCGATGATAAAGCCGCGCACAGGTTGTGGGTGCGACCGCACCATTGCCGGTTGCGCGCAATTCGTCAGCTATAATCTGCAGATCTTGTGAATGCTTGGCAATAACAACACCTGACGGCGTATCACCATAGCCACCTTCATATTTTGTCGTCGCTTGCACAACAATATCAACACCTCGTTCTAGAGGTTGAAAACGGATGTGGCTTGCCCATGTATTATCCATAACAATACGTAATTCAGCCTCTTTTGCGCTGGCTATTATTCCATCAATGTCGGGAATTTCGAAAGTCCCGCTGCCCGGGGCCTCGATATAGACAAGCAAGTCTTCACGCTTAGCGTATTCGCTACGCGCTCTTACCAATACTGCGCGAAATTCATCTGCTGAAGCACCTGCCGGATAACGGATTTGTCTTATTCGCCGCCTGTTCAGAAACCGGATCATGGGCCCATATACATTGTCGGGAATAAGAACGGCTTTCGGGGAAAATGCATCTACCGTTGTAGCAATCGCGGCTAATCCCGATGAACAAATGACAGCACCTTGCCCTTTATGCAACAGGGCAATTTTTTTACAAACAGCGTCGGCTTCCGGTGTCAGAGGAATGCCATATTCAGCGCCGCCATAAGGTGCTCTGCCGCATTCGTCTGCTGCACGGTAGGTCTCAAACAAAGGAAACAAAACGGAACTTTGCCCCCAGGAACCCTTCTGCGAAAAGGAGCTAGCTTCTCCAAGTCCCGATGGATTTGGATGACCGCTAACTTCATAGGGATCAGAAACCGGATCATGTAACAGTCGCGTTTTAGGCGAACAGAACGTGAGAAATGCACGTCGCGCTTCGCATTTACTTGAAGTTTCTAGTATTTTGTCCGCCACAGAAATCGTCCTCCAAATCTAATTGTATAATTGATATTCTTGAATGAGCAATCAAGGTCCTTTTTTACAGATGATAACTTTTAGTTTCCCAGCATTGTAGCTCCCTTTTTTCTACAGTGGTATAATTATTCTATTTATATCCCTAAAAATAGTTTAAAGCATGCCATTTTAAAATAGGGATAAAAGGAGCATAGCTTTATGGAAAAATCAAAGCTTATTGAAATGATAGAAAAGAATCCGTATGCCCTATCATTTATCGATACTCCTACTGATGAGATGAAAATGGTAGCAATTAAGAAAAATGGACTTACGCTGCAATATATCCATCAACCAACCAGAGAGATGCAAGAAGCAGCGATAAACAACAATCCCCGGGCAATACAATTTATTAGCAGCCCTACAGAAGCTATGATGATCAAAGCAATCAATGCTGGTTGGAACAACTTAGAATATATCAAAGATCCACCAGAAGCGCTGTTAAAATTAGCAATCAAGCAAGCGGGCTGGGCGATTAAATACGTAAATAGTCCCACTGAGGAATTGCAGTTATTGGCAGTAGAAAAAAATTACGATTCCATTAAGTTTATCAAAAAGCCTTTGCCAATCGTTCAAGAAGCGGCTGTAAGAATAAGTTATGATGCATTACGGTATATTCATTCTCCGGCACCGCATGTAGAGCTTATTGCTATTAAAAATAATGAACAGGCTATTCGGCTTATCAATGACTTAGATAAAAATAAACTGTTAGAATTCTTGAAAGTAAACATTTTAGTCATTAAATATCTCAAAAAAGAGACAGAAATATCCCCAAGTGAATTAAGTCAAGTGTTAGCCGAAGTATTATCTAAAGAAGACGTAGAAGAAAAATATGTTAGAGATTTTTTAAATTGCAGTATGATCGATAAAGCTAGTGACATTGTATCCCTGGATAAATTAATGTTTATTTATCAACATGGAAGTAGAACGGCAAAAAAAATAGCCGTAGATGAAAAGCTAAAACTAAAGTAGGTGGGAGAAAGCATGAATTTTATCGATACGTTAAAAAGTGTTGATTTAGTACTGGCAACAGGCGAAGTGCCATTAATCGTTGGAGAAACAGGCGTTGGCAAAACAGCTTTAGCAAAAGAACTCGCTCAGAAAAACAATTGGAGTTTCATTACTATTGACGGAAATCTCCTTAAAGAAGGCGAAATAGGCGGACTTCCAACCATAGAATCTTATACAACTGTTAATCACTTAGGAGAAAGAGTTGAAAAGAAAGCTACCGTATATGCCGTTCATACTAAGCTAAAACAAATTGATGAAGAAGTGGCCCGTGGAGAAACAGTTCTTTTATTTATTGATGAGATTAATCGTTGCGAACATACTGTACAGCAGGAATTAATGAATTTAATATTAAATCGGGAAATTAATGGCTATAAGTTGCACGAACGGGTAAAAATTGTAGCGGCCATGAATCCTTCCGGTAAATATGGTTCCGATTTTGATTATCAAGTGGTAGATATGGATGTAGCTCAGGAAAACCGCTTTGTATGGCTACACATGGAACCTGATTATATACAGTGGGTAGATTGGGCAATCGCTGCTAACCTTGAACAAAAAGTTATTGAGTTCATTTCAACCTTCCCGGAATATTTACATAGAATTAATGCAGATGACATTAGAGCAACACCAAGAAGCTATGAAAGAATTTCTGGCATTTATAGAATTTATAAAGAAAAAAATGGGCTTATTCCCAGATCTGTGTTTTTAAATGTGATCAGAGGAAATGTAGGAAAACTTATTGCCGAAGAGTTTGTTGCCTTTGTTGACTCTGATTTTAGCGCACTCATTTCTTACGACGATGTGTTTTCGGGAAACTTTCTGCATGAATCAATCGGGGAAAAAGTAAAAAACGAAAGTCATACAAGATTGTACCTAGCTGCTAAAAATATTCTGAAACATTTAGAGACCTATCTACAAAATAATGGTCTTGACGCAGAATCTACAGTTGAAAGACTGATTGTTTTTTTGAAACTGTATCCTGTGGATTTAATGATCGGCATCATGAAGGATATTAAAAACAGTTATCCGGCAGTTTACGAACTCGCCTTAGAGAATGAGACTTTTGTCGAGGCTTATTTTGAATCTTATCGTTCAATCAGGTGATTATGAATGAAAACTTATTTTGAAAATCAGGTAAGCCCGCTTTACGAAAATGCATATTTGATTATTACCCACTTTTTAAAAGAAAAACGACAAGACGACAATGCTCGTATCTGCATCCCTGAGGATTTTAAAAGTGAGTTCTTAACTCTTGTTGACAAAGTCAATCTGAGCCTTCTGGAAGATAAAAATAATTTCTATGGATATTTTTTGCTGCAAATGTCTAGAGAGCTGCGTTTTGATATCAGCAGTCCCACTGCTGTAAACTTTAAAGAAGCAAAATATGTGATTTATTTTAATCCCATTATTTTTTTAACGCTTACTTTAAAGCAAATGGAAAGCTCGATTAAACATGAAATCCTCCATATAGTATCCATGCATTTAAGTAGAGCAAAAGAACTTCAGCGTTCCTATAGCACCATGGCAATTAATATTGCCATGGATATTGTAGTGAACACTTATTTAGACCACCTGCCGCCCTACGCGACCACCTTAGAATGGGTAAATTTAAATTACGCTTTAAAACTCTCACCCTTTGAGCCGTTTGAATATTATGTGGAGCAGATTCAAACGGCCCTGGACTTACTGGAAGTAGTCGAAGACGAAACAGAAAATGATAGCAAGGCTGATGAAAAACTAGTACCTGCATACGATCCGGAAAAAACTCATGACATCTGGGAAGATTCCAGCGAAATAGAGGAAGAAACACTCAGAGAATTTACCGGAAAGTTCATAGAAGCCTCGCAAAAAGGAACTATTCCTAACTATTTAGCAAGTATCTTGACATCACTTAGAAATAGCAAAAGTGAATTGCCTTGGAATTTATACTTAAAGAGGTTAATGGGTACTGTTGAAAGCGGCCAAAAGAAAACCATAACAAGAAGAAACCGGCGACAGCCTGATCGCATGGATTTACGCGGTCGGCTTAGAAGCCATAAAGCTAAAATTGCCATCGCCCTTGACATTAGTGGAAGTATTAGCGATGAAGAGTTTAATCAAGCGATAAAAGAAGTGCTCAGTATCGTAAAAAATTATAATCATGAACTTACGCTTATTGAATGTGACAATGAAATTAGGCGTGTGTATCAAGTCAAATCTGCAAAAGATATAAAAGCTAGAAGTACCATACGGGGAGGTACTCGATTTACCCCTGTCTTTGAATATGCTAACACCCGAAAGTTTAATTTGTTAGTGTATTTTACTGATGGCAAAGGTGAAAATAAGCTCTTGTCCATACCGCGAGGGTATCAAACATTATGGGTTATTTCCGGAAGAGGAGATCGACTCTCATTAGAAAAATCCTATGGAGTAGTTAAGAAGCTCTCGACTATTGAAATAAAAGACAATAGTCTGGATTTAAGCGATGTAGAAAAAGGCGGCTACTCTATGAATAACCAGGAACGAATCGGTATTTAAAATTAATCAAAAACACCTTCCAAATTTAAAAAATAAATAAAATACAGAATTTTTTTAAAAGTCATGGTTGAACTATGTCTTTTAAAGCTATATTATTAAGTTATAAGGTTAATTGCACAATGTATACACAATCTAGCTTATTTACACTAATTTTCCATGTCGATTTACAGTAGCTAAAGCAAGCAAGTAACAAAAGTACACTTCTATTCACAAGTAAACAGATTGTTCGTGTTCTGCTGCAAGCAGTAGTTGGTGATTCAACGTTCAAACTTTGCTGCAGCCGTGAATTCAGTTCCATTTACACTGTGGAAAACGAGCCTTATGTACAAAATTAGGAGGAGTTGAGTGTATGGCTATTCATGCTAAAAAGTACTGTGACGAGCTTTATCAACGAGTTGTAGAACGAAATGCAAACGAACCTGAATTTCACCAAACAGTCAAAGAAGTACTGGGATCTTTGGTAGATGTCCTTGATAAACATCCTGAATATATTGAGTTGGGAATCGTTGAAAGAATCGTAGAGCCGGAGCGGCAATTTATCTTCCGCGTACCTTGGGTAGATGACTCTGGCAATGTAAGAGTAAACCGCGGATTCCGGGTCCAATTCAACAGCGCAATCGGTCCTTATAAAGGAGGCCTGCGTTTCCACCCCTCAGTAAATGTCAGCATCATTAAATTCCTTGGCTTTGAACAGACTTTTAAGAATTCATTAACAAGCTTACCGATGGGCGGAGGCAAAGGTGGATCAGATTTTGATCCCAAAGGCAAATCCGATGCAGAGGTTATGCGCTTCTGCCAAAGCTTCATGACGGAGCTGTATCGCTATATTGGCCCTAATACGGATGTACCCGCAGGTGATCTAGGGGTTGGCGGTAGAGAAATTGGTTACTTATTCGGGCAGTATAAGCGAATAAAAGGCAACTATGAAAATGGTGTTTTAACCGGAAAGGGCATCTCTTATGGCGGCAGCCTGGCCCGTCCGGAAGCTACAGGGTTTGGCATCGCATATTTCTGCCAGGAAATGCTAAAATCAAAAGGCACCTCCTTTCACGGCAAGACTGTTGCCGTCTCCGGGTTCGGCAATGTTACCTGGGGTACAGTCAGAAAAGTTACCGAATTAGGCGGCAAAGTTGTTACTCTTTCCGGCCCCGATGGGTACATTTATGATCCTGATGGTATCAGCGGTGAGAAGATTGATTATCTGCTCGAAATGAGAGCCTCCTGCCGCGACAAAGTTGAAGACTATGCCGACAAATTCGGCGTCAAGTTCTATCCCGGCGAGAAGCCCTGGGGCGTCAAAGCTGATATCATTATTCCTTGTGCCACACAAAACGAAATCCATCTTGAAGATGCCCAGGTAATTGTCGCTAACGGAGTAAAATTTGTTTGTGAAGGCGCAAACATGCCTTGTACAAATGAAGCAGTTGATTATTTTCTGGAAAGCGGCGTGTATGTGGGTCCCTCAAAAGCTGCGAATGCTGGCGGGGTATCCGTCTCCGGTCTGGAAATGACACAGAACAGCATGCGTCTTGCCTGGTCCTTTGAAGAGGTCGATGAAAAACTAAAAACGATCATGCTGAATATTTATAAAAATGCCAGCGAGGCTGCAGAAGCATATGGTCATAAGGATAATTTGGTCATCGGCGCCAATATTGCCGGATTTATTAAGGTCGCAGAAGCAATGGCAGCACAAGGCATAGTATAGGTCAGTATGCTTTCCTGCTAGAAATAAAGGGGATATTCGAACCCGAATGGGCCGAATATCCCCTTTTACTTAGAGCTTCATGATTCTATTTGTAGATAATCCCTTTAAAGCTTCTCCCATCGACCTTGGCCTCTATGGCCGCTTCCCTTCTCACCAGCTTTGCATATTTTGTTTGCCGCAGGACCGGCTGGTTGAACAGCCATTCCCAATCAAGCTTACCCTTTTCTTCATTGTCATACTGTATATGGAAATAGCCCATACTCGTGGCGGTTAAATTATGAAAAAAATGACTTCCCAGCGAAGGCTCCGGACGGAGCTCTTTCGTATCGACCTCCACAATAATCTGAGCCTGGGACATTTGCTCCCATGCCAGTGGAATACCCAGCCACCGGTCTGCTGTACCCATTCGTCCAAAGCCAATCAGAATGCAGCGGCGGCCTTCCTTTGCCAGCATACTGTTTAGCTCACCGATCTCATTGGCAATTTGTACACTTTCACTCAATTCAAAGGTTCTGGGATCAACAAAAATGATATCCTGGATGCTTTGATAAAATCCATTGCCGATCGTTCGCTGGCTAAAACACCAGGAATCCCGCTCTTGGTCAACAGTAACCTGCAGCGCTTCCTTGCCGATAACCATTGGCCTAATTTGCAGGAAGTTGAATTCCTTAGGTTTGCTTTTATCTTTAGGTATATTTACGGCAAATTCGATTTCAACATTTGTCCCAAACGCTTTCACCCCTAAACTCATTAAATCTTGAATAATTTGTGTCAGCGGAAGTCTATTGTATTTAAGAATAGGTGCAAAGGTTACTATTTTGGGTCCTGCTCTATGAATATTATCGTATATGCAGTCATCTTCAGCCGAATAAGTACTGCCAGTATACTCCAGCGATTGATCCCTGCTTGCCTGAGAAATTGGCAGCTTCTCGTAGATATAGTCTTCACCGGCCCGCACTGAGATATCGGCGGAAGTTCTGAGATTCACAGCATAGAACGCATTTTGCGCCTTCCTCAGATACTCATCAGGAGTTGATATGAGGGGATTCAGCTTCGGATGCGCTGGTGAAAAGCGGTGTACCCGTTCTCCTTCTACAATTGCCTTACCTAAGCCCAGGGCAAGACTCACTGTTCCCTCTTCCGGCTTCATCGGATAATACGGATAGAAATTATACGATTGGGCTACGCCGGAAATAGCCGGATAATAAAGATCACCATAGAGTTCGCCCACCAGTTGTTGGATGAGTACAGCCATTTTTTCCTCTTGAATCCGGATATCTGCATTTTTGGCATATTGTACAGGAGCCGCGTAAAACACAGAGGCATATACCAGTTTAACTGCATCAGAAAGCTGTTTGAATCGCACTTTAGGATCTATATGAATATTGGGTACTACATAAGTGTGGTAAATACCAGCAAACGGCAGTATTCTCGAATCTTCCAGAATGCTTGAAGATCGGACTGCAAGCGGACAATTTATATATTGCGTTAAGACACGCAGGTTTTCTTGCGTGGCAGCCGGCAAATCGCATTCCAAAAACCGGCGTGCAATTTCCTCTTCTGTTGGATTGCCAGCAACAAAGGAATACAGCTCATTCTCTGCCATAAATTTTTCAAAGATATCACTGCAAATAACAAACGAACGGGGTACCTTGATCGTAATATCTTCGTATTTTTCTGCCATGCCGGCTTTGGCAATCATCGTATTCATAAAAGCAATTCCTCTTGCTTTTCCACCTAAAGAACCTGTCCCCAGCTTAATAAAGGCATTGTCCATATCTTTTTTTGAAAGCCCCTCAAAGTCAAGAATCAAGCCTGATTGATATCGTAAAAAATAATCATTCAACACCTTCAGAATATAAGCCCGGATAACCGAAATATTCTCTATAGATCCCGGAGACACAAACCGCAGTTTATCCGCGATTTCTATTTCAGCCCTGGCCCGCAACCAGCGCGAAAAATGCGAGTTTGAAGCATGATAGTATAGGCTCTCATCTGGCAGGTCACGGATTATCCGTTCCAGATTGGTAATATCAGTCGCTTCATCAATGATTCTGCCATCGGGATAGCGGAATACAAAGGAACCAAAACCGTAGTCCTCCAGAATGTAATTTCGTAAGTCCTGCATGAGGTGAGATGAGTTTTTATTTAAAAAGCGTAAATGCGCCGCGTTGGCTTTTTCGGCGTTTTCCAATTCTTCCGACTGCAATAGAAACGGAACATCAGCAATCATTTCCCGTACGCGTTCAGCCAATTCAAAACCAGCGGCTGGGTTCATTACCCCATTCTTTGGAAACCTTACATCGGAAATTACCCCAAGTAAATTATGGCGATAAGTGGCCAATAGTCCCATTGCTTCCTCGTAAGTTTCGGCAAGAAGAATCTTTGGCCTAAGGCGAACTCTCAATAAACCGTGGCTGACATTCATCGCATGCAGCAACAGGCACCTGGTCTGCGTCAAAATCTCCGTATAAATAATTGGCAAAATCTGCGAATAGTAGAGTGGCGAATCTTCGACAACCAGGATTGCCTGAACTCCCAGCTTGCTGTCAGCTTCCACATTTTGCTGATCTTCAATATATTTAATAATAGCTAGCAGTACCTTATTATCCCCCGACCAGTGAAACACCCTGTTGATGCAGCTAACTTGCCGGATTCTCGCAATTATGTCCGGAGTCAGCCGGTCGTAAGACAGCATAACAATCGGGATGCTTGGATAGGCTTCATGGATTGCTGCTTCAAACTCATATGAACTCAAATCACTAATACGTGACATCGTGATAATCAAGTGGATTGTAGTATTCTGCAATGCCTCGAAAGCATCGTCACTATTGTCGACCCAGTGAATCCGGGGTATGATCGGGATACTTAGGTCATTGAACTGATGGTAAATTTGCTCGACCAGCTGCCCGTCTTCTTCCAGGATATATGCATCATACTCAGTAGATATCAGCAGTATTTCTGTAACCCTGAATTTCATCAAGTCATGAACACCCGAAAACCGGGTCTTCATGTCAACAAATTTATCCATAATCCCGCCCCCCTGAAACTTTTCAGCTAAGCCTTCTCTTTTCAGTATATCCTAAATCAGCACTACTTTGTATCTTCTCATTGGATTTAGCATGATGTAAAAAAGCGGATAACCTCAGGCTTCGTAAAGCAACCTTTGCGGATAGCTATAACAATACAAAAAAGGTAATTATGCCATCGGCATAATTACCTTTTCTTCGTAGTATCCTTAATATTCGCTGTAGTGAGAATAGAGATAAACACCAACGGCAAAAAATACGCCGCCCAAACCAGCCAGGATCACTGCTGCTTCCACCGCTTCGCCGCTCCAGGCACTTGCTCTCAGCAAAGTATTAATCGCACCAATCGGAAACCACCCGGCTAAAATACTCAGCCACGAAGGAAGATTTTGTATGGGAAAAAATGAGCCGCCAAAAAAGGTCATTGGAGTAATAAAGAAGCTGTTCACCAACGAAATGTCATCTACTTGCCTGACTAGCATGCCCACGACCAATCCCAGTGAACTAAAGCAGAAACCACCTAGCAAAATTCCGGCGAACCAGGCACTGCTCTTAATGCCGATACCAAAAGAAATAAAGCCAACAACCAGAATTAGACTGCCAAAGATAACAGCGCGGCTCATGCCGGCGAGGACAACGCCGAAAACCGCGGAAACATGGGATACCGGGCTGAGAACCAAGCTGTGGAAATGGCGAAAATATAAGCGTCCGGCGCTGATAGAGGAAGCCGTCTGCTGAAAACCATTCGTCATGACTGTCATCCCGATAATGCCGCTAGCAAGAAAGGGCAGATAGCCGCCTTCAACGCTGACTCTGCCGCCCAGCCCCAGGCCAAATGCAAAGAAATAAATAAAAGGTGAAATAATAGAAGGAAAAACATAACCCATGCGGCCGATTTTTTTCCAAAGCAGCAGCATCTCTCTAGAATATACCGCGTACCAGCCCATCAGTTGATTTCTCCTTTCGCCAATTGAATAAATAATGCTTCCAGCGCTTCTTCATTACTGGCGGCACCACCATAACGCTGCTGGATTTCATCAGGAGTTGCTACCAGTGCCAGTCGTCCTGCCTTGAGCAGAGCAATATTAGCGCAAAGTCTGGCCGCTTCCTCCATATAATGAGTTGTTAAGAGCATGGTCTTGCCTGCTGCTGCCAATCCCTGAATGATCTGCCAAATTTCCTGCCTGACATCAGGATCAAGGCCTACTGTCGGCTCATCTAACAGCAGCAGCTGTGGTTTTGGCAACAGAGCTCTTGCAATCAGGACACGGCGCATCATGCCTCCCGACAACCTTCCTACCCGCTTCTCGCGCATTCCCTGCAGCGAAAAGGCGGTGATAGTTTCCTCCACTCGTTCGCGCAAAGACTGCAGTCCGAATAAGCGACCATAAACAGTTAACGCCTCGGTTACAGTCAGTTCCCGTTCCAGATTGGAGTCCTGCGGCACAATGCCGACAAGTCTCCGCAGCTGTGCTGTCTGCTGTGCAGTGTCAATACCGAAGATGCTGACCGTACCAGCAGTCGGCCGCACCAGTCCGGCAACAATTTTCATCAACGTAGTCTTCCCCGCACCGTTTGGGCCAAGCAGACCAAAAATTTGCCCACCATCGACATGTAAGCAAATATTATCCAGCAGTGTATGTTCGCCGCAGCGTTTCGTCACTCCAGACAGGCTTAGAGCACAGGCCGGATCAGAAGCTACGAATTTTATCAATTTTTGTTGCATGTCATTCTCCTCATTCAAACTTAATATGTTTGCAGCCTCACTTGGCTGGCTTATCCATGACATCCTTGATATGTCGGACATACGCATCCTGAATTGCCGGGTTCTCGCCCAGACTGTTCCGCTTTATCTCTACAGCAAAACCAGCTGCGGTCAGAACAGATTTCGCCGAATTTTTATCATCTCCATCCATATCCTTACGGACGTGGTTACCGGCTACCAGCATAAACGGCTGAAGCCGCACCTTTCGGATACTGGCTGCCTTCAATTGACTAATTACCCGCTCAAGAGAGGGATACCCCTCCACAGCATAGACAAATACATTCTGCATACCCGCATCCTGTAATTTTAACTGCAATGCGGCATAAGCAGCATTGGCAGGATGACGGCCGCCATGCCCCATGAAAACCACTGCTTCATCTGTGCCAGCTGATACGTCAAGTGCCTTGATCACCGCCAGATAGTCATCCGGTTCATCTGGACGCGCTTCCTGACCCATATAATAAAGCAACGGCCTTCCCAGCTCCAGACGGCGGAATTTTTTGGCATCCGTATATACATTGACAATACCACGAATCTTCTCATATTCTTCGCCAGCAACGATATGCAGCGGCTGAACATAAACCTCGCTAAACCCCTCTGCCCACAGATGTTCTAGAGCTTGCCGCTCATTGTCAACAATAATGCCGTCTCGCTCTGCCAGACGGCGCGTAATCATGCGAGAGGTGAAAGCCCGCCGTACCTTATATCCGGGAAAAGCAGCGCCCATTTTTTCTTCTAGACTTTCTATACAGGCTTTACGGGTATCGGGGTACATGGTACCAAAGCTAACTACTAAAATTGCCTTTTTATCAAGCGATTCACTAGTCTGCGTCATGACTCATCCTCCAATTTTCTGTTTGTTTTCCTGCTACAGCCAGAAACGCATAAAAAAGAGGACCTCAAACCCGCATATACTGGGATTTGAGCCCACTTTTCCGCACCGATAATACGGTTCTTCCTATCCTATTGCTATTAATTTAGTTTTATCTGCATTTCAGAATATCCGTCAAACTGCGTCAAAATCCCGTCAAGTGCCTTTTCCACATTTGACAAATTGACATCCGCTGGATTATGACGATTCGTTAAATGAAGTTCAAAACCAAAGATTTGCTTTTCATTCGCGACAAAAGCACGATTGTTGCCAACATTAATAAGGGATATAACCTTATTTTGAAATAAGCGCTGAGCAATCTCTTTATACAAATCCATATTATTGCTAACAGGTTCTTGGGTAACTATTTCAACAGAAAAAACTTGAGACGTTTCATTGCATGACATACACATAGTTAACACTTCCTCTTCTCAATTGCTGAAAACGTAGAATAGGCACATTTTCATCATATCCATTCTATCATTATTGATAATGATTTTCAATAAATATTACTACCTCTAACGATGCCAAGGATAACACGAACGACTCGCTGAGTCAACAGCCTCCCACTTTTACATTCCAGCAAGCCTAAAATTTAAATTTTAAAAGGAACAGCGACGAGAGGAAAGAATTAATACCTTGTAGAAGTAGACAGCTAATTCCTCAAAATTTCTACGGTTGCTAGTTTATGGTATTATATAGTCACTACTTTTAAAATCGGCGTTCTATATTTTGAAGGATTTGTTCATGCTAATATAATACAATAATTTAAACTAAGAAGGGATCAAAATGAAAATTGGATTTTTTGACTCTGGTATCGGCGGCTTAACAGTTCTTGGACACGCTTTAAACATACTACCATTTGCTGAATACATTTACTACGCCGATATTGAGCATTTACCTTATGGCGAAAAGACAAAAAATGAAGTTAAACAATACGTTCAAAACGGTATGGATTATATGGCTAAAATTAAAGTAGATGCTGTGGTAATTGCTTGTAATACAGCAACAAGCGTTGCTATTGGGAAATTGCGGAAGAATTATAGCTTCCCGATTGTCGGCATGGAACCTGCCGTAAAACCTGCTGTTACTTATTGTAAAGAACAAGGTAAAAAGGTATTAGTATTAGCAACCAGTCTTACTTTACGGGAAGAAAAATTTCATCAATTAGTTCAACGGCTTGATGCCACAGAAATGGTTGATACCATGGCATTAGGCGGCCTGGTAAAATTTGCAGAACAGTTCAAGTTTGACACTGCAGAAGTACAAGAGTATTTGCAAAAGGAATTGGCAGCATTAACAATACAAGATTACGGTGCCGTTGTTCTTGGCTGTACCCATTTCCCCTTATTTAATAAGATTTTGCAGCAATTCTTTACTAAAGAAACTGTTTTTTTCGATGGAAGTGCCGGAACTATTACTCACCTGGCAGATATATTAAAGCAAAAAGGAATCGTCCCTAGTGTAGATGATAAAATAAAATTTGTCATTACAGATGGTGAACTCCCGCCAAGTGATGTTGATTATAAAAAAATATTACAGACTTACTTGCATACGATATAACGCTGTTCGCCAACCTCGCTCGGCAGCGCAAGGTAATCCGAAATGACAAACAGACTCCTATCAACCCACCGTTTTGATAGGAGTCTGTTTATTCTTGCCGCTGAGGGTACAAATTCAACTTTGTTTGCTGCCGTTGCATGCTTTGAATACTGATCCCACTCTATCGTGTAAACCAAAATAACTAGCGGCCATCATTACTGTTGGCTTTACTTTTAAGGCATCGGGGCTTCCATTATCCAGGCAGTTTTCATTGCCATAGGCAGCGACAATCTCTCCCAGAAACATTGTAAAATCAAAAATCGGAATCGTTTGTATGACTTTGCACAAATAATTGACAGGACATTCTTTTATTAAAGGCGCATTGCCCGCTTCATCGTAAAAGGAATCAAAAATCTGAGACTTATCTACCTTATGGCCGGAGACAGTTCCGCAGTAATCGGTTTTTTCAATCAAATCTACGGAAGGAATATTAACGCTAAAGTAACCGGTATCTCTCACACCGGCTGTAGTATAATGAGAATTCTTTAATGATATATACAATACCGGCCTTTGACTTACAACCCCGTAAGCTCCAAGAGTCGCATAATTCGGCTTTCCATTAACAATCGCTCCTGCTAACACAGTAATATATGGCCCAAAGGGGATGTTGGCTAGTTTCTTTTTCATTGTCGGCACGCTCCTTTTCTTTACTAGCTTTTGTTACAGCAATGATTTTATACAGCATCAAAAAACAATAGGCTTACCGCTACCTATGGCGGTAAGCCTTGTCGCCGTTTGCTAGTTAGTCTGTATTTTCGCCGCCAGTGCCACCCATTCGGTAATGACATGGTCTTCGGAGGCTGCTAGTCCGCTTACCCCTATACCACCAATGACAATACCGTCAGCATTTTTGATTGGATGGCCACCGGGCAGGGCAGTAAACCGGCCATCACAAAAGTATCCAATCTCAATATGTTCTTTCTGCAGTCTTACCAGAAAAGCTTCCGTCGACACTCCCATCCGAACGGCCGTATAGGCCTTCTGCTGGGCGATAGCAATGCTGCGCAAAGGAGCCCCGTCCATCCGCGAAAAATATACCATTTCACCATTACCATCACAGACAGCCACACAAATAGGCCTGCCAAACTCAGTCCTTGCCTTGCCGAGTGCTTGTCGGGCCAGCTCTTCGGCTATTTCCAATGTTATGTACGCCATACGATCACTCTCCTATTTTTATTGCCTGCCTCGGTATACAGACATTATCGGTAAGAGCTTTCTACAGAATCATATCCTTTTTCTGCTTGTCATTTGGAAATCCCTTTGTTAAATAACAAAATATTCAATTATCGATGTTCAGGCCTAGACAAGGCCGCTCGGCGTATCTTAGCACTATTTTGACTCGTTTGCGGTGAAACATTATCCTTATCCCCCGTTTCCGGCACCTCCAGTAATAGTTCAGTACCAAAAAATGCACCATAATATGCCACATTGAAAATGGCCTGACAATGCAAGTACCATCCACCTGCTTCTTTAGCGAATTGTAATTTTTTGTATTTTAGTTGTGCTATATACCTTTTCAAATTATACTAGTAGTGTACACTCATAGTGGATACTCACTATGAGTGTATACAAATAAAAAGGAGGTTTTACTTTGGAACAAAGTCAAAGAAATCTTCGATGGTACAACTTAGCTATCATGGCCTTCATTATGGTATGGGGGTTCGGCAATGTTGTCAATAACTTTGCCAACCAGGGTCTAAAAGTCATCGTTTCTTGGATTCTCATTAACGCTCTGTACTTTATCCCCTATGCCTTAATGGTAGGTGAGCTTGGCTCTACCTTCAAAGATGGAAAGGCGGGAGTGAGCACTTGGATTCGGCTCACCACCTCACCTAGGTTTGCTTACTTCGCTGGCTGGACTTACTGGGTGGTCCACATTCCCTATCTGGCGCAGAAACCCCAGATGATCTTAGTTGCTTTTGGCTGGGGTGTACTGCAAAACGGCTCTTTCACCAAAATGTTTTCACCAATGGTATTGCAATTATGTACTTTGGCCTTATTTTTCTTCTTCCTTTGGTTTGCGTCACGCGGCATAAATTCGCTAAAGCGGATTGGAATGCTTGCAGGAACCTCGATGCTGGTTATGTCTTTTCTATATGTTATTTTAATGCTGGCTGCACCTGCAATTCGCGGCGTATCAGTTGCAACAACAAACTGGGGCTGGGACACCTTTATCCCCAATTTTGATTTCACCTATTTCACAACAATTTCTATGCTCGTGTTTGCGGTGGGTGGTGCAGAAAAGATATCACCCTACGTGAACAACACAGTAAACGCCAGCAAGGAATTCCCTCGCGGTATGATTATCCTGGCCGTTCTGGTCGCTTTATCAGCCCTGCTCGGCTCACTGGCAATGGGTATGATGTTTGATTCTAACAACATTCCCAAAGACCTCAAAATGAATGGTCAATATTACTCCTTCCAAATGCTTGGTCAGTATTATGGTGTTGGAAACCTCTTCCTCATCCTCTATGCCTTCGCCCAGTTTGTCGGTCAAGCATCGGCGCTAGTCTTTTCTATTGATGCACCGCTAAAGGTCATGTTGGCTGAAACCGAGGCAAAATACATTCCCCAGGCACTTACCAAAACTAATGAGTTTGGAGCACCCATTAACGGCTACAAGCTAACTGCCGTTTTGGTCGGCATTCTGATTATCATTCCTGCCTTAGGTATTGGTAATATGAATGACCTTTATAACTGGTTGCTTGATCTCAATTCTATCGTCATGCCGATGCGCTATCTTTGGGTATTTGTAGCCTATATGGCGCTGCGTCGCATCGCAGACCGCTTCACTTCCGAATATCACTTCATTCGTAACTCTAAGGTTGCCTTCGGCTTTGGATTATGGTGTTTTATCTTTACCGCTTTTGCCTGCATTATGGGTATGTTCCCGAAGGGCATAACCGCGTATACATCTCAGTGGTATTTCCAAATTTCATTGAATCTGTTAACACCTTTCATACTGCTGGGCTTAGGGTTACTCCTTCCTAGCATTGCCAAGTCAGTTAACAAAAAGATCTCAGGATAACCATCATTTTAAAAGGCTGGCAGGCTCAATTTGAGCCTGCCAGCCTTTTTCTATTCAATGATTTTCAATTCTTTATCATAATGCGTCAATAACTCGCAGCCACTTTCAGTCACCAGCACGAGGTCCTCAACACGTACCCCTAATTCCCCTGGTAAATAAATCCCAGGTTCAATAGAGAATATCATACCTGGCCTTACATATTCCTGGTTGGCGGCCGAAACATCTCCCCAGTCATGTACGTCTAACCCGATACAGTGCCCGGTACGATGAGTAAAATATCTCCCGAACCCCTTACCGGTAATATAGTCGCGGGCAGCAGCATCAATTTCTGCAAAACGGACATTGGGCTTTATCCGATCAATGGCCCGCCTATTAGCACTTAAAACAGTTTCATAGACCGTTCTTGCTCTGGTTGTAATGGATTGGAAGAAAAAAGTCCGTGTCATATCAGAGCAATAGTCTCGCTTGCGACAACCTATATCAATGACAATGCTATCACCAGTTTTCACCCGACTATCATCAATCTTATGGTGAGGATCAGCGCCATTCGCTCCGAAAGAGATATTAGGCGCAAAAGAAAACCCTGATGTGCCCAGCTCTTCATAGATATCAAGCAGCAGCTGTCCCAGCTGCTTTTCTGTATGCATTGCCGGTAATAGCTTCACGAGTGCTGCCATCGCCTGATCATTACTACCGGCAGCTTCACGCATAAGGGCAATTTCCTGCTTCTCCTTAATCATCCTCATCGAATCAAGGATAAAGGAACTATTCAGGTAACGTCCGTTTCCACCTGTTACTTCCATCAAGTGAAGCAAAAAGCGGGACGGCCATTTTTTATCGATCCCTATTGCTTTAGCCGGATTCAACTTGCCAGCTATCAGCTTAACAGGATCGTCTATATCGGCATAACGTATTATTGGCATACCAAGATCATGGTGCACTGGAAACAATTCATTTATAATCAATTGAGGTCCTTGTTCACAGCTTAACAGCAAAACTAATAACCGTTCTCCCGGGCTGAACCACTCGCCTGCCAAATAGAAAATGGACGCAGGGTCACAAACCAGCATCTGAGGAATACCTGCGTCTGCCATTCGCTTTAATACCTGTTCCATTCTTTTCTGATTCATAATAATCTCCTTCCTGGATATTTTCTAATATCCCTCCCACAATCTGTCATCGTCATTTTGAAAATCAGACACAGAATATACAGCCGTGCTTCCGCATTTAGGACAACATTCTAAATATCCACCATCGCCTACCGGCTTCAATATTGCTCCCTCTGTGTTAAACACTTTTCCACATTTTGTGCATTTTACAACTGCCATTTTTCTCTCTCCTCATAACGATAGTGACAGCGGGGACGTTCCTTTTTTGACAACTTTTTGTGACAAAAAAGGAACGTCCCCAACTGTCCATCTGGTCCCCCTAGCTTAAAAATCTTTAATGGACATGCCACCACGGCAGGTCAATTATTTTCAGGATTTGATGAATTTGCCTTCTTCTAATTCCTGAAAAGCAAGCTGCAATTCTTCCCGGGTATTCATAACAATTGGACCTCCCCAGGCAATGGGTTCCTGCAGCGGTTCGCCGGCCATAAGGAAAAACCGTATTCCCTCATCGGAGGCTCTTACCAGGAAGGTGCCTGTTTCATCAAATAATACGGCATGCTTGGCCGGAATTAACCTATCGCTGCCAAAGGTTCCCGCTCCTTGAAAAATATAAATAAACAAAGTTGTATTTTCTGTACTATCCAGTTTCCACTCAGCCCCGGCACTCACTTCTACATCCAGCAGCAGAGGTTTACAATAGCTGCCTTGCATGGCTCCGGTTTTTCCGTCATATACTCCGGCCAGGATGTGTACCCGCCGGTCTCCTTCATCAATCACCGGTATGTCCTCTTTACGTATACCATGATATTGGGGAGACACCATTTTATCTTTCGCCGGCAGATTGAGCCAGAGCTGAATCCCCAGCATCCTCTCACTGGCCTGTGGCATTTCCTGATGAAGAATTCCAGAGCCGGCCGTCATCCACTGGCATTCTCCAGTTAAAATCCTGCCCGTATTTCCCAGGCTGTCTCCGTGTTCAATATCACCTTGAATAAGATAAGTAATCGTCTCAATACCACGGTGCGGATGCCAGGGGAAACCTTTGATATAGTCATTAGGGTCCACCGAATCAAAGGCATCCAGCATAAGAAAAGGATCAAACTCTTTTATGTCGTCATGACCAATTACTCTCACTAGTTTGACCCCGGCACCGTCCACAGTGTGTTTTCCTGTCACAATTTTGCGGATAGTTCTGAGTTCGTTCATCGCCAACCTCCTTATCAGTTAAAAGGCAGTAATAGTCTTACCGATAGCTCCATCTGCCAGTATTAAAATTCACCTTCTGTCAGGCAGAGCCGTTGTTTTCTTCTTCGATACTTTCACTAGTGTTAAATAATCAATTCGGCCGATTATTTTCTCACAACTGCCAGTACAGTAACTTCTGCTTCAAACTCACTTTTAATGTTCGGGTATTCGGATATGACCAGGCCTAGTTGGGGAAATGGTATAATACATCATCATATTCCGTGCTTCTGGTTAGTTCCTTCTTGGCAAACGGACACACAGCAACTATCTTTTTATTCTCCGCCCTGACCCAGTCAGCCAGCATTTGCAGCAGCTGCCTGCCGGCACCTTGGCCTCTGAGCTCGTCAGATACAAAAGTATGTTCAATAGTAATTATATTTTTGTCTGTGGAAAATATCATCTCTGCCAGCGGGGCTGATTCCGATTCTCCCACATAAAAACTTTTGCTTCCTTTTTTAACAGTTAACAAAACTCACACCTCCTATCTTTATAAGAATCTAATTCACACTTCTAGGGATGATTACCAAGTAGAGGTAACTCTTATGGTCTAGTCTCTTCATAGCAACTTTGATATCCGCATTCCACCATATAGTTAACCTTCTCTTTCTCCAAATCTTAGCGATTTCCTTCAATGCGTCCTGGCAGCTTCTCGCAAGCTTAAGCCCATGGAGCAATCGAGCAACTCCAGTTAGTGACAGAACAGGAACGTCCCCAACTGTCCTTCCCGCCGACGCCACGCGGACATTCACGTACCCTTTAACCTGCTTTAATCCAATACACTCCTTATGCGTTTTAATATCCACCTATTTTCCCACTACACTGAAAAAAAGCCCTCAAGCCCTGCAA
>NZ_DALZUO010000038.1:0-28337 GCF_032013335.1 Anaerospora sp. | reverse complement strand
AGATGAGATTGCCACGTCGCTGCACTCCTCGCAATGACATTGAAGCTGATCGCCCATTGCCCTTACTTAGTTGTGCACCCCGCAGGGGAGCCTTATCACACCCAACTGCCGCTATGCCCGCGGTCCCCCGTCCCTCCGTCTCCTGCCACCAAGCTCAGGCCGTCGAGAAGGCTCCGCTGCTAGGCAGGGGGCAAAGCGGCGAGTGAAGACAGTACATAGGGTACGGCAAGCTCGACGCTTTGCCCCCAACAACGCAGATGGTGTCTTATCGGCGGCCGTCTCTCCAACGCAGATGGGGCCTTATCGGCGGCCGCCTCTTTAAGTGTGGTATTCGCCGTTTATTTTTACATATTCATACGAAAAATCACACGTCCATACCGTTGCCTCTGCTTCACCCAGCCCCAGATCAACTACTACAGTAATATCTTTCTCGCTCATTACTTTTCTCAGCGCAGCTTCGTCATACCGGGCGCCAAGACCAGCTTCAACAATGGTCACACCACCAATAGAGAGAGACGTGCGGGCAGGCTGAACATTAGAACCCGAATAACCTACTGCACATAAAATCCGCCCCCAATTGGGATCTTGACCAAAAAAGGCCGTTTTAACCAATGGCGATTTAGCAATACTCATTGCCGCTTTTTTGCCTTGCTCGAAGCTTAATGCTCCTTTAACGGTGATTTCAAGAAATTTTGTTGCCCCTTCTCCATCTCGCACAACTTGCTGTGCCAGAAAACGGCATATGGTTTGCAGCGCTTCAACAAACAACAGATAATTAGGATCAGTTTCGCTGTCAATCAATGAATTGCCTGACTGGCCGTTAGCCATTACGCATACCGTATCATTCGTGCTAGTGTCACCATCAACGGTTATCATATTAAAGGTAAGACTGACAGCCTGATCAAGCGCTTTTTTCAAAAGAGGACTGCTGATATCGGCATCAGTTGTGATATAGCCGAGCATAGTTGCCATATTAGGGTGAATCATGCCTGCCCCCTTGGCAATGCCAGCTATCCGTACAGGCACATCTCCCAGCGTGAATTCATACGCTATGGTCTTGGCAAACGTATCGGTCGTCATAATTGCCTGCATGGCATTATCATAGCCTTCTACTGATAATTGGCTTACAGCTTGATGAATACCTGCTGCAACTTTATCCATGGGTAAGTTAACCCCAATAATTCCTGTGGAGGAGACAAGCACGGTTTGCGGTGAAATAGCAAGCAATTCTGCAGTTTGCTTAACCATTTCCTGTGCATTGATCATCCCCTGTTCGCCGGTGCAGGCATTTGCGCAGCCGGAATTGACTACAATCGCGGATAATACGCCGCCTTTGATGTGCTCTCTTGATATGATGACCGGCGCGGCAGCCATATCATTAGTGGTAAATACAGCAGCCGCAGCAGCAGGAACAATACTATAAATAACAGCGACATCTTCTTTACCGCTTTGCTTTATACCAGCTTTAACACCTGCAGCCTTGAAGCCTTTTGGTGAAGTTATTCCGCCTGTAATAGTTGTTAACACAATTTACACGCCCCTCTATTTAAGGATACAAAGGTGCCTGAGTAAGTCCCAGCCGCTCATCGAGTCCAAACATAACATTCATGTTCTGTACGGCTTGACCGGCAGCACCTTTTACCAGATTATCAATAGCCGACACGACAATTACCCGGTTAGTCCGGGGATCAATATGCCAGCCTATATCACAAAAATTAGAACCCCTGGTATTTTTAGTAGCCGGATAGCCACCCCGTCCAAGCAGACGAATAAAGTACTCTTCTTGATAAAGGCTATTGAAAGCCTCATCTACCTGAGCCGGAGTTACACCGCTTTTCAGGGTTCCATAGCAGGTACTTAAAATGCCCCGGGCAACGGGAATGAGATGCGGTGTAAAATTTATAAAGATTTCACTGCCTGCAAGTTCGCCTAACGCCTGCTCAATTTCAGGCGTATGGCGGTGCCCGGCAATGTTATATGCTTTTACGTTTTCAAATACTTCCGTAAAGTGACTGTTAAGACCAAGACTGCGGCCAGCTCCTGATACGCCGGACTTCGCGTCAATCACAACAGAATTCGGTTCAATAAGCTGTTGCTTAAGAAGAGGTGCCACCGCTAATATGCTAGCCGTCGTATAACAGCCGGGATTCCCTACAATAGTTGCACCTTTCACGTCTTTACGGTACAACTCAGTTAAACCGTATACAGCCTTTGCCTCTTTATGGGTATGGGGCAGTTTATACCACTTTTCATATACGCTTGTATCGCGAAAGCGGTAATCGGCACCTAAGTCAATAACCTTTGCTCCCTTAGCAACAATTTTCTTACCGGCTTCCATCGCATGCCCGTGAGGCAAGGCAATAAAGACGACATCACTTTGTGCGGCGATGTCATCAAGCTGCTGCATGCTCACTAATTTATGATCATAAAACGGCTGCAAATGGGGATATATTTCCGATATGGCTGCACCAGTCTGACTTTCTGATGTGATAGCGACGATTTCAGCTTGCGGATGACTGGACAATAATCGCAGCAATTCCTCGCCGGTATAACCGGTTGCGCCGATAATGCTGACTTTCATAGTTGGTGCCCCCTTTACTCTTAATTATTGCTCTTATGATTAATTATACAAATTCATGGATAATAATGCAATTAAAAAAATGAGATATCGCTCGCTCTTCCGCAATTTGGGCATGTCTTATCCTGTGTCAAATAGCTGATTATAGTATGAGTGCGTTCCAAAAGCAGTGCAGCACAGGCAGGACAATATGTATTAGAAAATCTGCTTTCTACATTACCTAAATATACATAGTTTAAATAGCGACGGGCAATTTGATAAGACTTTTCCAATGTTGCTACAGGTGTCGGCGGAATACCCATGCGATGATTGGGATAATAGCGGGAAAAGTGCAGTGGTATATTGTGATTAACAGAACCGAGCCATTTGGCCAGTGCTTCAATTTCTTTCGTAGAGTCATTGAGCCCAGGTACAAGTAACGTCGTAACCTCAACGTGACAATACCGTGAAGCCCGCTCGACGGTCTGTTTAACATTGTCCAGCTTTCCGGCACAGATTCGCTGATAATACGCATCGGAAAAAGCCTTAAGGTCAATATTCATTGCGTCCACATAGGGCAGCAAGTTCTTTAGCGGATTATTATTAATAAAGCCATTGGTAACTAGGACAGTTTTCAGACCTTCCCTGTTAGCCAACCGGGCTGTATCTAAAACATATTCATACCAGACATTCGGCTCTGAATAGGTAAAGGCAATACCTATATTATCCTTGCCAGCTTGTTGTGCCATAACGACAGCTCGCTCAGGAGATACATACATGGTTTGCGGTTCTGCCTGAGCCAACTGCCAGTTCTGGCAAAACTGACAGGAAAAATTACAACCCCATGTACCTAGTGACAGTATTTGTTTACCAGGGTAAAAATGATAAAGCGGTTTCTTTTCTATAGGGTCAAGTGCATAAGAAGAGCAGGCGGCATAGTTTAACACATAAAGCTTGCCGCCGCTGTTTTTTCGTGTCCTGCAAAAACCGGTTTTTCCCTCGGTGATGATACAGTTTTTGGGGCATAGCAGGCACGTTATTCCTTGATCATCAATTTCATAATAGAGTGCTTCAAGCATAGCTGTTACTCATAGCGGGTAACTGTAAAGCGGTACAGCTCAACATTTTCATTTTCTGTAATTCCTGCTTTTTGCTTAGCAATTGCTATTTGCTCTTCAGCAGATTCTACTCCCTCCAGCATAGGCAGCAGCAAACCACTGCGCTGCCCTTTACGAACGATTACACCATATTTTTGCGGATCTAATTCATGGATATGATTGATCTGCTCCGGCTTGTCCAAAATATCAACAGAAATAACCAGTTCCGCCAATTCCTTTAGCTCAATCGGCCAGAAACGAGGATCTTTTGTCCCTGCGCTAACTGCATTTACAATAATTTCTGCAGCAGCGTTAGGCTGAGTAGCAGAAAAAGTGCCAATGCAGCCACGTAGTTCCCCCTGCTTTTTGAGCGAAACAAAGACTCCAGCCTTGGTTCTCAATTCAACTGAAAGGTCTGACGGTTCAGGGAGTAGGCTACCCTTTTCCAAATAATAAGCAAGGCTTCTTCTTGCTAATTGCACAGGCATGCTTTCCGTCACCTGATTTCACTCCCCTCTACTTATTAGCAGGGATAAACTGGGCTACCGCATAACCGACTCCAAAGGGACCTTCATAGGATAATACTTCCGCTGCCACATCTAAGCCTCCCAATATTCCCATTAGAAAGAAGGCTGGACGCAGTCCACATTCACCCGCTTGCGCAATAAGCTCTCTATCCATATTAAGCAGAGCCTTCACATCAACATTTTTTAAAGCCTGTACGACTTGACGATCAAATTCAGCCCCCTCTGGACTATAACCAGCAGGTGCATCCTCCGTTAAGCGATGAGATAGATCACCTGAAGCAACTATAGCTACGCGCTTATCTGTCATGCCAATAGCTGCTTGCACTGCCTTACCGAATGTATACATTTCTTCATAAGGAAGCTTTCCCATTGATAGGTGTACCAGCTGCCCCTTAAATCCTGCCTTATGCAGATAATATAACGGCACGAAAGCACCATGATCCAACTGCATGCTCATCCGGTTGGTTTTAGCCAGATCATCAGTCAATTCTACCAGATGAATACCCAGACGTTCACACTTTTTTATGATATGGCGCACTAAAAGTCCATCTGTCTCAAATCCCAATGTCACATCAGGGCAGCCGAAGTTAGCCATCGTGCCTCTGAGCCGTGGATGAATCGTCACAACAGCTCCATCCTCTACAACTGGTCCGTGCGGCGTAAGCACCACTACGGTTTGAGGATTGTATTCTTTTAACGTGTTCGCTACTTTATCAGCCGCCTCCACCGTAGCCTTAATAGTATTGATTTGTTCTTGACCCACTTCAGGTATCATGATGGGCGGATGAGGCATAAAAGCACAGCCAACCAGTTTATTCAACATTATTGCTCCTTTCGGAAGTCTTCTTTTCGTTCTATCGTCCCACACTTTGGCTAAAATGATACGCTAAGCCCTTGGCAATATACTCCGCCAGTTTTTGTTGATAAGTGTCATCCAGCAGCAATGCCGCTTCTTTGGTATCACTCAAAAAACCGGCCTCAATAAGTATACCTGGCATTGTAGGAGCATTCAACACAATAATATCCTTATCCTGCTTGACTTGTCTCTTATTTCCTGGGGGAAAATGTTTCATAGCCTGCTGCATGACTTCAGCCAGGGCTTTACTCTGCGCAAATTTCGGTCCGTAAAAAACCTGCGCCCCAGGTCTAACTGCTCCTTTTATCGAATTAACATGAATACTAATAAACACCTCCGCCCCTGAAGCATTAATCAGCTCTACACGACGCAATAAATCGGTCCGTTTTCCGCCCTTCCCTCTTGTATAGTAATCAATATCTGTATCTCGCGTTAATACCACATTCACATTATTTGCTTGTAGAATATCTCTCAGTTTCAGAGCAATCGCTAAGTTAACCGTTTTTTCAACTACGCCATTACCGCTTGCGCCATCGTCGATGCCGCCATGACCTGGATCTATCATAACGGTTTTTGCTTCCAGTACAGCAAGGTTGACTGTTTCTATTGAATCAGATACTAGATACCTGAGTGTTAAAAGATTAAGTACAACCACAGCAATACTGCACATGGCAATAATCCTTAAAGAGCGCTGACGGACGGCAATAATGCGCATATATACCTTCCTCCCCATTTTACTTCTCCTACACCATATTCCACTTATAGTCAGCCTATGTCGGTTAGCTTCTGGTAAGTATAGCCAAATGGAGACAAGTACGCTACAATAATGAGATAAACCTAGTTAAAATTAAATTGGTGTCTGGAGGAATTGTATGCGCACTGGGCGTTTTCTGATTCTGCTAGGTATCTTATTTTTGGGGACTTTTTTATGGGCTGCAGGTAATTCGCTCCTAACTTTCGTAAGCCCGCAGCTTCCGGTCAAAGAACTCTCTGCAAAAATTGGTCAAATGCAGGAAACTGCTAAAGAGTTTCCCAGTTTGTGGGATCGCATATATCGCGTTGTTGCCTTTAAAAGTGCCGTTGAAGCCAAGCTGAACAAAAAGACCTATGTTCCATTAAGCGACATACCATTGACACTGCAGCAAGCAATCATTGCCGTCGAAGATAATCGTTTTTACCGACACATGGGTTTTGATATTGAGGGCATCATTCGCGCCGCTCTTGTCAATATGCAGTCAGGTGAACTAATGGAGGGTGGCAGCACAATTACCCAGCAATTGATTAAGAATTTGTTCTTAACTAATGATCGCACCATGGGTCGAAAAGTAGAAGAATTAATCCTCTCAATTGTCATGGAGATGCGTTATTCCAAAGAAGAAATTATGGAGATGTACTTAAACACTATTTATTTTGGCTCTAATGCTTATGGTATCGGTCCTGCAACCTATGTTTATTTTGGAAAGACTCCGCCTAAACTCACTTTAGCTGAAAGCACTTTATTAGCAGGGCTGCCAAATGCACCTTCCCTTTATTCTCCTTACGAAGACTTCAAGGCTGCTAAAGAACGGCAGGCAATTGTACTGCAAACAATGGTCCGTCATGGTTTTATTGGCCCTAATCAGGCCTTGGAGGCTAAATTAGTTCCCATTAATTTAGCTCGTTAATGCAACTAAAAAAGCAGTGCCCTCTTCAGTAAAGCAAAGGGGCACTGCTTTTTTAGTTGCAACTTTTCTTAAATGTCAGGAATGTACGATCAATGGCGCAATAAAAGGAATAATCGAGGAAGTCACCACAGCAGCAAGCGCCATACCTATTCCCGCCATTAGTCCTTGCTGCTCACCTTCCAGCAATGCAGTCGCCGTTCCCTGACCATGGGAAACTGTACCAAGCGCTAAGCCACGAATGAGCGGACTGGTGATTTTGAGCAGTGTCAATATCGCAGGCCCGGCTAAGGCACCTAATGTTCCTGTCACTATCACAAAGGCAATTGCCAGACCCGGATCGCCGCCATTGACTTTAGCTACTTCTGCGGCAACTGGAGCAGTAACAGATTTAGACCCTAGTGATACAACTATATCTTTAGGCATTCCGGCAAGTTGGGCAATACTCATGGCCGTGATAGCAGTTAACGCAGAAGCAGAGCATACTCCCAAAATAATTGGTGCCAAATGTTTCTTTACTATATTGCGATTATTATAGAGTGGCACGGCCAAACAAACCGTGGCCGGCCCAAGCAGCATCGTGATAAAATCTTTTCCTGGCCGATACAGTTCATAGGGAACATGAAATAACAGTAATACTGCAATAACCAAAGCTGAGCTCACTACCACTACATTCATCAAAGGATTCTGGTAACGGGAGGACAGGAAACGACTCAGCAAGTATGCTCCAATTGTAACTAGTATCAAAACTACTGTGCTAATAAATTGCATGTCATTTCCCTCCCTCATTTTTTAGGCTTGTAAACCGGAAGACAATAAATGCTATAAATAAACTAATAGCTAATAAAGCAATCAAAACAATGCCCTGTTGATGGAAGATTTCCCAATAATTCATCAGGCCAACTGTCACCGGTATAAAAAAGAAAGCCATATGCTTGAGTAAAAAACCGGTCACTTCCTGAATCTGAGCAGGTTTTATTACACCGAGGCTCAATAAGGTAAACAGCAGCAGCATACCAACAACGCTGCCAGGAATGGGCAGACTAAAAACGGCCGCCATCTTATCCCCTGCCAAGGATACGAGCAAGATAATCAATAACTGCCAGCTAACAGCCAACGTTTTCTTTACTAGGACCATTTCTATCCCCCCTTTTCTGCATCTCATGCAGTATTCTACTCTTATTCTATAACACGCCCAAGCTATAAGTAAAATATATAGCTTAGATATATACTATGAGTTTTTTAGATATTAACTACTGATTATAAACCAACGATGCTGGTACCACGGGTCCTACCGGCGCAACTGGGTCTATGGCGTAATTGGTGAGGCTTATCTGCTTTCGCCTATGTATATAACAATATTGGTGGGATTGTAACCTCTGGAGCAAATTTGACTTTTAGTAATGTAGCCCTTTAATCGGTGCAATGCATGCCGTTAAAACCATCCCAATTGGAATAGAGTGTAATCCAATATTTCAGGCAAAAACCATTAAGCACAACGCTACAACTACTTCCAAAAACTATTTGTAAAATATCAATAACCCAGTAAGTTAATAACTTACTGGGTTATTGATATTTTGCAATGTGATAAATGCCTTAGACCTGTAATTCTCACCTGTTTTTAGACATTCTAAAAAAGAAAGAACCCTTGCAAAGAGTGGATTTGCAAGGGTTCTTGTTTTGTAAAAATTAACGTTTCGAGAACTGAGAAGCTTTACGGGCTTTTTTGAGACCGTATTTGCGGCGTTCTTTTTCGCGAGGATCGCGAGTAAGGAAGCCAGCTTTTTTCAAGGAAAGACGCAGTTCAGCGTCAACACGGAGCAGGGCGCGGGCAATGCCGTGACGGATAGCGCCTGCCTGACCGGAAGGACCGCCTCCTTCAACTTTGGCCAGAACGTCATATTGACCGATAGTGCTAGTAAGATTAAGGGGCTGCTTAACGATCAGTTCGAGAGTCTTGCGACCGAAATATTCGCCAAGAGCGCGGTCATTAACGGTGATATTGCCTTCACCCGGAACCAGACGAACTCTGGCAACCGATGTTTTTCTGCGGCCTGTGCCGTAGTATTGAACTAATGCCATGATATGTTCCTCCTTCCGGTATTAGCGAATGTTAAGTTCTAATTTTTCAGGTAGTTGAGCTTCATGTGGATGAGCGGCGCCACTATATACCTTTAATTTACGGTACATTTGACGTCCTAAGGTATTTTTTGGCAACATGCCTTTCACTGCCAGTTCAATTACCCGTTCTGGTCTGTCAGCCAGCATTTTGCCAGCAGGAGTGAAAGTAGTGCCACCAGGATATCCGGAATGACGGAAATACGTTTTTTGAACCAGCTTTTTGCCGGTAAGAACGACTTTCGCCGCATTGACCACAATTACATGGTCACCAGTATCCATATGGGGAGTATAGGTAGGTTTATGTTTACCGCGAAGAACTTTTGCTACTTCAGCGGCCAGGCGTCCCAAAGTTTTGCCTTCAGCGTCAACAACATACCATTTGTGTTCTATGTTGCTTGGATTGGCCATAAATGTAGTTTTCATGCTGGTATCCCTCCTCGTTACAGCTTGCTTACGAAAAAGATTTTTATCCTTACTTGCCGGGGCTAATGGAAGCACGACAAAATCTCATAAAAACATTGTAATAAATGGGCTTGTCAATGTCAAGGATTAGATCCGAAAAATCGCAAATTTTCCTTGTTTACTGGCTAAATTACTGCTTTCAGATTAACACATGCCCGGGTGTGTCGAATTATAGAAAACTTCCTGCAAATATAAGCCCTGCGCCGGTGCAGTCATTCCCGCCTTAGAACGGTCCTTTCCTGCTAGCAGAATGCCCATATCGCTGCTGCTTCGCCGGCCCCGGCCAATATCTACGAGTGTGCCAACCAAATTGCGTACCATATGATATAAAAAGCCATTACCCCACACGCGAAACTCGAGTCTGTCGCGGTCTTGGGACATCTCGGCCTTAAATATAGTCCGCACTGGACTAACTACCTGCGTAATATTTGCACCGCGGAAAGCAGAAAAATCGTGTGTACCAATGATAACCTGCGCTGCCTCCTGCATGGCAGCAACATCCAGAGGACTGGTTATGTGCCAGGCGTAGTTGCGCAGAAAGGGATCAGCCAGGGCTGATCTGTGAATGCGATACACGTACAGCTTACCTGTGGCGCTAATACGGGCATGGAAATCAAGCTCCACATCCTCTGCCGCAAGGATGACGATATCCCTTGGCAGCAGTCCTCTGCTGGCTACAGCAATCCTCTCTGCTGGTATTGTACCAGCAGTAAGAAAATTGACTACCTGCCCGTAGGCATGCACCCCTGTATCGGTACGGGCAGAACCATTTACGGTAATAGGGCTTTGAAAGATTCTGGCCAACTTATCTTCCAGAATCTGTTGCACCGTAATCGCATTGCTTTGTCGTTGAAAGCCATGATATGCCGTACCATCATAAGCAATTGTCAGCTTAATATTCCGATTGCCGCTTACAGCCTTTGCCACCGCATCACCCCAAGAACAACTAGTAACAGCATAATTGCAAACAAGCCGATAGCATCCCGCGATGTGACCCGCAGTTCTTTCATTCGGGTACGGTTCTCACCGCCCCGGTAACAGCGGGCTTCCATTGCAGTAGCCAACTCGTCTGCACGCCTGAAAGCGCTAATAAATAATGGAACCAAGAGCGGTACCATGTTTTTTGCTCTTTTCAGCAGATTGCCGGATGAAAACTCAGCTCCTCTTGCCATTTGGGCTTTCATGATACGGTCTGTTTCCTCCAGTAAGGTAGGAATGAAACGTAAGGCAATGGTCATCATCATAGCCAACTCATGTGCCGGCAGGCCAAAACGTCGAAAAGGATTAAGCAGACGCTCAATTCCATCTGTCAGTACAATCGGTGAAGTGGTAAATGTTAACAGTGATGATATTACAATCAAAAATACCAGCCTGGTCGTCATCAATATGCCCTGCCGAATCCCTTCCCAGGTCACGGTAAGGAAAGATATGGCATAAATGACTTCTCCAGGAGTAGTAAAAATATGAATTGCAAGAGTAAAAATAATAATAATCCACAGCGGCTTCAGGGAACGGAGAATCATCTTAAGTGGAATATTGGACACCATGATTGCAAAGATAATAAATGCTGCTATAACACTATATGCCGCATAGCTATCCGCTAAAAAAATGCCGCTGATGAAGAGCAGTGTACCTATTATCTTAGTCCGGGGATCAAGAAGGTGAATAAACGACTTCCCGGGGAAATATTGTCCCAGTGTTATATCCGTTAACACCGCTCTCCCCCCTTTACAACTTGCACAATGCTCTCCACTGCCTGGTCGATCGTCAGAGCACTATCATCAATTGCCAATCCTTGAGCATGCAAGCGCTTCATTAGGCGGGTTACCGGCGGAACGTCAACTCCCGCTGCCGTTAGTTCCTGTTGGCCATGCCGGAAAATCTGAGCAGGTGTATCGTCCAGGCTTACTTTGCCGCCATTCATAACAATCAGTCTGGTGGCCATACGGGCAATATCTTCCATATTATGCGATACAAGTACAACTGTGACACCGGTAGTTTGATGCAAGCGAATAATCTGACCGAAGATTTCATCACGTCCTCTTGGATCAAGTCCCGCAGACGGTTCATCAAGGACCAAATAATCTGGCTGCAGAGCAATCACACCGGCAATGGCCACTCGGCGCATTTGACCGCCACTTAAGCGAAAGGGAGAACGTTTGACAAACGTATCATAGGGCAACCCTACAAAGTCCATACCTATCCGGATACGGCGTTCTATTTCTTCCTCATCAAGACCTAAGTTGCGTGGACCGAAGGCAATATCCTCACCAATTGTCTCTTCAAATAATTGATGTTCCGGATATTGAAATACCATACCTACTTTCCTGCGGGCAGCTTTAGCTGCCGGACCGCTTGCATGCAAGTCAACGTCATCTACACGCACTTGGCCAGCTGAGGGCTTCAATAGACCATTTAAGTGCTGGACTAAAGTAGATTTTCCTGATCCTGTATGTCCGATAATACCGACAAACTCACCTTTGTTAATTTCCAGAGAAACATTGTCAAGCGCTTTACGCTCGTAAGGCGTTCCCATCATGTACGTATAGGTAATGTTATCTAATGCTATGGACATAAGGCCACCGCCAATTCATCATCAGTGATGATTGTTTCCGGTAATTTGAGCCCATGCTCACGAAGTTTAAGAGCCACATCAGCAGCAACTGGTACATCCAGCCCCAATTCTTTCAACTTCTCAACATGGATAAATATTTCTTCAGGACGCCCTTGCATAAGAATTCGTCCCTGTCCCATCACAACCACCCGATCAGCTGTTACAGCCTCTTCCATAAAGTGAGTAATATAGATGACTGTAATTTTTTCACTTTTATTCAGTTGATGAACAGTCGTCAATACTTCCTCCCTGCCATGAGGGTCCAGCATTGCTGTCGGCTCATCAAGAACCAGACAGGCAGGCCGCATAGCAAGTACTCCTGCAATGGCAATCCGCTGCTTTTGTCCCCCGGAAAGCAAATGAGGCGCATGATGACGGTAGTCTTCCATGCCGACTAATGCTAATGCTTCATTAACCCGTTCCACAATTTGAACCGGTGGCACTCCTAAGTTCTCCGGACCAAAAGCTACATCTTCTTCTACAATCGCCGCAACGATCTGATTGTCAGGATTCTGAAATACCATACCCACTGACTGGCGAACTGCCCACAAATTTTCTTCCTGAGCCGTATCCAGGTCATTGACAATACATTTCCCTTCAGAAGGAAAAAGCAGTGCGTTCAAATGTTTTGCCAGCGTTGATTTGCCCGATCCATTCGTACCAATAACAGCAACAAATTCACCGCTGTTCACGGTCAAACTGACATGATCCAGAGCATGAACCAGATTGCCTTCATGATCAGTATAGGTATGGCATAAATTATCCAGTTTAATGATATCTCCCATAATTATACTCCGAAATTTTGTTTGCCTACTTCCCTGCTAGCCAATCAAAACAGGGCGACCGCTGTGGTCGCCCGTGCTAAGTGTTACACTAATTCAAGTATTGCCATCGGCGCGGCATCGCCACGGCGAGGTCCGAGCTTCATAATACGCGTGTAACCGCCTTGACGGTCGGCATATTTTGGCGCAATAGTATCAAATAGTTTTTTCACAACTTCTTCATCCATGAGGTATGATAAAACCTGCCGGCGGGCATGTAAATCGCCGCGTTTGGCCAATGTAATCATTTTTTCGGCTAGGCCGCTGATCTCCTTGGCTTTTGCCTCTGTGGTCTCAATACGCTCGTGTTGAAAGAAGGAAGTCAGAATGCTGCGAAACAATGCTTTACGGGCTGAACTGTCCCGTCCCAACTTTCTGTATAAAGCCATATTCTTCCCTCCCCTATTCCTCGTTTTCAGACAGTGCTAACGTGAGTTCGCCTAACTTTTTCTTTACTTCTTCCAAAGATTTGCGACCCAGGTTACGCACTTTCATCATATCTTCTTCCGATTTTTGGACCAGCTCCGCTACTGTATTAATGCCGGCCCGTTTTAAGCAATTATAAGATCGTACCGACAAATCCAAATCTTCAATGGTCATTTCCATTGTCTTGGAGCCGCCCTCTTCAGGAGCCTCGGTAAAAGTGCCTTCTCCCATATCTTCTTCAGGGGGGCTTCCTGCGATATTCTGAAACAGTTTCAGATGGGCAACCATGATACCTGCTGCTTTAGATACAGCTTCTTCAGGTCTCATACTGCCATCAGTCCACACTTCCAGCGTCAGCTTATCGTAATCTGTGACGTTACCAACGCGAGTGTCTGTAACATTGTAGTTGACTCTAAGAATAGGTGAAAAGATGGAGTCAATCGGAATAACCCCAATTACATGATCGGCTTTTTTGTTCTTATCAGCCGGCACATAGCCCCGGCCGCGTTCAACGGTAATCTCCATTTTCAGGGAGGCTATCGTATCCAAAGTAGCCAGATGCAATTCGGGATTCATAATTTCTACATCCGGGTCGGCGATAATGTCGCCTGCGGTAATTTCACCCTCTCCCTGAGCTTCTACCCGCAAGACTTTTGGCTCCTCGCTGTACATTTTTAGGCACAGCTTCTTTAAGTTTAAAATAATGTCGGTAACGTCCTCCCGAACTCCGGGAATAGTAGAAAACTCATGAAGAACGCCTTCAATTTTAATAGATGTAACAGCAGCACCGGTGAGTGAGGATAATAGCACTCTGCGCAGGCTGTTGCCCAGCGTTATGCCATATCCCCGGTCTAGCGGTTCCCAAACAAATTTACCATAGCGACCATCTTCATTAATCTCTGCTATTTCGATTTTCGGTTTTTCGATTTCGATCATCCGGAAAAAACCCTCCTCTTTGCGCAACAAATCACTTACGCTATTTCCACGGTCGAGGGTGAATTATCGTGAGTACAATTCAACGATAAGATGTTCTTGGACAGGGATATCGATCTCTTCCCGTGTGGGGTAGCGCAATACTTTACCAGTTGTATCGTTAACGGACATTTCTAACCATGCCGGTACTGTTTTAGCACCGAGGTTTTCAATCACTTGCTTGAGCAGTGGTGATTCTTTGCTCGTTTCGCGAATTTGAATCGTTTCGTCAGCTTTTACTAAATAGGACGGGATGTTAACCCGGCGTCCATTAACAGTAAAATGACCGTGACGAACCAGTTGTCTAGCCTGAGTACGGCTTTCAGCCAACCCTAAACGATAAACAACGTTGTCCAGTCTTCTTTCCAGCATAACCAGCAAATTTTCGCCGGTAATACCTTTCATGCGATCAGCTTTTTCGAAGTACGAATGGAATTGGCCTTCCAATATACCATAAATACGACGAGCTTTTTGTTTCTCACGGAGTTGAAGACCATATTCGGATACTTTTTTCCGGCCCTGTCCGTGCTGACCAGGCGCATACGCCCGACGGGTGTATGAACATTTATCGGAATAACATTTATCACCTTTCAGGTACAATTTAGCACCTTCGCGGCGGCATAATCTGCAAACTGCTTCTGTATATCTTGCCATTCTTTATTAACACCTCCCGAATCTGTTAGACTCTTCTCCGCTTGGGCGGACGGCAACCGTTATGAGGGATAGGGGTAACGTCTTTAATAAGATTTACCTCTAAACCAGCAGCCTGCAAAGAACGAATTGCAGCTTCACGGCCGGATCCCGGTCCTTTTACAAATACTTCAACTTGTTTTAAGCCATGCTCCATTGCAGCTTTGGCAGCTTGTTCGGCAGCCATTTGAGCAGCAAAGGGAGTGCTTTTACGGGAACCTTTAAAGCCGAGACCGCCGGCACTGGCCCAGGAAAGGGCATTGCCTTTGACATCGGTAATGGTGATGATAGTATTATTGAAAGTGGAGCGGATATGAGCTACACCGAACTCTATATTTTTACGCTCTTTTCTTTTGGTTCTAACAACTTTCTTAGCGACCAAGTTTTATCCCTCCCTTACTTTTTCTTTTTAGCGCCAACGGTTCTTTTCGGACCTTTACGGGTACGGGCATTGGTTTTAGTCCGTTGACCGCGTACAGGAAGTCCCATACGATGCCGTTTGCCCCGGTAGGAACCGATTTCAATCAGACGCTTGATATGAAGGGATTCTTCACGACGGAGATCACCTTCAACTTTATAGTTCTTATCAATTGTTTCACGAAGCTTAGAAACTTCTTCCTCAGTAAGGTTTCTCACCCGAGTATCGGGATTGATTCCGGTTGTGGCAATAATCTCTTTTGCTAGTGTCAAACCGATACCGAAGATGTATGTCAATGCAACTTCAATTCGTTTGTCGCGTGGTAAGTCTACACCGGCTATACGTGCCATCTATCATCCACCCCCTAACGTTTAACCTTGTTTTTGTTTATGTTTCGGATTCTCGCAAATTACCATTACACGGCCTTTGCGCTTAATAACTTTGCATTTTTCACAAATAGGTTTGACTGACGGTCTGACTTTCATATTAAACCTCCTTTATGGTGTCCGCCTGTCCGATTTTATTTGAACCGGTAGGTGATACGGCCACGTTTCAGGTCGTATGGCGTAAGTTCTATTGTAACTTTGTCACCAGGCAAAATGCGGATAAAATTCATTCGAATTTTGCCGGAGACATGTGCCAGCACGACATGCCCGTTTTCCAGTTTAACCTGGAACATGGCATTTGGTAAGGCTTCTAAAACCGTACCTTCAACCTCAATTGCGTCTTGTTTGGCCATCAGATCTCCTCCTCGTCCGCGTCTTACTTAACAATCCGGTGTACATATATTCAGGATGGCTTTACGTATTTCTTCGTCGGGAATGATCTCTATTCCTTCGAAGTTTGAGTGCAACGTCCTGTGCAATAGACCTCATAAGTTTGACATGCCGGACATTTTTTGTCTTAGGCTTAGCTGCTGCGGATGCGTCCATCAGCGACCAAGATGAACGGCGGTTTGCCATGGCCGACAACGACCTATGTCCCGTCCCGCCTGGGATATAACGAATTGGCCCTGCGGCACAATCCCGGGTGGCACCATGCCTGTTCCCTAGATTTTTGTTAAAATCTCCGGACCATCGGGCGTAATCGCAATGGTATGCTCAAAGTGAGCTGACCGCTTGCCGTCAGAAGTAATCACTGTCCAACCATCGTCAAGCGTTTTAACTTCATGAGTTCCCATATTGATCATCGGTTCTATTGCCAATGTCATTCCAGATTTTAAACGGGGTCCGCGGCCGGGCGGTCCGTAATTCGGCACTTGAGGATCTTCATGCATATTTCTGCCGATGCCATGCCCTACATAATCACGCACAACGCCATACCCAAAACTTTCAGCATGCTTCTGCACTGCGTGTGAAATATCACTTAGGCGGTTACCATCGATTGCCTGTTCAATTCCCTTGTACAGCGATTGTTCGGTTACATCCAGCAATTGCTGTACCTGGGCATCAACTTCACCAATCGGGATGGTTATAGCAGCATCGCCATAATACCCATTTATTACCGCGCCAATGTCAATACTTACAGTATCTCCATTTTTTAACTTTTTTAATCCCGGTATACCATGAACCACTTCTTCATTCACCGAGGAGCAGATATGACCGGGAAAGCCGTGGTACCCCTTGAATGCAGGGGTAGCCCCACAGCCTTTTATATATTCTTCGGCGATTCGATCCAATTCCATTGTTGTTACATCCGGTTTGGCCGCCTTTTTGACCTCAACCAGCGTTTCTGCCACTATCCGGCCGGCATCACGCAAATAGTTGATTTCCCGTTCTGACTTGAGAATTATCATGCTTGCTCGCCCCGCATACTACGGACAATATCATCAAACACTTTCTCAATATCCTGCCTACCATCAATTTCAGTATAAAGACCTTTATCTTGGTAGTACTCAATCAGCGGTTTGGTTTGTTCGCCGTAAACAGTCAGCCGTTTGGTAACTGTTTCTTCCTTGTCATCATCACGCTGATATAGTTCACCGCTGCATTTATCGCATACATTAGTGGCTTCAGGTGGATTAAAGGCTACATGATAAGTCGATCCGCAAGATTTGCAAATGCGGCGGCCAGTCATGCGGCGTGCCAGTTCGTCGGCAGGCACAGTGATGTTGATAACGCGGTCAAGCTTGATAGCAAGTTCAAAAAGTGTCCGGTCTAAAGCATCAGCTTGCATCGTGGTGCGGGGAAAACCGTCAAGGATAAACCCTTTCTGGCAATCAGCCTTAGCCAGTCTTTCCTTGACGATGCCAATAGTAACGCTGTCCGGTACCAATTGACCCGCATCCATGTATTCTTTGGCCTGCTTGCCCAGCGCCGTTCCTTCTTTTACCGCTGCCCGGAACATGTCGCCGGTTGAAATTTGGGGAATCCCAAACCTTGCAACCAGTTTTTCAGCCTGAGTGCCTTTACCAGCACCCGGCGGCCCCATTAAGAGAATATACATGTGCGTCCCTCCTACTTCATGAAGCCTTGATAATGCCGCATTAAGACAAGAGCTTCGATTTGCTTCATTGTATCAAGAGCAACCCCTACGACAATCAAGAGGGCGGTACCGCCAAAATAAACCCCTTGGATATTGGTTATGCCAGCGACAACATTCGGCAAGATTGCGATAAATGCCAGAAAGAGCGATCCGGCCAGGGTAATTCTGGTCATAACGCGATCTAGATAATCGGCAGTCGGTTTACCCGGGCGCAATCCTGGGATAAAACCACCGTATTTTTTCATGTTCTCTGCCATATCCGATATATTCATAGTAACCGCAGTGTAGAAGTACGTAAAGAAAACGATCAACAGAGCATACAATGTTGTCTGAAGCGGCGTTCCCCACGCAAACCACCCTGCCACCGTTTTTACCCAGGAGACATCAATAAACTGGGCAATAGTTACCGGGAACATCAGCACGGATGACGCAAAGATTATTGGAATAACACCAGCTTGGTTCACCTTTAGCGGAATGTGAGTTGAATGCCCGCCATACATTTTGCGGCCTACAACACGTTTTGCGTATTGCACGGGGATCTTACGCTGTCCTTGTGAAACGGCTATAACCAAAACAATCATAGCTACGGCAATTACAGCAAAAATCAGCGCTTGGAATATATTAATGGTGCCTACTGTAAGATATTGATATATTACGGCAAGACCATTAGGTAACTGCGAAACAATACCGGCAAAGATAATGAGAGAAATACCGTTACCAATTCCCTTTTCAGTAATTTGCTCGCCTATCCACATTAATAAACAGGTTCCTGCTGTTAACGATAAGGCGATAACAAAGACCGTTCCGAGGCCACTATCAATAAGTGCATTGTTAGCCCGGAGACCATAGGCCATACCAATTGCTTGGATAAATCCTAACAATACAGTACCGTAACGGGTAATTTGAGTGATTTTCTTTCGCCCTTCTTCGCCTTCTTTTGCCCATTGCTCAAACTTCGGTACTACTACAGTAAGAAGCTGCATAATGATCGAAGCATTGATATAAGGCGTAATACTCATTGCAAAGACTGAGAATTTGCTTAAGGCACCGCCTGAGAAAAGATCCAGGAAGCCAAACAGATTACCAGTTGTGAATAACTGTTCGATTACCGCCGAATCTACACCGGGAACAGGTATGTGCGTACCCATCCGAAAAACGAGAAACATAGTCAGTGTAAAAACGATTTTTTGCCTGAGCTCAGTTATCTTGAGTATATTCGACAGGGCTGACAGCACCTAGATCACCTCGACTTTTCCACCAGCGGCTAAAATCTTTTCTTCAGCCGATTTGGAAAATCCATTGGCTTTAACGGTAAGTTTCTTTTCGATCTGACCGTTACCTAGAACGCGAACGCCATCACGTACATTTTTCAGAATACCATATTCGATAAGCGCAACTGGATCAACTACTGCGCCATCATCAAAACGGTTGAGTTGCTCAACATTAACTTCAGCATATTCCTTGCCAAAGATATTTGTAAAACCGCGCTTAGGAAGACGACGGTATAAAGGCATTTGACCGCCTTCAAAACCTGGCCGTACACCACCGCCGGCACGAGCATTCTGACCTTTATGACCTTTACCGGCAGTTTTACCAAGACCAGAACCTAGTCCGCGACCTACACGAACACGTTTTGTCTTAGAACCCGGTGCGGGAGTCAATTCGTGGAGTTTCATCTACAGCACCTCCTTGTCTAGTCTTGTACTTCTTCTACACGAACAAGATGTTCTACTTTGTGAAGCATGCCTTTAAGTGCAGCAGTTTCCTCTTGAATTACGGAACTGTTGACTTTTCCAAGGCCGAGAGCCTTAACGGTAGCCCGCTGGTCTTCAGGACGGCCAATCAGGCTTCTGTATAGTGTAATTTTAAGTTTCGCCATGATATTACCTCCTTAGCCCAGCAGCTCTTGCACGGTTTTGCCACGAAGTTCGGCTACTCGTTCAGCCCTCTTCAGTTGTTGCAGTCCTGCAAGTGTTGCATGGACAACATTATTGGCATTGGCCGAGCCCAGAGATTTGGTTAGAATATCGTGTACTCCAGCTAGTTCGAGCACTGCACGAACAGGGCCGCCGGCGATAACACCGGTACCTTCTGAGGCTGGTTTTAAAAGTACTCTGCCTGCACCAAACTCACCAGTTACTTGATGAGGAATGGTTGTTCCAGTTAGAGGCACTTTGATTAAGTTTTTCTTAGCATCTTCGATGCCTTTACGGATTGCTTCAGGTACTTCACCGGCTTTACCTAATCCTGCGCCTACGTGGCCGTTGCCGTCACCGACAACCACCAATGCGCTGAAGGAAAAACGGCGACCGCCTTTTACTACCTTGGCAACACGGTTAATGAATACCACTTTTTCTTTCAGGTCGAGACCTGCGTAGTCAATTCTGGCCATTACTGTTCCTCCTTCTGATTAGAATTCCAGCCCTGCTTCACGTGCAGCTTGGGCGAGTGCAGCGACTCTGCCATGATAAATATAGCCGCCACGATCGAAGACTACCTTTTCAACACCATTGGCTTTAGCACGTTCGGCAATTAGTTTGCCAACGGCCTTGGATGCTTCAATATTGCCACCATATTCAACCTGCAGTTCTTTATCCAGCGAACTTGCTGAAACAAGAGTGCGACCGGTCTGATCGTTAATGATTTGGGCATAAATATTGCTTAAGCTGCGATATACGTTCAAGCGGGGTCTTTCTGCCGTACCGAATACGTTTTTGCGAACCCGGATGTGACGCTTTTTGCGCGCAACGTTTTTGCTCTCTTTACGAAGCAAGGTGTTCACTCCTTTCGCTTATGATTTTATTTCTTGCCTTTACCGCCGGATTTACCGACCTTGCGGCGGACGATTTCGCCTTCATATTTGATGCCTTTGCCTTTGTAAGGCTCGGGCTCTCTGTAAGAGCGAATATTAGCGGCAAGAGCGCCAACTGCCTCTTTATCAATGCCGGAAACAATAATTCTATTGGGCGCCGGAACATCAATATTGATGCCTTGTGGCGGTTGAACTTCTACCGGATGGGAAAAACCCAAAGTCAGGTTCAGTTTCGTTCCTGATTTGGAAGCTCTATAACCAACGCCGGCAATTTCCAAAGTTTTAGTAAAACCTTGGGTTACACCTGTTACCATATTAGCAAGAAGTGTACGGGTCAGGCCATGCAGAGCTTTATGTTGTTTTTCTTCAGAAGGACGGTTTACGGTCAGCGTATCGTTTTCCTTCTCAATAATCATATCCTTATGCAGGACACGAGTCAGCTCGCCTTTAGGGCCTTTTACCGTTACAGCATTATTTGCTTCGATGGTTACGGTAACGCCTTGCGGAACGGCGATAGGCATTCTACCTATTCTAGACATAATTGCACCTCCTAGTTGCCAGTCTTACCAGACGTATGCGAGTACTTCGCCGCCCAGACCTTCTTTGCGAGCTTGTTTATCGCTCATAATTCCTTTAGAAGTAGAAACCACTGCAATACCCAGACCACCAAGTACACGGGGCAGTTCATCTGTCTTAGCATAAACACGCAGACCCGGTTTGGAAATTCTCTTGATACCGGTGATTACTTTTTCACGGTTCGGACCGTATTTAAGCGAAACCTTCAGAGTACCTTGTTTACCGTCCTGAATCATTTCAAAATCTTTGACAAAGCCTTCCTCTTTGAGGATACGGACAACGGCCTCCTTGATTTTTGAAGCCGGGATCTCTACTTTATCATGATAAACCGAATTGGCGTTACGAATCCGAGTCAACAGATCAGCAATCGGATCGGTCATTACCATAGATCAAAACCTCCTTCCTGTTAATGCTGCTACTACCAACTGGCTTTGGTAACCCCGGGAATGGCACCTTTATAGCTCAGTTCGCGAAAGCAAATACGGCACATTTCAAATTTACGCATATAACCATGCGGACGACCGCAGATTTTGCATCGGTTGTGATGGCGAACTTTAAATTTCGGTTCGAGCTTCCACTTTTCAATTAATGCCTTTTTGGCCACGGGTTTCCCTCCTTTACGCGCTGAATGGCATCCCCATTAGTCTTAATAGTTCGCGAGCCTCTTCATCGGTTTTCGCAGTAGTTACAACTACGATATCCATTCCGCGGACTTTATCTACTTTGTCATATTCCATTTCTGGGAATATGAGTTGTTCTTTTACACCCAACGTGTAGTTACCACGGCCGTCAAAGGCTTTCGGGCTTATCCCACGGAAGTCACGCACGCGTGGCAGGGCAACGTTAATCAGCTTGTCAAGAAACTGATACATCCGCTCGCCGCGCAGGGTAACTTTAGCTCCAATAGGCATGCCTTGACGAATTTTGAAAGCAGCAATCGATTTTTTTGCACGAGTGACAAGTGGTTTTTGACCGGCAATTGCCGTCATATCGCCAACAGCAGCATCCAATACTTTTGGGTTGCCTACTGCTTCGCCAACGCCCATATTGATAACGATTTTTTCTACTTTCGGAATTTCCATGACGTTTTTATAGCCGAACTTTTCCATCATGGCTTTTGCTACTTCAGCAGTATATTTCTCTTTCATTCGGGACATGTTTGAGTTACCTCCTTTCGCGCGTTATTTATCCTTATCGATAATACCGTTGCACTTTTTGCAGGCCCGAACAAGGGCACCGCTGGCCAAGGCAGTCTTTTTAATGCGAGTCGCTTTGCCGCACTCAGGGCAAACAACCATAACATTGGAAGCATGCAGAGCAGCTTCTTTTACAATGATTCCGCCTTGAGGCATTTTCTGGCTAGGCTTAGTGTGGCGCTTTACTTTGTTAACGCCTTCTACAACGATCTTTTCTTTTTTAGGCAGTGCTTCTATAATTTTACCAGTTTTGCCTTTATCCTTACCGGATAAAACAACAACGGTATCGCCTTTTTTTACGTGTAGTTTATTGGACACGGACATCTCCGGCCACCTCCTTTACTAGAGTACTTCCGGTGCCAGCGAGATGATTTTCATGAAATCTTTATCCCGCAGTTCTCTTGCTACCGGTCCGAATATACGGGTACCTTTCGGGCTCTTGTCATCCTTGATTATAACTGCGGCGTTTTCATCAAAACGGATGTGCGAGCCATCGCCACGACGCAGGCCTTTGCTGGAACGAACAATTACGGCTTTAACGACATCGCCTTTTTTCACTACACCGCCAGGCGAAGCATCTTTTACCGCTGCCACAATTATATCTCCGATGTTGCCAAATTTGCGGAACGAACCGCCCAGTACGCGAATGCACATAATTTGTTTCGCGCCTGTGTTATCTGCAACATTCAGAATGGTCTGTTGTTGGATCATCGTTATCCCTCCTTATTGAGTGATCGACGTAGGGCGTAATTACTGCGCTTTTTCCAGAATCTCGACAAGCCTCCAACGTTTTTCCTTGGAGAGTGGACGAGTTTCCATTATTTTCACGGTATCGCCTATCTGGCACTCGTTATTTTCGTCATGTGCTTTGAATTTTGTAGTTTGCTTCATGGCTTTGTTATAAAGACCATGCTGCACCATGCGTTCAACAGCAACAACGATTGTTTTTTCCATTTTATTGCTGACCACTTTACCGATACGGGTCTTGCGTTCATTTCTTTCTTGGGTCACGTATTACAGCCTCCTTCCCGATTGCGTGGAACTTACTACGCTTGCCTGGTTTTCAGTTCGGTTTCGCGCTGAATGGTTTTAATGCGGGCAATCGTCTTTTTCACTTCGCGGATCCGCATAGGGTTTTCCAGTTGACCAGTGGCAAGTTGGAAACGGAGGTTAAACAATTCCTCTTTCAGTCCAACCAACTTTTGGTCGAGTTCTGCAGCGTTCAGGTCGCGGATGTCTTTAACCTTCATTTACTTCACCACCCACTTCTGCCTCAACTTGCTTCTCAGTCTCTTCGCGCTTTACAAATTTGCATTTGATTGGCAATTTGTGAGCGGCGAGACGCATAGCTTCTTTGGCAATTTCTTCGGCTACGCCATCCATTTCGAACATGACGCGACCAGGTTTTACAACAGCTACCCAGTATTCCGGTGAACCTTTACCGCTACCCATGCGGGTTTCAGCAGGTTTTGCAGTGATCGGTTTATCTGGGAATATTTTAATCCATACTTTACCGCCACGTTTGATATAACGGGTCATAGCAATACGGGCAGCTTCTATTTGCCGGTTGGTGATCCAAGCCGGTTCTAAAGCAACAAGGCCAAACTCGCCATGGCTTACGGTATTGCCTTTATTGGCTTTACCTTTCATACGTCCACGGAACTGTTTACGATGTTTTACACGTTTTGGAATCAGCATTATTTCTCGCTCCCTTCCTGAGCGGCAGCGGGCTTTTTGACTTCAGGCAAAACTTCGCCTTTATAAATCCATACTTTTACGCCGATACGGCCGTAAGTAGTATGAGCTTCAGCTGTGCCGTAGTCGATATCAGCACGAAGAGTGTGCAGGGGAATACTGCCTTCACGAGTACTTTCGGTACGAGCAATTTCAGCGCCGCCCAAACGGCCGCCTACCATTACTTTAATACCCTTTGCGCCCATGCGCATGGTGCGTTGAACGGATTGCTTCATAGCGCGGCGGAAAGCGATACGCTTTTCAAGTTGAGCAGCGATACTTTCAGCAACTAGTGTAGCATCCATTTCAGCTTGTCTAATTTCAGCAATGTTAACATCAATTACTTTGCCGGTTAATTTCTTAAGCGCGACTTTCAGTTGTTCGATGCCAGCACCACCGCGGCCGATTACCATACCAGGCTTAGCAGTGTGAATAATTAGTTTCACCCGGTTAGCGGCACGCTCTATTTCAATACGGGATACGCCCGCAGTATAGAGTTTTGCTTTTACAAACTCACGAATTTTAACATCTTCATGCAGAAATTTGGCATAATCCTTGTCTGCATACCATTTGGCATCCCAAGTTTTAACAATGCCAATCCGGAGACCATGGGGATTTACTTTTTGACCCACTAAATTTCCCTCCTTTTCTGATTATCTTTCTTTTACCACTACTGTAACGTGGCTGGAGCGTTTTAAAATTTTAAAGGCTTGGCCTCTTGAACGCGGATGAATGCGTTTCAAGGTTGGACCTTGATCAACAAACACTTGTGAGACAATCAGATTATCTACATTTAAATCATAATTGTGCTCAGCGTTAGCGACAGCCGACTGGAGCACTTTTTCCACAACCTCGGAAGCAACCTTCGGGGTATGCTTCAAGATGGCAAATGCTTCACCCACTTGCTTGCCGCGAATGAGGTCAACAACGATGCGGACCTTGCGCGGAGCAATGCGGATATGTCTGGCAACTGCTCTGGCTTCCATGGTGTAACCCCCTCTCGAATCTATCGTAGCGATGTAGATTTTTCGGAACCACTGTGCCCTTTATAGGTACGGGTCGGTGCAAATTCGCCCATTTTGTGACCAACCATGTCTTCCGTAACATATACTGGTACATGTTTGCGTCCGTCATGTACAGCGATGGTATGGCCGACGAAGCTGGGCAGGATGGTGGATGCCCGTGACCATGTCTTTACGACTTTCTTGTCATTGGCAACATTCATCGCTTTAATCTTTTTCAGCAGGCTTTCATGGACATAAGGTCCTTTTTTAATTGATCTGGACACCGGATTAGCCTCCTTTCCTTATCCCGTTATTTCGTCCGTCTTTTGACGATCAGGCTATCAGATGCTTTTTTATTATCGCGGGTTTTAGCACCTCTAGCATGCTTGCCCCAAGGTGTAACAGGGTGTTTCCGTCCGATAGGCGAACGGCCTTCACCACCACCATGTGGATGGTCAACCGGATTCATAGCAACGCCGCGGTTAGCGGGACGAATGCCCAGCCAGCGGGAACGACCGGCTTTACCAATAGTAATGTTTTCATGCTCTAAGTTACCTACCTGGCCAACAGTGGCTTTGCAGTTAACATGCACTTTTCTCAGTTCTCCTGACGGTAAACGCAAGAGTGCATGGTTGCCTTCTTTAGCCATCAATTGTGCAGATGCACCAGCGGAACGAACCATTTGGCCGCCTTTGCCGATTTTCATTTCAATGTTGTGAACTTGAGTACCTACAGGGATATTTTTCAGCGGCAATGAATTGCCCACTTTGATATCTGCCTCAGGACCGCTCATAATGGTATCGCCTACTTTAAGACCGTTAGGTGCTAAAATATAGCGTTTCTCACCATCAACATAGAACAACAGTGCAATACGAGCCGAACGATTCGGATCATATTCAATGCTAGCTACTTTAGCGGGAATGCCATCTTTGTTACGCTTAAAGTCAATCAGACGATATGCGCGTTTGTGTCCGCCGCCCTGGTGTCTTACTGTCAGACGTCCTTGGTTATTGCGTCCGCCTTTTCTGGTCAGGCGCTCAACAAGTGAACGTTCGGGCTGGTCGGTTGTAATCTCATCAAAACTGGCAACAGTCATAAACCGTCTGCCAGCAGAGTATGGTTTAAATGTTTTAACTGCCATGGGTGCTCCTCCTTTTCGTTAAGTTAGGCGATTAAACGCCTTCAAAGAACTCAATGCGTTCGCCCGGAGCCAATTTAACGATGGCTTTTTTATAATCCGAACGTTTGCCTTGGGTTTTACCCATCCGCTTGGTTTTACCAAGAACACGGACGGTGTTGACAGCTTCTACCTTCACTTTAAAAACGTGCTCAACAGCTTGACGAACTTCTACTTTGTTTACTGTCAACGGCACGAGAAAAGTGTAACGGTTTTCAGCCATAAGAGCAGTGGATTTCTCCGTAATTATCGGACGGATCAGTACGTCACGTGCATCCATTAGGCGAGCACCTCCTCGATCTTGGCGACGGCGCCTTTTGTGACGAATATTTTATCATGGTATAAAAGATCATATACATTCAATCCTGTGGATGCAATGGCTTTAACACCAGGAATGTTGCGAGCTGATTTTTCGACTGTCTCATCACCCTCGGTGATAATCAGGGCTTTTGCTGCCGCTGCGTCGAAACCTGTCAGCATTTTCACCATATCTTTAGTTTTAGGCTGTGCGAACTGGATTTGATCTACCACTAGCAGTTCACCTAAGCTCAGCTTATCACTAAGCGCCGATTTGATTGCCAAACGGCGGGCTTTGCGAGGCATGCTGAAGGCATAACTTCTAGGCTGCGGACCAAAAACGACACCACCGCCTACCCAGATTGGAGAGCGGGTGCTGCCAGCGCGAGCACGGCCAGTTCCTTTTTGTTTCCAAGGCTTTCTGCCGCCGCCGCGAACCAGACCTCTGGTCTTGGTGGCATGAGTGCCTTGACGTTGGCTAGCTAACTGCATAACTACAGCTTGATGCATAAGTGCTGAGTTAACTTCTACGCCAAAAACGTCATCATTTAATTCTATCTCACCGGTTTGTGTGCCAGTGATATCATACACTGCTACTTTCGGCATTTGCGTATCCTCCTTTCCTATGGGACGACCATAGTCGTCCCGGCACGGTCTCTATTTCTTAGGTTTAACGGTATTCTTAATATATACCAGGCTTCCTTTAGCACCAGGAATAGCGCCTTTTACAAGAAGCAAGTTGCGGTCTTTATCCACTCTGGCAACACTAAGGCGTTGTACAGTTACTTTTTGAGCGCCCATGTGTCCAGGAAGTTTCTTACCTTTAAAGACTTTACCGCCGCCGCCGCTCATCCGTGGTCCCATCGAACCCGGTTCACGATGCGATTTCGAGCCGTGAGCCATTGGCCCCCGTGCGAAATTATGGCGTTTGATAGCACCGGCAAAACCTTTACCTTTGCTGGTACCGGTCACATCAATCAGTTCACCTTCGCTGAAGATATCGGAGCCAAGTGTTTGACCCACAGTATATTCAGATACGCTGGGCAGGCGCATTTCGCGAATGAACTTTACTGGCTTAACGCCAGCTTTGGCAAAATGACCTTTGAGCGGTTGGGTGACTTTTTTATCTTTAACGGCGCCATAGCCCAATTGCACCGCATTGTAGCCATCGCTTTCAACTGTTTTTACTTGCACTACCACACTCGGGCTAGTTTCTACCACCGTTACGGGGATTACTTTGCCTGCAGCAGTGAAAATTTGAGTCATACCTAATTTTTTACCTAAAATTGCTTTCGTCATTATTGCCACCTCCTCTTACAGCTTGATTTCGATGTCCACGCCAGCGGGAAGGTCGAGACGCATGAGCGCGTCGACAGTCTTGGATGTCGGCTCTAGGATATCAATAAGGCGCTTATGTGTGCGCATTTCGAATTGTTCCCGCGAATCCTTGTTGACGTGGGGTGAACGAAGAATCGTAAAGATGTTTTTCTCAGTAGGAAGTGGAATAGGTCCTGACACCAATGCACCAGTTCTTTTAGCAGTGTCGACAATTTTCACAGCGCTTTGATCCAATGCTTTGTGATCGTATGCTTTGAGACGAATTCTAATTTTTTGTTGTTTAGCCATGTTTTTTTCTTTCCTCCTTATCGCCCAGTTTCTAGAACGGACATGCTCCGCAGAAATCTCCCCGCTAAAGATGCGGGCAACCTTCCACATCATCGCCTTTGGGGTACCTGTGAAACCAATTACCTTGGGGCAGCTTGCGCCGCCCCTCAGCACTTTTTCTTACTTAATTACAGCGGTTACAACGCCGGCGCCAACAGTACGGCCACCTT
>NZ_DALZUO010000037.1:0-29817 GCF_032013335.1 Anaerospora sp. | reverse complement strand
TCTGGCGTTATTACTTCTTACATTGTTTAGTTTTCAAGGAACACGTTTTGTGTTTTTGCACATCACCGCTTGTTGCAGCGACGTTTTATAGTTTAACACGTTTGTTTCAACATGTCAACTTCTTTTTTATTTTTCTTTCATCGCTTGTTTCGGCGACTTGTATATACTATCACAACATTCAATGTTATGTCAATATATTTTTTATCATTTCGTCAAAGCTCAGCGACGACTTACAAATAGTAACACGGTTAAACAGTTTATGTCAACTCTTTTTTGCAAAGTTTTCAATTTAATAAGGAGCGGTGTTTTTACGAAACCAGCGCACAAGGTGATCAACCTGAAGTTTGCCTGTTTCCGTTCCCACGATGAGTTCATACAGACTTTCCTGCGAAGCAGTCACTTGATAACCATTTGAACGGAACAAGAACATCGTGCATAGAAGTGCTGCGCGTTTATTACCATCAATAAATGGCCGGGAATGAATGAACGCATACATTAAAACAGCAGCCTTAGTAAACAAGTCCGGATATAGTTCATCTCCTTCAAAAGTAACTAATGGCTTAGCCAGTATACTTTCTAACATCTTTTCATCATTAATTGCAGCCTGTCCACCAGTGCGTTGAATAATCTGTGTATATATGTAGATGACTTCTTCCAGCTCGAGGTATCGCATTATTTAGCTAGCCTCCTGAGAACATATTCATAATCCAGGAACAATTTATCTACCGTGCGCACAAATTCAAGCGACATGTTGTTTTTTTTCGTAATAACCGGTTTAAGTACCAATTCTTGTTTCTCGCGATTGATTTCTACCGTCACATGTGAACCATCACGTAATCCTAATGACTTTAGCATTTCTACTGGCAGGGATACGACAAGACTATTACCGGCTTTGAAAACCTTACGTACCTCCACTTAAATTCCCCTCCATAAAGACGCTTGTTATGTATATATTCTCAGTATAGAATAGGCCTGACAAACTGCCAAGCCCTATTCTATACTCACTTACAGAAACTTTCGCACTGCTGTGCCGTTAAGATAGTTGCATTTCTTCCCCTGCCACGTGTCACGTTCTGTCATCGTGCGTTCAATATCGTCGCGAATTTTCCACCAGCCCGTTTGCCAATTGCTAAACAGCGTATTCGCTTCCGGCGCACGGCCAATTACTCGCTGCACAACAATATCACTTTTGAGATGTTCCAGAAACGCAACCACACGCTCAACATATTCTTCTTTGCTGATCAGCGTTATCTTGCCTTGCTCATACCAGTCAGCCATAACGGTTTTCTTGACAATATATAAAGCATGCAATTTTACCTGGTCGATACCAAGCGCTGACATGACCTTGGCATTTTCTATGGTATCGGTCATATCATCCCAGGGAAGATTCAGGATCAGATGAGTGCAAATTTCAATTTGATACCGTTTGATCCTGATAACGGCATCAATATATTCGCCTAATGTATGTCCGCGATTAACTTTAATGAGAGAATGATAATTAACAGATTGAAGCCCTAGCTCTATACTGATGTCGATCTTGTTTTCTTCACGGAATTCAGTCAGCATCTCTAAATAGCTGTCATTGATGCAATCCGGCCGGGTAGCCAAGGCTATGCCAACAATATTAGGCTGGCAAGCCTCGTTCAGATAGTTCCTTAGCCGGTCTATCGGCAGATAGGTATTACTGAAGTTTTGAAAATAGGCAATATACTTCTGAGCTTTATATTTGGGTGCAATGTGTGCAATATTTGCTTCAATCTGGTCTTTTACTGTCATCGATTCCGGTAGATTTTCATAACCGGCTCCTATTTCACCACAAAAAACACAGCCCGATGTACCACAGGCTCCGTCACGATTCGGGCAGGTGACGGGAATACTGATCGGCAATTTATATACTTTCTCGCCATATCGCTGACGCAAATAATCGGAATAAACATTATAACGCAAAACTTGTTCCCCCAATCGTGAAATCCGCACCTTTAACAACCTTCCAAATCACATCATCTTCGGTATACTCAAATAAGACAGGCACCTCTTGCCCGTAGTCCTCTGAAAGTCCGGCAAATCTGGCAAGTACATATGCAGGAAACACTTCAATATGATAGAGACGTTTTAATTCGCGCCAAGTGGTAAAAGTATAGTTCTCTATATACTGGCGAACGATTTGATCATTACGCCAGAATTGATTCTTTTCCTCCGTCCACTCTTCTCCATTCCAAGGCAAAAACTCAGGCCTCAGCGTACCCTTCGCTCCCGTTAGTGCATCAAACTTTAACAATTGCTCAAACAGGTCATTTTCCTGGGGATAATGAAGCTGACAAAAATCCCAGACATAGCGGACTATGGATTTGGGACTATGAGCCATCCGGTGCAAGCCATGATTTTCCCAATAGGCAGTTAGTTTTTCAAATAAATGAAAGGCGTTACCATTATTTCTTTCCGTCAACCATGTTACGGTTGTGACAAAACGTCCGCTATTAAATACATGGTCAAATATATCCTCCAGCAGGTGGAGCCTGCGAACTTCATCGTACGACATATAATTGTTTTGCAAAACCTCATAGGGAGCATAGCCGGTGAATTGGTAGCCATGCTTTGCTGCACTTTTACGTATTCCCGATCCTTTAAGCATTTTTAAAAAGCCAATTTGCAGCATATGCGGCTGCAGACGGTATACATCATTAAAGGATTGTCCAAACCTTTCATAACTTTCATATGGTAAGCCAACAATTAAGTCCAGATGCAAATGCATATTACCATAAGAGCGTAGTCTGGTAACATTGTCAACAATGCGCGGCCAATTATTCTTACGCTGTATTTCCGTTAACGTCGGTTCATGGGTGGATTGCACACCTATTTCCATTTGAAAACGATTTTTAGGGGCATCTTTCAAAAATACCAATACTTCCCCATCTAATATATCGGCAGCAATCTCTAGGTGAAAATTAGTCCGGCACTGCTGCTTGGCAAGAAACTCTAGAATAGGCAGATAATGCTCTTTCTTGGCATTAAACGTGCGGTCAACAAATTTCACCTGCCGTACATCGGCGTCAATAAGAATTTGCAAATCCTGAAAAACACGTTCCAGGCTTAAAAAACGTACACCACTTGTTGCGCTTGACAGGCAATATTGACAGGAAAATGGACATCCACGGGAACTTTCATAGTAAACAATCTTTTCCTTTAGTTCGGCTAGGTCCTGCTCACTATAAGGAAAGGGCAGACTGTCAAGTCTGGCAACCTGCTGGGGGCTGCCATTGGTGCATACCTCTCCGTCTTCACGCCAGCTCAGGCCGCTTATCCCTGCTATCTCGCCGCCGCCCTGGAGCACAGTTAACAGCTGCAGCAGCACTTCCTCTCCTTCTCCCTGTACCACAAAGTCCACCGCGCTGTTAGCCGTCAGCACCTGTGCGGGATCATAGGAAACCTCGGGACCGCCCAGAACAATTTTTATTTCAGGCATAACCTGCTTAAGCATCGACGCAAGTGCCAGCGTCAGCTCAATATTCCAAATATAGCAGGCCAAGCCAACTATTTGTGGCTTTTGTACATATATATCGGCAAGTACATCGAGGAGCTTATTATTAATGGAGTACTCACTTATGGTAATTTCATCACAGGCAGGCTGACAATAACTTTGCAAGTAACGCAGCGCCAGCGAGGAGTGAATGTATTTTGCATTCAATACCGTTAATAAAACTTTCAAAACAACACCTTCTTACCATTAGCATTCATAAGCTGAATTTGATATTTCCCTTTTCTCACCGCCTTGCCCCCGCTTGCATAGTATAAAACAAGTAACCGCAAGGAGGGTCAAGTCATGCAGATTATTATAGATGGCCGAAAAGTCCCTGTTAGCCCAAAGGTTTCTAAAGATTTGCTTCTCACCCTGCGCAGTATTGCCAAAACACAGCGCTGGGGCACATTATACGATACAACCCGGGAAATCGTCTACATTAATACGAAAAATTCCAAAACGCCCGTTCCGATTGCCGACCGACCGGTAGTCAGCGAGGATGAAACAGAAAGCAATCGTCTGTCCGGTAAAGTCATATGCATTGATCCGGGACATGGCGGCAATGATTCGGGAGCAATTGGCCCCACCGGCACCGCAGAAAAAGATAATAATTTAGCGATTGCTTTACTATTGTGTGACAAGCTGGAAAAAAACGGAGCAACCGTCATTCTCACCCGGGACACCGATATCGAAGTAAAAGTGTCTGATGCTTCCACTGAAGCAGAGTTTGGTGCCCGTGTGGATATTGCAAATGATCATGGAGCGGATATTTTTATCAGCATTCATAATGATGCCTTTACCAATCCTCAGGCAGTTGGAACTACCACCTTCCATTACGGCGGCGCTGACGGTATCCGGCTGGCTAATGCCATTCAAAAAAGTTTAATAGAAGGGTTAGGAACAAAAGACCGGGGAGCACGGTTTGCAAGCTTTTATGTCATTCGCTATACGAACATGCCCGCCGTGTTAGTCGAAGCAGCCTTTATTTCTAATCCGGAAGAGGAAGTCTTACTGGCAAGTGTTGATGGACGTTATAATATTGCCGATAGTATCTTCCGGGGAATTGTTAAATATTTCAAAGTATAACCCATTAACGAGAGATTTCTTCCTTTTCGGGTAAACTAGCAAAAAGAAATAGAGGAAGATATTTATTTATTGCCAATATATACTATACAGCAAAATTTACCCGAAGGAGAGTGTTCATGTTTAAAATGGCGCAAATAATTCCTTTTGTCGTAGGTGCATTGCTAGCCTCTCAGACGACCGGCAATGCCGCCCCCAATTCAAGCCTCCCTACTCGCGAAGAAGTAGCTGACCAGTACAAATGGCATTTAGAAGATATTTATGCCAGCGAAAGTGCCTGGCAGGCTGATTTTGACAAATTGCGGAGTGACTTGGAGCAAGTCAGCAAATACAAAGGACGGCTGAGCGAATCTGCCCAGACCTTAGCCGCGTGCCTGAAATACCGTGACGAAATCGGCATAATTGCCGGCAAGCTTTATTCATTTGCCCGTATGCATCGCGATGAAAATTCGGCTAATACCCGTTATCAGGCTATGACAGGAAAAGTCGAAGCTCTTTTAGCTGAAGCCGGAGCTGCAACAGCCTTTATTGAGCCGGAAATTATTGCATTGCCGGAAGACAAATTAAATCAATTCCGCAAGCAAGAAGGCCAGCTTAAGGACTATGCCTATTACTTTAGTAATTTGGCCCGCCAGAAAAAGCATGTTCTGTCTCCGGCTGAAGAAGAGATTCTCGCCCATGCCAGCGAAGTAACGCAGGCACCGGAGAACATCTTTACCATGCTGGCCCGTGCAGATATAAAATTCCCCAAAATTCAAGATGAGCAAGGTAATACGGTTGACCTAAGCGAAGGTCGGTACCGTACTTTTATCATGTCTCCTGACCGGCGTGTGCGCGAACAGGCTTTTACCGGTTTGTTTAATACGTATAATCAGTATCGCAACACATTTGCTGCTACTTTAGGGGGCAATGTAAAGAAGAATGTTTTCTTCTCCAAAATACGTAAATATGATTCAACATTATCCTCCGCTTTAGAGGGTGACAATGTACCTGTTGCCGTTTATGACAATCTGATCAGCACTGTTCATAACAACCTGGCTCCCCTGCACCGTTATGTGGCACTTAAGAAGAAGGCTCTGCAGCTGGACGAAGTACACATGTATGATTTATATGTACCGGTTATCCGGGATGTAGATTTTACTATTCCCTATGAAGAGGGACTTGATCTTGTGCGGGCCGCTCTGGAACCACTGGGTCCTGATTATAAAAAGAACCTGGAAACCGGCTTGACTGCAGGCTGGATTGATGTCTACGAAAACCAGGGAAAACAAACAGGTGCTTATTCCTGGGGTTCTTATGGTGTTCATCCCTTTGTATTGCTTAACTATAATAACCGCTATGATGATGTTTCCACCTTAGCCCATGAGATGGGGCATGCATTGCATAGCTTTTACAGCCAATCCAACCAGCCCTATCCTACTTCCTCGTATGTTACATTCACTGCTGAAGTAGCCTCTACTACAAATGAGGTCCTGCTTATTGATTTTATGCTTAAGAAAACAACCGACAAGCGGCAAAAGCTCTTCCTGATTAATCAGTATCTAGAGTCTATTCGTGGTACCATCTACCGGCAGACTATGTTTGCCGAGTTTGAAAAACTACTCTACGAAAAGGCAGAAAGTGGTGAAACCATTACTGCTGATATGCTTGATAGTTTGTGGCATGACTTAAATGTCAAATATTACGGACCTGATATGGTAGTCGATAAAGAGGTCGACATCGAATGGGCGCGAATTCCGCATTTTTACTCTAGCTTTTACGTTTATCAATACGTAACAGGCTATTCGGCAGCAACTGCTTTTGCCGATCAAATCATCAAAGAAGGGAAACCCGCCCAAGAGCGGTATATTAATAAATTCTTAAAAAGCGGTGGTTCCGACTACCCCTTAGTTATTCTCAAAAATGCCGGTGTCGATATGTCTTCTCCCAAGCCCATCGAAATTACTTTGCAGAAATTTGCCGCCCTCCTGGACGAACTGGAAAATATGATAGCCGAATCTTGACAATTCTGGATGGAGCAGGTTATTATTGAGTTGATACGAAAATAATTGCCTCGCTTGCGTAGTTCTTAACCAACCGACCGGCAATTGTTGGAGTCAATTTAAGGAGGTTGGTTACTAATGAATTACCAAGACAAAAATCTTTCCTGCAAAGAATGCGGCACCGATTTCGAATTTACTGCTTCTGAGCAAGCTTTCTACGCAGAAAAAGGCTTCCAAAATGAGCCTTCCCGTTGCCCTGGTTGCCGTGCAAATCGCAAAGCTCAAATGAATGGCGGCCGTTCCAACAGCGGTTTCCGTCAACAACGCGAAATGTTCCCTGCTACTTGCAGCGGCTGCGGTGTAGAAACTCAGGTTCCTTTCCAGCCAACCGCTGGCAAAGCAGTATATTGCCGCGATTGCTTCCAAGCTAACAAACGTTACTAGGATCTAGAAAGGCCGGATATCCGGCCTTTTTTTATTTGTATTTACTGATCATCTTACAAGCCAATTGCTGTTTTAAGCGATTGGCTTTTGTTTTTTTACAAATACTATATATATATATGATTTTGACTGTTGTTTCTCTGGAGGTACACATGGATGTTATTGCCCCTATGCTGGCTAAAGCTTCCCAGCTTCCTAAAGACGATCGTCTATATGCCTTTGAAATTAAATGGGATGGTATTCGCGCCTTAGTATACTTTGACGGTAAGCACATAAAAGTCCTCAGTCGCAACGGCAAGGATATTACCAGTCAATATCCGGAAGTTTTACATTTGGCTTCATGTTTACCGTATCCTGCTGTCCTTGATGGCGAAATTGTTGCCTTTAGCAAAGGAGGATGTCCCTCTTTCTCACAGCTGCAACATCGCATGGGAGTGGTATCAGAAAAGAAAATCCAGTTCATGATGCAGCAAATACCGGTTACTCTGGTAATCTTTGATTTATTACGGTTAAACCAGAACCTATTGACAGACCTGCCTTACACCAAGCGTAGACAGCAGCTTGAAGAAATGCATTTGAATGGACGATATTGGCAAACTCCAGCTTATTCAACCGGCTGCGGAGCAGATTTACTTGCTGCCAGCCGCAATTTAGGTCTGGAGGGTATCGTCGCAAAAAAACTCGATCATCCTTACGAACCGGGCAAACGCTCGGGAGCATGGTTGAAAATTAAAAATCAAAAGCGTCAGGAATTAGTCATTGCCGGTTGGGTACCTGGACAGGGAGCACGCTTGGGAAAATTGGGAGCATTGCTTGTCGGTTATTACGATCAGCATAAGAAACTACATTATGCAGGTGCTGTCGGTACAGGCTTTACAGCTACAGTCCTGCAGAAGCTGGCTGCTATGCTTCTGCCGCTCCATCAAGAGGAGAATCCTTTCGTTGAACAGCCGCCGCAAAAAGAAATCCAGTTTGTCCGGCCTCAATTAGTTGGTGAATTTGAGTTTACCGAGTGGACACCTAATCACACCTTGCGGCACCCGTCCTTTAAAGGCCTCCGCAGTGACAAACAGCCCCACGACGTAATTAGAGAAGAGGTGTAACTATGGCAAGACCCATGTGGAATGGCTCTATCAGCTTCGGACTGGTCAACGTACCAGTCAAAATGTTTAATTCCGTAAAAAAGAAAACTCTCCATTTTAATCAATTACGCGCTAGCGACGGCTGCCGCATTCGATTAAAAAAAGTATGCTCCAACGATGGTGCCGAGGTTGAGAGTGAAGATATTATCCGCGGTTACGAAATTTCGCCAGAGCGCTATGTAACGGTTACTGATGAAGAACTGCAGGTATTAAACCCTAAAACCACCCGCAGCATAGATATTGAGGATTTCGTCAGCCTGGAAGAAATAGATCCCATCTACTTTGAACAATCCTATTATCTCGTACCTGACAAAGGTGCCGCTAAGGCATATTCCCTGCTGTTCGCTGCAATGAAAAAAACAAATAAAATTGCAATTGCCCGTATTGTCATGCGTAATAAGCAATACCTTGCCGCTATTCGCCCTGCCGGTCGTGCCCTATCGCTGGCCACCATGTATTTCGCTGATGAAATTGTCTCACAAAATGATTTAGAGGCTCTACCTGCGGATATTGAGCCAAACGAGCGGGAGTTAACCATGGCCGAACAGCTAATCACTAGTTTATCTTCTCCCTTTGAACCGGAGAAATACAAAGACGAGTACCGGGAAAAAGTACTCGATTTAATTGAGAAAAAAGCGGAAGGCCAAACAGTTACTCTTCAGCCGGCTGCACCAGAAGGAGGAAAGGTTATTGATCTAATGGCAGCTCTTGAAGCCAGCTTGAAGGCAATGAAGAAAGAAGATTCACCGGAATCGGAAAAACCTGTCCGTTCAAGGAGGAAGAAAGCCAGTGCCCAGTAAAAAAATCACGGTTGATGTCGAGGGTACTTCTCTTACTTTATCCAATCTTGAAAAAGTATTTTATCCGCAAACAGGGTTCACTAAGGGACAGGTTATTGATTATTATATACGTATCGCGCCTGCGCTGCTGCCGCATCTAGGCAACCGGCCTTTGACAATGAAGCGTTATCCGGATGGAGCAACAGCCAAATTCTTTTATCAAAAGCAATGTCCTGAGCATCGTCCGGACTGGCTGCAAACTACACCGGTCTGGAGCGAACACAATGACGATCATATCAACTTTTGCGTCGTCAATAATCTTCCCTCTTTAGTGTGGGCAGTAAATTTGGCGGCCCTGGAGCTGCATACTTCTCTTTCCGCTGCCAAAGACGTACTTTGTCCGACAATGCTAGTCTTCGATTTAGACCCTGGCCCACCCGCTTCTATTCTGGAATGCTGCCAGGTTGCGCTGCTGCTGAAAACAATCTTTGACCACTATCAACTGCAAAGCTTTCCAAAGACCTCCGGCTCCAAAGGACTTCAGATTTATGTCCCTTTGAATAAACCGGTTACGTACGACATAACAAAAAACTACGCCCGTGCAATTGCTCAGCTGCTGGAACAGCAGCATCCGGAGCTGGTCGTTTCCAAAATGACAAAAAAGCTGCGAACCGGTAAGGTATTTGTAGACTGGAGCCAAAATGACGATCATAAGACTACTGTGTGTGTCTATTCAATGCGGGCCCGGGAGCACCCTACCGTGTCCACACCAGTCAGCTGGGCCGAAGTGGAGCAGGCATTTAAAACAAAAGACACTCAAGCGCTTGTTTTCGAAGCAGCTCAGGTAATTACACGCTTTGAAAAGTTAGGTGACCTTTTTGCTCCTGTTCTTACACTCAATCAAGACTTACCAACACTTAAATAATGCTACGTTCTTTTGTATCCGTCTCTCATTCTTTTGGCCTTTCTGGAAATAGCCGGTCCGAAGGATGGCAAATTGCCAACTTACGTTAAGAAATTCGTACTGTTTGAGCGATAGCGAGTTTACGAATTTTAGTAAGCTGGCAATTTGCCAAGGCTATTGGAAGATTAGGCCTAGACTTTTTGGTCCTTTTGTGGCGATGACAAAAGGACGAACCGGGCTTTCCCCTCCTGCTGCGGGCGGCCTGAAAAAAGCCATCGTACTAATTTCTTAGTTCGATGGCTTTTTTATGCTTCTTCTATGCTTTTGGGCCAGCGGCTGCAACTGCGGCCGATACTTCTGAACCGAATTTAGTGAAGTTGTTCGTAAAGCGCTTCGCTAATTCCCTTGCCTGACGCTCGTAAGCCTCTTTATCGCTCCAGGTGTTCACCGGCTTCAAGACTTCATCAGGTACATTGGGGCAGGTGGTCGGTACAAACACATTAAAAATAGGGTCAAGCTCGTAAGCAGCAGCATCGAGCAAGCCTTCAATAGCAGCTGTAACCATAGCACGGGTATGAGGAATACTCATTCGCTTGCCTACACCGTATGCTCCGCCTGACCAGCCAGTGTTAATGAGAAAAACATTCGTATTATGCTTCTCAATTTTCTCTCCCAACAATTTGGCATAAACTAATGGCGACAATGGTAGAAACGGCGCACCAAAGCAAGTGGAAAATGTAGCTTCCGGTTCTGTTATGCCCCGTTCAGTACCAGCCAGCTTGCTGGTATAGCCAGATAAGAAGTGATATATTGCTTGCTCTTTGCTTAATTTTGCGATTGGCGGCAATACACCAAAAGCATCAGCTGTCAGAAAAACAATCGTTTTCGGATGACCGGCAGTGCCGTCAACAACAATATCAGGCATATACTCAACCGGATAAGCAGCCCGGGTATTTTCCGTAATAGCATCACTGTCGTAGTCGATAGTGCCTAGTTTCCGGTCGATAACCACGTTTTCCAGCACAGAACCGAAGCGGATTGCATTCCAGATCTGAGGCTCATTTTTTTCGCTCAACTTGATGCATTTAGCATAACAACCACCTTCAATGTTGAAGACACCGTCATCAGACCAGCCATGCTCATCGTCACCAATTAAACGGCGATTAGGATCAGCAGATAATGTGGTTTTTCCGGTGCCGCTCAAACCAAAGAACAGCGCTGTGTCACCCTGGGGGCCCACATTGGCTGAGCAATGCATGGAAAGAACGCCTTTAAGAGGCAGTAGATAATTCATTACCGTAAAAATTGATTTTTTCATTTCACCGGCATAATGAGTTCCGCCGATGAGTACTACCCGCTTTTCAAAATTAATTACGATAAATGCTTCTGAATTAGTATGATCAATTTCCGGAATAGCTTTAAAACCTGGCATACAGATAACCTGGAATTCAGGTTCAGTGTCTACAGGTTTGTCCGGGCAAATAAAAAGCTGATGAACAAATAAATTCTGCCAGGCAAACTCATTAATGAAACATACCTGGAGGCGATGATTCTCTTCTGCTCCGGCAAAGCCGTCAAAAACGAATACTTCACGGTTTTGCATATAGGCCAGCATGCGGTTATATAACTGGTTAAAGCACTCTTCGGAAAAGGGCTTATTATTTCCCCATGCAATATCAGTATGAACTACAGGTGAATCAACAATGAATTTATCGTTAGGCGAGCGGCCGGTATATTTGCCGGTAGTTACCCGTAAAGCGCCATTGTGTACTAATACACCCTCATTACGAATTACCGCTTGTTCAACTAATTGTGCTACGGAGAGGTTACGATGCACGTTGCTAACAAGAGTAAACAATTGGCTCGGAGCTAAAACAGTCATATCATTTACCTCCAGTGAAATTTAACTTCGTGCATCATTATAGCACAAATATACTGTATACAACATATTTAAACAAAAATATTCTTATTTTTGTTTATTATTACAATATATGATACGCGTTTACAAAACAAAACCCATTCAGGCTAGCCTGAATGGGTTTTGTTTTACTTGTTGTTTAATATTTCTTGCACGGTCTTCGCCATTTCTTGTGGCTTGCAGGCAATGTAGTGAAGCCGCTGCTTTTGTTCTAGAGCCGCCAGCTGCCGTGGAATAGGCCAGCCGCTAAGCTGACTTAATTGCTCAAGGATAACAAATTCATCAGCACCATCAAATGACCCTTGCAGCGCCGATAATACGCTGGTGTTAAATTTAAAGGGGCTAGCCGTAGACAGAATTACCGCTTTCGTTTGATCTGCTGTCTGAGCCCGGTACTTTTCGCATACTCCCCAGGCCACCGCTGTATGGGGATCACATGTATAGCCGAACTTTTCGTGAACTGCGGCAATTGTTTCTGTCGTCTGTGAATCGCTTGCCCAGTCAGCCCAAAATAAATGCTGTAGAGCTGCCAGTACCGGTTCACTAACCTGATACGAGCCTTTCTCATTCAGTTCCTTCATCCACTCCGAAACTTGGCCGGCATTTTCGCCTGTCAAATGATAGAGCAATCGTTCCAAGTTGCTGGAAATCAGGATATCCATCGATGGTGATAAGGTTTTATGAAATTCTCGCCTGCGGTCATAACAGCCGGTTTGCAGAAAATCAGCTAGAACATTATTACTGTTTGCTGCACAAATCAGCTTATTGATGGGTAAACCCATCCGGTAAGCATAGTAGCCAGCTAAAATATTACCAAAGTTGCCTGTAGGAACAACAAAGTTTACTTTTTCTCCTGTCTCAATTGCACCTTGCTTCAACATATCGGCATAGGCACTAAAATAATAAACAATCTGTGGAACTAACCGCCCCCAGTTAATGGAGTTGGCCGAAGAGAACTGATAGCCTTCTTCTGCCAGCTGAGCATTAAAGGCAGTATCATTAAAAATTTGTTTGACCCCTGTCTGAGTATCATCAAAATTGCCAGTTACTGCAACTACTGCTACATTATTCCCCTCTTGCGTTACCATTTGCAGTCGTTGGATTTCGCTTACACCATCCTGCGGATAAAACACAATCATGCGTATCTGCTTTACATCTTTAAAGCCTTCTAATGCCGCCTTGCCGGTGTCGCCTGAGGTAGCTACCAGAATGACAATTTGGGCATTCTCACCAGTCTTTTCTAAAGACAGCGATAGTAAATGGGGTAAAAGCTGTAAGGCCATGTCTTTAAAAGCACTAGTAGGCCCATGCCATAATTCCAGAATATAGCTGCCTGCGTCAAGTTTAACAACAGGAGCGACCTCACTGTGATCAAACTTATCTGCACCGTAGGCTGCCTGGATGCACGTAGCCAGTTCATCAGCGTTATAATCGGTTAAAAATAAGTTAAGTACAGCTTGCGCCCGCTCGCAATAATTCATTTCTTGTAAATTGGCGATCCATGTGTGATCAATTGCAGGAATATCCTCAGGAACATATAGTCCGCCGTTGCCAGCTATGCCCTTAAGAATAGCTTGTGCTGCAGTCAGTTGTTCTTCGCCACCGCGAGTGCTTATGTACATCAAAATCTTCCTTTCATTCTCAACCGAATTTCAATTAGAGTGGACAATCTTTTTATCTGTTATTATCCCACCATTGTAACGCACCAGCATATCAGCTGTAAAATCGGCAATATCAGCCAACTCTGCATCGGTAACCTCTTCATCAGCATAAATGACCGATAGCAAGTTCCGCGTCCCCAGAGTAACTGCGGTTCTCCTGGCATCGGAAGTTGGATTACCGAAAGGCCCTGCATCATCTGTTAAAAAGGGTTTATGATTTGTGGAAACTTCATTACCCGCAATATTCACATAAGCGCCCTCTGTTGCCAGGCGATAATTCACATTGCCTTGTATCGGACTAAGATCATAAATACCAAAAGGCAGCAAAAACTTAATTGAACAATAATTATTTACATCAACTGCACTATTTACATAGTATAATCCTTTGTTCTGTAAAACACGGCGCACTAACGCCTCTGATGCAGGACGATAACGGGAAGGATCAAAATTTAATTTTTTGTACATGTTGCGTACTGCAGCAATACGCGGCATCGTGGGCAGAATATCCAGGTGATAGGCTTTCGCAACAGCTGCCTGCAGTTCCAGGAACTCTTGTGTCAAAGCCGGAGGAGTACCTCTCACGGCTACATCAGTAACAGTGATATAGGCCAACCGGCAATTTGGAATACTATTGCGTATGCTCTCGTCAATTTGAACTTCCATTATAAATCCTCTCCCATACTTACAGCGAAAAATTGCGTTTACTCTTTTTATTTGCCGAAGCTTCCCAGTCCAGCATTAACCGCTCTGATCAGATCGGCAGGCGTCAGTAACAGCTGAAATCCCCTGGCACCGGCACTCAGAGAAATAACCGGCCAGTTGGAAACACTATCATCCACATAAACAGGATAACGTTTTTTGGTGCCAATTGGTGAAACGCCACCTCGGATATAACCGGTCAACGGCTGCACTTCTTTGAGAGGTACCATTTCAACCTTTTTATTGCTGCTAAAAGCAGCAATTGCTTTCAAATCAAGCTCAGCATCCCCGGGTATGCACACAAGCATAATCCCCGTTTTATCCCCTTTTACAACAAGTGTCTTAAAGACTTGAGCAGTTGGCATACCCACTTTGCCTGCTACATTCTCGGCACTAAGATCATTTTCATCCACTTCATATTCGCGAATTGTATAATCAATGTGAAGCCCGTCCAAAATACGGGCAGCATTTGTTTTCAACAGACTCCCTCATTCCATTAACCTGTATATATGTATATCATTTTCCACGCCTGCTAAAGCTTTCCTGCCAGTATAACAAAAAAAGGGCGGTTTTCCGCCCTCATACCGTTCAGAAAGCCCCATCTGCGTTGTACCCGCAAGGGGTAAGCCGAAGTACTAAGGCGCTAAAGCACCAAGAACTTCGCATTCAGGCCTGCGGGAGCTCGCTCGTCGTACCCTCGCTGCTGTACTGTCTTCGCTCGCTTCCTCGGGATTTCCCGCGCCCACAGCTCTGTGATGCACAAAGGCAGACATTTGAGATGGAGATCGTGCATCTGGAGCTTTCTGAACGGCATGGAAACTTCTAATAGTACCTCTAAAAATCCAGCGACATGGATTTTACTTTGACATACGGTACGGCACGCAGTTCTTCTTCAAATTTAGCAATAGGAATGTCATCACCGCATAACTGCAATAAAATCAGGCCCGTATTCGTACACTGATCAAGGGCGGCATCATGCAAGCCCAGCCGTACCCGGATAAAACAGCCGTAGCGGGTAAGAATATCCTGAACCTGGGGAGCCGTTTCTGTGCGATTTTCCTGCAAAATAGCTAAGATAGTCGAACAATTGCCCATAAAAAACACTCCTTATTACAAAGTTTATTATCTCTTCCATATTTTAACTAAAAATCCTGCTATCTATGTATGCTAATCAGAAAACAAGCAGCATAAAAAAATCCCCTCAGTAACAGGATATGCTGCCTTTAAGAGAGAAGAAATGATAAAAAACTAACTAAGAAGGTGGCTGTATTGATACGAATTGCGCTAGGACAGCTGGAAGTCATACCAGGACGCCCCGATCTTAACAGCTCCGCTATGCTGCGAATGATTGGGGAAGCCAGGAACCAACAGGCTGATATGATTATTTTTCCCGAGATGTCTATTCCCGGCTACCTGCTTGGCGACACATGGGAACAAGATGCCTTTTTACGGGACTGTGAATATTACGGTCAGCAAATTATTGCTGCCTCTAATGAAATAACCATTCTGTTTGGCAATGTGGCCATAGATTGGACAAAGCGAGGCGATGACGGCCGTGTTCGTAAATTCAATGCCTTTCATGTTGCCCAACAAGGCAAGCTGGCAGGAGGAGATAACTTTCCCTACCCATTCCGGATTAAAACGCTGCACGCCAATTACCGGGAGTTTGATGACACCAGACATTTTTTCAGCTTACGGAAATTAGCCGCTGAGCTGCATACAACAGTTGACCAGTTATTACAGCCTGTACAGATTACACTTGGTAATAGAGTCCTTTCTGTAGGCTGCATCCTATGCGAAGACGGTTGGAGTGATGACTATTTTACCAAACCAATTGATATTCTCAGTCAAAACCATTCCATTGATTTGCTAGTTAATATCTCAAGCTCCCCCTTTACCCTCGGCAAAAACAACAAGCGAAACCGTGTTTTCTCCAAGGAGGCAAGGGATATAAACACCCCTCTTATATACGTCAATAATGTGGGTCTCCAGAATAATGGAAAAACGGTCTATACCTTTGACGGGTGCAGCACCGTATATTGTCCCGATGGTGAAATTGCCGCCTACTGCTCCCCGTTTACCGCCCAAGTGCTAACTATTGATGTTTCCCTGTCAGGCTCGTGTCATAACCTGCCTGACACTACAGCAATTACGGCAGATAACACCATTGACCGCTTATTTCAAGCTGTCAGCTATGGGACAGGCAAATTCCTGCAATCTATCGGTATGAACCGGGTCGTAATCGGTGTATCGGGAGGGATTGATTCAGCTGTCGCCGCCGCTTTGTATACGCATGTACTGGGCCCGGAGAATATCTTGCTCGTTAATATGCCTAGCCTTTATAATTCAGAGACTACGAAGGGTCTGGCCGCCAAATTAGCCGAGAATCTGGGCTGCCGTTATGTTATCATCCCAATCCAGCCAAGCGTTGACCTTACCCTTGAACAGCTACGCACTGCTTCCTTAGTGAATCCCCGCACCGGCGAAACAAGCAAGCTAACCGTAACCGGTTTTATGACAGAGAACCTGCAGGCCCGTGACCGTTCCTCCCGAGTACTGGCTGGTCTGGCTGCCGCCTTCGGCGGTGGTTTCACCTGCAATGCCAACAAGTGCGAGCTAACGGTAGGCTATTCAACACTCTATGGTGATCAGGCCGGATTTCTGGCTGCTTTAGCCGACCTTTGGAAGTATCAGGTTTATGAGCTGGCCCATTATTTTAATACGGCAGTCTATCACCGGGAAGTAATCCCCCAGCAGACAATTACCATCGTGCCGAGTGCCGAACTCTCTTTCGACCAGTCTGTAGATGAAGGTAAGGGCGATCCGCTTGTTTATCCTTATCATGACTATTTATTCCGCGCCTTTATGGAGTATTGGAACCGAGCCACACCGGAAGATATCCTGCTCTGGTATCAACAGGGCATTTTGGAGGAGAAGCTTGGCTGCGCCCCTAATCTGGCTAAGCAGCTATTTGCAACTCCAACTGCTTTTATTGATGATCTGGAACGGTGGTGGAAGCTATACACCGGTCTGGCAGTAGCAAAACGTATTCAGGCTCCGCCTGTATTGGCAGTTAGCCGCCGCGCTTATGGCTTTGATCACCGCGAGGCACAAAACATGACTTATTTTACTAAACGTTATCAGGAGTTAAAAGCCGAACTACTACGAGGTGAATCTTATGTTTGATAATGCTGAGGGCATGGTTTTTCGTCCGCCCAGTGAAGCCAATAGTTTTATCCTGCGAGTAACCATTGGCTGCTCGCACAATGCCTGTACGTTCTGCAGCATGTATAAGGGAGTACGCTTTCGTATTCGTCCTTTAGAAGAAGTAATGCAGTTAATTAATCAAACCGCCAAATTCCATCCCCAACTGAGGCGGGTCTTTTTAGCTGATGGCAATGCGCTATCCCTGCCTAACGAACAACTCTTAACCATTATGTCCGCCTTACATAGTGCTTTTCCTAAGCTATCCCGGATTACCTGTTATGGCGGACCAAAAGATATTCTGCGCAAAACCGAGGAAGAGCTGCTCATCCTTAAGCAGGCTGGTCTGCAGATGATCTACCTCGGGATTGAAAGCGGCGACGATGACGTATTAAAACTCGTTAACAAAGGTGCCACCGCTGAAGAAATGATTCAAGCGGGCCGCAAGGTTGTAGCGGCAGGCATAAAATTATCTGCTATGGTTATCCTGGGACTGGGAGGACAGACGTTAACGAGGCAGCATGCTATTAATACCGGTAAAGTAGTAAGCGCGATTAATCCTACCATGCTCAGTGCGCTAACGCTTATGCTCCATGACCAGACTCCACTCCGGGCAGCTGCGGAGAGAGGAGAGTTTATTCCTTTGTCGCCGTACGGCTTTGTTGCGGAGCTCGAACAGCTCTTAACCCACACAACTGTCACCAGCCCCTGCATATTCCGCAGCAATCATGTTTCTAATATGCTGCCGCTGGCAGGCACGCTTCCTGCAGATAAAGATAAGCTTCTCTCTGATATAACCAAAGTTATGAAGAGTTTTGTAAATAAAAAAACCCCGACGTATAATGACGTCGGAGATTTTTAATTCATTATCTGCCAATTAACCTTCGAATCAGCCAGCCAATTGCAAAAAGCACAAGCACTGCCCCGCCGATTACGACAGCACCGGAGAGTACTGCCAGCAAACCTAGTGCGAGCAGGATTTTAGTCAATAAGCTTGTTGAATTCAGATTATATTGCCGTACATAAATACCATTACGCCTGGCACCGGATTGTTGATATTCGGTGTCTTTTTCCTGTCTGTTGTCGCTTTGGTCGATTGTAAGTCCTGAAAACCCATCTCGTTCTTCCCGGGTCATAACCTGCACCTCAGGCTGGTTCTGCAGGCACGAAGCACAACAGCTGTTATCGGAATCCGTTTCGGCACCGCATACAGTGCAACGCATTGTCGATCCCTCCTATTAGTACTACTCAAGTAAACAACGACAAAACAAATCCCTCTTCGTTCAAATAACGAGGATCAAATTTCTGCAGTTGAAGCATATCGTATAGTTTTGTCCGGTTTGTGTAAATGCCAGCCTTGGAAATAGCTAAATCTGCAGCAATATTATCAGCTGGCATGACATTATAAGAATTCAGCATCGAATAACTGAAAATCACTGCAGCCGCCCACACCTGAGGCTTACGTACTGTCACTCTGGTTAATTGACAATAATCATACCATAACCGCTTAGCCAAACGAATATCATGCTGAGAAAAGCCGTATTCCGGCATCAGATGTTCCAATGTTTCGATAACCGCTTGATTAGGTATGCTATTTTCTGCAATACTCGGATAAACCCGGTCTACCTGGTTAAACGGGGTTACATTAACCTTATCCATTGTCGATAATGCATTAATTGTATGTCGCACAACCAGTGCGTGCCGGCTGAACATATCAAGCCAGCTTCCCGCTGGCTCCTGAATATTAAAGAGCGCTTTTTGCCTGGTGACTTCGTCTTTAATGCGTCGCCTTAAGTTACTGCTGATCTCAATACTGGTTACATAATTGATCATCACATTCTCGCGGGAAAACACATGTCCAAAGAAGAGCATCTTCTTTATTTGCTGATAACTGGACTGCGGATGAGGCAGGCGAAACTTTTCTTCCGTAAATAGGTTGACACATTCTACCCATTCCCCATTAATAACCCGGTCAATATAAAAAACACAAAAAGTAGCACTTAAAAATTCCTGTAAAATATGTCGTTCATCATGAAGCAGCTTACTGCCATAGTGACTCTGAAAATGGGCGAGCGGAGTCAAGTCATTGACAAGCAAATGATAATCAAAGAGAAAATAGTCCCAAAAACCGAGCCAGAACTCATCCTGATCCTCACCGGGGATAATGGCTAAGGGACCGTTAAATAGAAAAAGTGCTCTATGAAAATCATCCGTAAATTCTCGCTGCTGAAAATAATTACCGAGCTTGGTCATCAAGTGCTCTACAGTCTCACCGACAACTTCGGGATCATTAGTAGACAAGCTCTTTTCACTAGTAAGCACCAAGCTGCTTTTCCCGTGCTGCTGTTCGACCTCATCCATAAGAGCAATAGGAAATAGTTCAAGACGTTTACCGCCTGCAATCTCCTGCGCAGCTAATTCCAGCTCATCATAATTTAAAAGCACTCTTTTGGCTACGAGATATTTATAAAGATCCAACAGTATATCAAAAAACCGACGTGCCGCCTTTAATGATTTTTTATAGCCCTGAATATTATCAATCAGCCAGTAAATTACTAACCCGTATTCCTGGGCAGGAATATCTTCCAGGCAATCGGTATAATCATTTTCGGTCGCGTCAAGGTATAGCTCAAAATAGCGGATATGATTCCAAATCTGACGTAATTCGCCGTCATTAGCTCCTTGCCAGGCTTTCTGCCTGAGGTAGCCTTCTACCCATTCCCGCTTGATTACCGGTTCAAGTATAATTTCCTCCTCATAGAAAGAATACACCTCATCATAAACATTCTTCATTTATAAAAATAATCTCCTTTGAGACAAAGCTTACTTATTTTATCATTATATCATTTTTGCCCCTGCTTCACTATACACAATCTCCCTCACTGCTAGAACAAGGTAAGCTGGCAATCACCATAACCTGATTTGTAGCTGTTAATAATCTCTTCCATCTTATAGAGCATGCCAAACCGCTCGCATTCTGTTTGAAAAAAGTTCCATAATTCTCTTGCTCTTGGTGAACGGCACTCATAAGCACTACCAAACCGTTCTATATACTTTTTCTTCAGTCCGGGAAAGTGCTCATCAAGCTTAGCATAATACCACGCTCTTTGATTTTGTCGCAAGGTTACACCAAAAGCAGGATAAATGAACTTCGCCTTATGCTGATTGGCAAGACGAATAATCTCTCCGATATTAGCCTCATTGTCCTCTAGAAAAGGCAGTACCGGCATAAGCAGTATGCCTGAAAAAATCCCGGCACCTGCCATTTCTTGACTTACAGCAAATCTGCTTGAAGAAGCAGCAGCATGAGGTTCAATGATTTTGCAGAGTTCATCCTTAGCAGCAGTAATCGTAATCTTAACAAGAACAGGCGAATGACTTTTAATCGATTGCAGCAAATCAATATCCCTTGTTATCAAATCGCTTTTTGTAGTAATAGCAATCCCATAACGATACTTATTAATTAGTTCTAAAGCACTCCTTGTTAAACAATACTCCTTTTCAAGAGGATTATAAGGATCACTCATAGCGCCGATACCGACGACTCCGGTTCTGCGCTTTACTTTAAGTTCACGTTCAAGCAATTCAAGAGCATCGGCCTTCGCCCTTACTCTGTCAAAATCCTCAACTTTGTAGCATTCGCTGCGGCTATCACAATAAATACATCCGTGAGAACAGCCTTTGTAAATATTCATATTATAGTTTTTACCAAACCAGACACTTCCTGTTTCAAAGCCTGATAAAATTGTTTTGGCCGGTATAAACTCCATATCGTCAACCTCTTCACTAACTTAAAATAAGAAAAGACAACGGCCTGCCGGCCACTGCCCTTATTGAGAACCAGTATGTATTTTTTCTACCCGATAGTCTATTTAAGAACCATCATTTCAGTAGCTTTTATCAGTGCAGTTACTTTGTCACCCGGCTTTAAGTCCAAATCATTGACAGAGTCGACAGTGATGGCCGCGACCAGTTCGTCACCTTTATAATCCATAACTACCTTCGCCATAACGGCACCCTTAACAACTTCTTTTACCGTAGCTTGCAGCTTGTTTCTTCCACTAATTTTCATTGTCTTAACCCCCCTCAATGATATTGACTGTGAGTTATAACCATTTCTATTAGTCTTCCTAAAAAAACATTATTATACAATCTCCCTTAAAACCCTTTATTTATTGAATAAAACACTAAGCTAAATGAGAATCACTCCATATTCCTAAACCAAACAAAACAGATAAGTTTTATTGAAATTTTAATTCCATTATCTAGTTTTAATTTGTTTTTGTTTGCTTATGTTTATTTTCGGCTTGCTAATGACTACACTCAGTTATATAATATATGTAACATCTTGATTACACAATGAAGTGCCGACCGGATCATCCGGTCGGCACTATCTATTTAGGAGGCAAATTATGAAATTTGCTACATCACCTAGTGCTTTGCAGCTGCTTTTGCTTGAAGATGCACCTGCCTATGAAAACTTACAAATGTCTGAGCCCCGCTCTGCATGCATTAATTCAATAGATGGTACCGACATTCCGGCTGTACCACTTTATGCGGCCATAGGCCCACTGCATCGGCACTTAATTTCGCTTTGCCTTCACAATCCATATTGGAATGATTTTCGCATTCTCAATCATTTTCACCGTCGCAAAATTCCCCTGACTACTAATGATTTAATCCTGTTAAAAGCACAGTGCGGTCTGGATAACGGGGAAACAATCTGCAATACGCTGATACGATTATCTGTTCAAGGCGGACTGAAATTAAACTCTCGTCAAATCAGCTTTATCGAAAAAAATAAGCCCGAGTTTCGCGAACGGGATCTTAGCCCTTCCCATCCAGGCGAATTGCTCGTCTACGAGTGCCTTTTTGGCCGGGGAATTGGTTCTCTCGGACGGGTGTATGCTCACTTCTTTATTGATATTTTTACAGGCTATGCCTTTGGTGGATTAAGTCAACGTCGTTCTCTTGCTGTTGGTCTGGATATTTTATTAAGCACAATAATGCCCCTGTACCGTTCCCGCAATTATCAGCTCCAAATGGTTTATCAATCTTCTAAGGTTATGAATGATCTCCGCGATTTTAATAAGCTAGAGTCAGAGGAAGCATTCTCCCAGCTAGGCTTACAATGGCAGCCTACCCAGCGTAAATTCGGCGCCATTGAAAAATTTGAAAAGAGCCTTATAGCCAATCAATTCTTTGAGACTGCAGCCAGCAATTCTGATTCACTAGAAAGTATCAAACCACTATTTAATCAATGCTTAGTAAAATACAATTCTTCCAATCGTTTGTTTTCTAAGCAATACCTGTCAGAGGAATGAAGATACCAGTTTGCTTTCCCGCGAATCACATTTCCACCTTCACCTTGAGCAACACCATCGAAAAACCACAAGTCCCATCTTTCACAGGTTGTTGCAGGACCATATCCATCCTCATCTGCCGCCTCTGCATGAGTCATAACATGCTGATAGTCAATAGTCAAATCCAAGCTCTGCGCCAATGCAGCTACAACCTGAGCCGACACTTCAATCTGCTTTGCAGTTGGTGGTTCTGCCCCCAAATCATTGGTAACAGCGTTATAGGCACAGCATAAACCAATGCCAACTGCTCCCGTATTTCGCCGGTACGTATGCGACTTGACCTCTGAAAGATCGTTCATACTCGCGTAAATGCTGCCGTCAGCATCAATGTTAATATGGTAATCGGTAAAGAATTGCCCATAATGTCCGGCAGTCCAATGCAAATAGATCATCACATCTCTTCCTATAGACTGCGCCTGGTTCTCAAGACTGCTTTTAGCCTGCAATGCAAGCTGTTCCAACTCCCGCAGTGTCACTTTTTCCACTGATCTGCTTCCTCCCCTCATTAAATAAATTAATCTGCCGCCGCTGCGACGCTCTAATCTATTTTATGAGTGTGGCCGGTATCAGTTGATACTCTTATTATAATAAGATATGCTAAAGTACTATTACTTTGCAGCCAAATGCACTATAATAGTAGTAATATTGTAAATAATTCAACTATTTTTACGCGGGTGATGCTGTGCGCTTAGAGCAGTTGCAATATCTTGTTGAAATAAACCGGTCAAAATCTATATCGCTAGCCGCTGAGCGTGCTCATATTTCTCAGCCTGCTCTTAGCACCTCCATAAGCAAATTGGAGGATGAATTAAGAGTTCAGCTGCTTAAGCGGACAAATCAGGGTGTCTATCCGACCGAGGCCGGTGAATTTGTCATTCAGAAAGCATTGCAGATTATCGATGCTTTAGAGGAAATCTCTTCTTTAGCTCGTGTAAACTCTAATGAACTGGGCGGCGATATTTCTATTGCCGTAGAACTCAATGTAAATATGACATTTATGCCTAAAGTATTTTCGATTTTCAGGCAAAAATACTCGAAAGCAAACATTCTGCAAAAAGTTGGCGAATCAAACAATATTCTGCGGGATGTCGAGTCCGGCAAAGCAGATATTGGCATCATTATACAAACGGAAGAGTTAAGCAAAGCAAAGGATATTTGTACGAAGGAAATCCTTCAGGATACACTTGTTGTGCTTACCAGCAAAAATAGCCCTATTGCCGGTCAACGGGAGATCAGCCTCGAGTCAGCGATGGCTCAACCGGTTATTCTCTTCAACTCCGAGTACATTACCAATTGCGGAATTTCAAGTATCCTAAAAAAGTATGGCAACATTAATGTCAACTACCGGGTTGATACAATTGTTATGCTGGAAAAGCTACTATTACAGGAAAATGGCATTACTTTTATACCGCGCTTTGTTGCGCAAGAGTACACCAATATGTTTAGCGGCTTAGTTGCCCTGGATATCAAAAAATCTCCCTTAAATATCATGATTGCGCTTATTTGGTCAAATCGCCATCACCTTTGCGCTACTGAAAAAGAACTTATCAAAATAATCCGTACGGTCCTGGTATAAGTAAAAAAACCACCCAGCACTAGTAGCTGGGTGGTTTTTTTACTTATACTCCAAGGACTTCAGCAATCTTGTTCTCTACTTCTGCCCCTTCAATGTTTCCGGCAAGCTTTCCTTTCAGCATGCCTTCATTAAAAAACAGAACTGACGGAACTCCTTTTAAGGGAAATCGCTGGGCTAAGTTTTTCTCTGCTTCGATATCAATATAATAGAAGCCAAATTTCCCCTCATACTGACCTTGTAATTCTTCCAGCATAGGCACTACTTCCCTGCACACATGGCAATTCTCTCTTGAGAAAATAACTAAACAGGCTTCACTGTTATCATAAATAGTTTCTTCAAAACTGTTTGTATTTAATTGTTGCATCCTCTACACTCCTTTTAGCAACGCCTCAAATCTCTTCTGAGAAAATCTGATAAATAGGTGCTCCTTCACATTGCGCAGGATAGCGTAAGCCTAACAATACCGAAACGGAAGGAGCCACATCAACCTGGCGGATAATACGCTCTGTTGTAAACCCAGGCTTAATACCAGGTCCCGCCGCCACAAAAATCGGAGAAACCGATGTATTATAATATCCTTCTGAGGTTGAAATGCTATCGCCATGCAAGCGATTGTACCCTTCTTCGATGGAGAAGAACAAGTCCCCGCATTCGGGTCCATGAGTACCAATTAATACGGCATCCTTATTTCTGAGACAAATACCGACAACGCGTTTGCCTGTTTTATCATCTCTGTAATTATACAAATCACTGATTAGCTGTTCCTCTAAATCATATTTGTCACTTGGGTCGACAATCCCATATTTGTCACGGCCTTTTAGATTAATATAAATATAGTTGCTGCGAATCTGAACGGCCCTGGTTTTTTCCCAATCCACTTCCCGTATGGAGTTTCCATTCTCGTCTTTTTTCATCACTGTATAGCCCAGTTCTTCCATGATTTTCGTATTTAGTCCACCGTATTCACCCAAAATAGGTGGTACATTTTCCCCGACAATGAGACCGTGATCGCTTACAACCAGCACAGTCCAGTCTTCATCTAATAAATGCATGAATTCACCAAGATAATCATCTGTCTGCATATAGAACTTCTCAATAAATCCTTGATACGTATTTTCGGAAGTGTGTTCCCATGGGGGTAATGTCTTGGCAAGGTGCCATAGCTGATGCCCGGCACAATCAATATTGTGCAGATGCGAGAATACTACTTCATAGCCTTTTTTATCGATGCAATAATTCATGCAATCTGCCTGCCATTTGTTATAAATCACCCAGGACGGCTCAAATATTTCGCGCACTAGTTCGTCATCTTCGCCGCCGATTAAGCTGACAGGTGGAACTACGCCAACATTTTCTACAATTTCTTTATAGAGCGCTTTGGGATGCCACAGCTGGTCATTTGTAATATCAAGTGCATTGCTGATCCATAGCCTGACTTTATTACCGGCAGGATCCAGTTCTAATAGCTTCATCGAACGGCATGCAGGCTTGGTAATTTCTTTTTTAGTAACATCATCAATAATACCGGATATCATTTTGCCATTTTCCAACGTTACAATTGGCTCAGCAGCTTTCTTATTCTTATAAATTGCTACCCGGTCATAAATACCGTCTTCATTTCTAAGAATTAAAGCCGGCCGTCTTGTAACACCACTAGATGTTAAGATCGTAAACTCTTTCGCACCTTCCGGAGCATCAGACCACCCTGTCGCAGCTTTAAGCGGAGAATTGACAATATCATAAGCAACTTTGCTGCCAATTACGACTTCCGTATCTTCATCATCCATAACATAAGTACGGATCTCTCCACCCTGGCGGGCAGTATCACCCCACCAAATCTCCATCATCTCGTCATCAACATCATCATCTAACGTATCTTCCAAATCGGTAATAATGCAACCCACTCCGGCTGGCTTATCTACTCTTGGTGCATAACGAACCTCTTTAATATCGGGAGTTGCAACAATCACTTTTTCCCAATCAAGCTGGGCGACTCCCATATTGACAGAGCCCGGCTGTGTGCCATCGACTACACTCAGATTTTCATTATGAGAGGTGGGAGGCCAGGAACTGCCCGGCCAATGCCATACCAGCGTTTTTAGACCAGCTTCAGCTGTAATATTCCATATTTGTTCTGCCGTGCAGTTACGGGAATCCAGATTGTAGACAACTGCATCCAGACTATCAGGTGACTGCCTCCAGTAGCAGGTAATGCCGTGAGTCCCCGGATAAGCTCCGGTAGCCAGCGTCGTCCAGCAGGGCGGCGTTATTGTCGGAATTGCACCAAGCAGGCGCAAATCTTCTCGCGCAGCTCCACGTTTAATTAATTTTTGTAAGTTAGGCATTTTCCCTTCAGCTAAATACTGGCGGCTAATTCTCGGGTCCATACCATCAACGCCTAATACCAATAGTTTATTGGTAAGAGCTGTTCTTTTCATAATATTTCTCCTTCTCTCTTATCTGTTTTATCTTGAAACAAATGTCTTCATCCTGCAATTATCTCATCAGCTAAGCAAAAGCAGCTTTCATCCACTTGACCGGTTATCTTTCTCAGCAGTTTCCCTTGATTCATCACTAGCACCGTAGGTATTTCCTCGACGCCGTATTGCTCAGCCAGCCTTTTTTTCCGTGAAATATCAACCTTTACTAGCTTGACCCGCTTTTCCTTAACGCTTGTCAATGCTTCCAGGTATGTCAGCAAACTAATAGATTCTGGGTTATTCGGTTTCCAAAACGCAACTAACACTGGGGTGGCAGCCTGCAATATCTCCTGTTTAAAGCTGTGCTCTTCTTCGAGATACCGCTCGGCAGTAACAGCAGCAATTGCACCGTCATTTGCTGCTGTTACAACCTGCCGTAAAACCTTAACTGTAGCATCACCGGCGGCAAAAACGCCGCTTATCGATGTCTCCATAGATGGTTGGGTCAGAATATAGCCGCATTCATCAAGATCAACCTGCTGATTTAAGAAGCCCGTCCCCGGTATCATCCCAACATAGATAAAAACACCGTTAGCATTCATTTCAGTCAGTTCGCCGGTTTTGAGGTTTTTAATGACAACAGCTTCTGCTTCAAGCTCGCCCTTAATCTCCGTTAGAATGGAATTCCAGACAAATTCTATTTGCGGGTGTTGAAATGCTATTTCTGCACTCGCCCGGTTACAGTCGACAATACCTTCATCATGAATTACGATGATGGTTACTTTACGGGCAAACTTTGTAATATATAAAGCCTCTTCAACGGCGGCATCTCCATTGCCCACAACAACTACATCCTGATCCTGATAGAACTCCGCATCACAGGTAGCGCAATAGGATACACCGCTTCCCCGGAATACTTTTTCACCAGGAATATTTAGCAGGCGTGGCTGAGCACCTGGCGCAAGAATAACCGCCCGTGCCTGGTAGGTTCGCCCTTTCCTGGTCTGAATTTGCTTGAGCTCCCCGCAAAGCTCGACAGAGGTAACTTCTTCTGTAATAATCTGTGCGCCAAAGCCTTTTGCATGCTCCGCTAGTGTCTTCATAAGCGCTGGTCCGGAGGTGCTTGCAAACCCCGGAAAATTAACAATCTCGCGAGTGGTGAACGCCTGACCGCCAACAGCCCCTTTTTCAAGAATAGCTGTTTTCAGTCTGGCCCTTGCCCCGTAAATAGCGGCTGTCAATCCCGCAGGTCCACCCCCGATAATAAGCAAATCAAATTGTTGCATCAATGCACGCACCTCACAGACTTTAATTTTTTACCAGTTAGCTAACTTGCAGATATACCGGTACCTTTTACACTTTGGGGTTTGTGATCGTCACCTTGTCCCCCCATACGATCATCGCTGCTCAGCACTGTTGGCCGCAGCTGCTCGCCAAAATCTTCCTGAATCCATTTATATAGCGAAAGAGCCAGAATAATAGTGATAAAGAGTATTGGCACGCTTGTCAAAACGGATGAAAGCTGTACCACCTTCAATCCGCCTACCATAAGCAGACCAATAGTAGCGAAAAGCAGCATAGTAGCCCAGAAAATCCGAGACCATTTGGGAGGCTCCTGCTCATCTTTAATTTCGTAACAGGCCATAGCAGACATCGTGTAAGCCATCGCATCTACACCGGTAGCCTGAGAGATAAGCATAACAACAATAAAGACAGGTATAACAATGGAACTGAGCGGTAGAGACTGCAATATGACGGCAATAACGCCCGGCCCACCTGATTCTTTTAATACCTTACCTAGGTCGATGCCTTGATTCATAATCATATCAACGGCATAGGACCCAAAAATAAGATAGAATATGGCGGCACCGCATGTACAGGTGATGATCATATTAAGAATCAGTTCACGAATTGTACGCCCTTTAGAGATACGGGTAAAGAACAACCCTACGTAAATTGCCCAGGCAAACCACCAGGCCCAGTAAAATACAGTCCAATCCTGAGGAAATCCGCCCTTTGCTATAGGATCGGTATAGAAGCTCATCCGTAAAAAGTTTTGAAACATTATGCCAACATTTTCACTAAACAGTGAGAACATAAATGCCGTAGGTCCCACTACCATTACGAAGAGTACGATTATAAAAGACAAATATGTGTTGTAATCGGCTAGCTTCGCAATACCGGAATAAAGTCCCTGATAACAACTGTAGCCATACATGGCAGCAAAAACAATAGCCACCAGGATTTGAACTACGAGGGTATCCGGCACGCCAAAGAATATAGCCGTTAGCCTGGAAATCATAGGCACAACGACCCCCAGTGCTGTAGCACAGCCGCCGACCATCCCGATAATGTTCAGCACGTCAATGGCTTTACCGACCCAGCCATCAACACAATCTCCTAACAGGCCGCGACAGGCGTAGCTAGGATACAAATAAGGGCGTTTCCGCACGTAATACATATAAGAAAAAGCTACCGCCGGAATGGTAAATGTTCCCCAGGCACTAAAACCCCAGTGAAATATGCCATAAGCTAATGCCCATGATCCTGCTTCGGGACTCATCGGCTTAATGCCAAAAGGCGGTCCCTGCAAATAAAAGATAGGTTCTACCATAGCCCAGTAAACTAAGCCTGCCCCCGAGGCCCCGCAAAACATCATTGCAATCCAGGTAAATGTAGAAAATTCCGGCTTGTCATCACGACCTCCAAGCTTGATGTTGCCATAGCGGCTAAATGCCAGCCAAAGCGAAAACACCAATGCTGCGAAAGCCACACTTTCCCACATCCAGTCCGTACTATGCGTAATGACAAACATGACCTTATCAATAACCTCTTTCGCAGACTCCTGAAAGATAACCATAGGTGCATAAAACAAAAAACAAAGAATTGCGCTGCCCCAGAATACCGGCAAATTAATTTTTGCGTTTTTACTGCGCTGTTCAGCTTGCTCCATATTAACGCTCCTCTCTTTAGATTAAGAACTACATGTACACGAACCGCCTTTCTTATTGATTGACGTGATATTTCCTTATAGTAAAATTCGTCAGCTACGATCGTTATAACCTTCACGTACTTCTTTCAATTATAGAAATTTTAGAGTTTTCAGTAAAATAGGTTGTCGTTATACC